>NZ_CP036498.1:300000-600000 GCF_018279705.1 Tardiphaga alba
GATCAAAACGGACCGGTGAGGCAACGCCCTTGTACCAGTCCTTCTCGATGACATCGCCGCGATGTTTTGTGTGCGCATTGGCAAGCGCCTTGTCGATCGATTGCACGGGACCAGCGGGAAGGCCGGCGCCGAGCAGGCGTTCGCACAAGGGTGCAGAGTCATGCTGCGACAGGATCGCTTCGAGCTCAGCCCGCAACGCATCGCGATTCACGACGCGGTCGCGGTTGCGCGCAAAGCGTTCGTCGGTTCCGAGGTCGGGCTTGCCGAGTTCGCGGCACAGTTTTCGGAAGGTGCCGTCATTGCCGACGCCCATGAAAATGTTGCCGTCGCGCGCCTTGAACACGGCATAGGGCACCAGGTTCGGATGCTCGTTGCCGGTGAGGGCGGGCGGCTTGCCGCCATTGTAGAAGTAGTTCGACGTATGCGGATGCATGATCGCGAGGCCGGTCTCATACAGCGTCGCTTCCACGAACTGCCCGAGGCCGGATTTCGCACGCTCCTGCAGCGCCATCAGGATGCCGACACAGGCATAAAGGCCGGTGCACATGTCCACCAGCGCGACGCCGATACGCGTCGGGCCTGAGTCCTGCGAGCCGGTGGAGGCCATCAGGCCGACCATCGACTGGATGATGGCGTCATAGCCGGGATGGCCGCCATGCGGGCCATCGGCGCCGAAGCCGGAGATGCGGCAATGGATCAATTGCGGGAATTTCTCGCGCAAAAAGTCGTTGCCGATGCCCCATTTGTCGAGCGTGCCGGGCTTGAAGTTCTCGATCATCACGTCGGCATCGTCGAGCATGCGCATCAGCACCGCGCGTCCGCCCTCGGATGCGAGGTCGAGGCCGATGGAGCGCTTGTTGCGGTTGGCGCCGACGAAATAGGCTGCGTCCTCGTCGTGGAACGGGGGGCCCCAGTCGCGGGTCTCATCACCAGCCGGTGGTTCGACCTTGACGATATCAGCGCCGTGGTCGCCCAGGATCTGCGTGCAGTAGGGACCACCGAGCACACGCGACAGATCGATCACGCGCAGGCCGGCAATCGCGCCGGGGGCTACGGGTAAGCTCATTCAATCAGCCTTCTCTTGAGTGTCGTTGTTCTTATGCCAGAGAGCATCGTGAAGGCTGTCAGGGGTACCGGGGATCAGTGCATGCGGCAATGGGCGTGTGCGCGCAGCCGCTATGATCGTGAGTGCGAACGCAACTCCGCCTGTCATCCCCGCGAAAGCGGGGATCCAGTAAACACAGGTCTATGCGTTCGATCAGCTGCGCCGGTGTCTACTGGATCGCCCGGTCAAGCCGGGCGATGACAGCAGCATTTGCGGCTACCGCCTCACAAAATGACCGACCGCACCTCGATATTCCCGCGCGTGGCATTCGAATACGGGCAGACCTGGTGCGCCTTCTCGACCAGCGCTTCTGCCTCAGTGCGATCGAGGCCGGGCAACGAGATCGCGAGCTCCACATCGAGGCCGAAGCCGCCGGCCGAGCGCGGGCCGATACCCACAGTCGCCGTCACCGACACATCTGCCGGCACCTTCGGGCCGCCCTGCGAGCCCACGAACTTCATCGCGCCGATGAAGCAAGCCGAATAGCCCATGGCGAACAGCTGCTCGGGATTGTTGCCTTCGCCGCCGGCGCCGCCGAGTTCCTTCGGGGTGACGAGCTTGACGTCGAGCGAGCCGTCGGTGGTGGTAGCGCGGCCGTCGCGGCCGCCGGTTGCCTTGGCGCTGGTCTTGTAGAGAACGTTCACGGACATGGTGGTCTCCTTCGGTTGGGCGCTTGCGCGTCGTTGTTGATGCGATGAATAATGGTGTACAATTAGATTGTGCGCAATGCAAAAGCGCAGGCGCGCGATTATATTGTGCTCAACAGATCGTGAGCGGGCTTGGCGGGGCTGGCGCCGCGTGGCCAGATGGGCTCAGGAGATGATGATGGCGAAGAAACCGGCCCCGGCAGGCCTCCTGCAGCTCGATAATCAGATTTGCTTTGCGGTCTATTCCGCAGGCCATGCATTCAACCGTGTCTACAAGCCATTGCTGGACAAGCTCGGGCTGACCTATCCGCAATACCTGGCGATGCTGGTGCTGTGGGAGCGCGACAACGTGCCGGTGAAGGAGATCGGCGAGAAGCTGTTCCTCGATTCGGGCACGCTGACGCCGTTGCTGAAGCGGCTGGAGACAGCAGGCCTCGTGAAACGCACCCGCGGTGAAAAGGACGAGCGCACGGTGATCGTGACCCTCACACCGCAGGGCAAGGCGCTGCGGGACAAGGCCAACGCTGTGCCTCAGGGGATCCTCCGCGCCGCAGATTGCACGGTGGAAGAGATGGTGGCGATGAAGGACGAGATCGTCGCGCTCAGGGATCGATTGAACAAGGCGCTGGGCGAATAGGCAGCGGCTAAAGGCGCTTCTTTGCGAAGGCGCGGCCGGAGCCAGACTTCAAGTATCGCTCGAAAGCAAAAGCTCGCTTGGCGTCATCGAATGCGATGTATGTCTTGATTCGCCACGGTCGATATTTCGACGTATGCGGCACCTCGCCGGCATTGTGCTTGCTGAGCCGTCCCCGCAAATCATCGGCAATGCCGATGTAATGGTGCGCGAGATCGAGGCTTTCGAGAATGTAGACGTACTTCATCAGCGTGCGCCCACAGGCGCTAGAAGAACATCGACTGTTGGGAAGAGCTTACTCGATAGCGTGGAGCGCGGGAGCGAGAATCGGACATTGAACCGCCGAGGCCCGCTTACGCCCTGCGGGCTTCAGCGTGACATCCTTCGCTCGCTTCGCGTCCGATGGTGTGGAGATTGGCTTGCCGAGCCGAAGCTCGCGAAGCGAGCGAAGGATGGTGGAGCCAGGCGGGATCGAACCGCCGACCTCTTGCATGCCATGCAAGCGCTCTCCCAGCTGAGCTATGGCCCCGAAACCTGCGACGCACTGGGTGCGGCGTCGCGGGCAAACCCAAACCACATGTTCGGGCAGATCACAAGTCCTGTTGTCAGGTTCTTGTCACTTAACCTTCTTCATCGTTCGAATGATCGCCGATGATGTCGGTCACATCGTCATCACCTTCGTCTTCGTCGGGGATGAAGGTCGAATCGTCATCATCATCATCGACCGAATCGTCGGCTTCGATGTCGTCTTCGGATTCGAGGATGGCAGCCTTCTTGCCGGTGGTCTCTTCGGCATCGGCCTCCTCGAGGGACACCATTTCCTCGTTCTCGTTGGTCTCGTTCTCGTCCGTCGCATTCGCGGCCGAGGCGCGCTCTGCAGCGCGGCCACGGGTCGGCGCAATCGGAGCGATCGGCACCACCTCACCGGTATAAGGCGAAATCACCGGCGTCTTGTTGAGGTCGTAGAACTTCTTGCCCGTGGTTGGGCAAATGCGTTTGGTTCCGAGGTCGGATTTGGCCACGTGCAGGTGTCCTGGGGATTTCTTGAAAAACGGTGCTTCACTTGGCTAGTTGAGACGCGCATGTCAATAGCGCTTTGCACGTGAATGACGGGCGCGTGACGCGTCGTGGCCCGTATGCTACGAGCCCGCTTGCGCAAGGGAACAGTATTTTGAGCCATCCAGACACGTCCCAAGACACGTCCAAAGCCCGGCAGACGCCTCTCACATCGCGCAAATCAGGCGCTTTGCACGGCTCTGCGCGTGTGCCCGGCGACAAGTCGATTTCGCATCGCGCCCTCATTCTCGGCGCGCTGGCCGTCGGCGAAACCCGGATCACCGGCCTGCTCGAAGGCGAGGATGTGCTGAATACCGGCAAAGCCATGCAGGCGCTCGGCGCCAAGGTCGCGCGGACGGGTGATTTCGCTTGGAAGGTCAATGGCGTAGGCGTGGCGGGCTTCGCCGAGCCGAAGGCGCCACTGGATTTTGGCAATGCCGGAACCGGCTCTCGGCTGGTGATGGGCGCCGTCGCCGGCTGTCCGATTACCGTGACCTTCGACGGCGACGCCTCGCTGCGCAGCCGCCCGATGCGCCGCATCGTCGATCCCTTGGAGCTGATGGGCGCCAAGGTCATTGCCAGCCAGGAGGGCGGCCGGCTGCCGCTGACCCTGCAGGGCGCCCGCGATCCCCTCCCGATCGTCTACAAGACGCCGGTGGCCTCCGCGCAGATCAAGTCAGCCGTGCTGCTGGCCGGCCTGTCGGCTCCCGGTACCACCACGGTGATCGAGACCGAGGCCAGCCGTGACCATACCGAGCTGATGCTCAAACATTTCGGCGCCGAGATCGTCTCCGAGAAGGAAGGCGCCCATGGCCGCAAGATCACGCTCACAGGCCAGCCCGAACTGAAGGGCGCCGATGTCGTGGTGCCGGCTGATCCGTCCTCCGCCGCTTTCCCGATGGTGGCGGCGCTGATCACCCCGGGCTCGGAGATCGAGCTGACCGACGTGATGACTAATCCGCTCCGCACCGGCCTGTTCACGACGCTGCGCGAGATGGGAGCGGATATCGAAGAGCTGGACATTCGCGGCGATGCCGGCGAGCCCATGGCCAAATTCCGCGTCAAGACGTCGAAGTTGAAGGGCGTCGAAGTGCCGCCGGAACGTGCGCCGTCGATGATCGACGAATATCTGGTGTTGGCAGTGGCCGCGTCTTTCGCAGAAGGCACCACGATCATGCGCGGGTTGCAGGAATTGCGCGTCAAGGAATCCGATCGCCTGGAGGCCACCGCCGCGATGATCCGCGTCAATGGCGTCAAGGCCGAGATCGTCGGCGATGATCTGATCGTCCACGGCACCGGCAAAGTGCCCGGCGGCGGCACGGTATCCACCCACATGGATCACCGCATCGCCATGTCGGCCCTCGTCATGGGCTGCGCGTCGGACGCGCCCGTCACCATCGACGACACGACCTTCATCGCCACCAGCTTCCCCGATTTCATCCCGATGATGCGCCGTCTGGGCGCGGATTTCGCGTAACGCCATGACGACAGGCTTCGACCGCGATGCCTTGCTGGACGCCTTCGACGAGATTGGGCGGGCAGCGGTCGCGGCCGGAACGAAGCTGCAGATCGCTGTGTATGGCGGCTCGGCATTAATGCTGGCGAGCAATTTTCGCTTCGCGACGGAAGACGTCGATATCGCGGAGATTGGTAAAGTCTGGCCGGATTGGCTGCTCGCGGTGGCGGAGCGAATTGCCGTTCAACGCGGCTGGTCCCGTGATTGGCTGAATGAAGGTGTTGCGTTTCATCTCAGCTCGCTGGCGACCCATGCTGGCGATCATCTCGAATTCGGGACTTTTCCGCGTGGCGGCTCAGCGCCCGGACTTGCTGTCTCGGTTCCGACGGCTGAATATCTGTTGGCATTGAAATTGAAAGCGATGCGGGTAACCGACGTTCTGCGCGGCGATACAGAACGCCTCGACATTTTGAATTTGATGGATGTCGTCGGCATCGAAGCAGCCGATCAGGCGATCGCATTGCTGGCGAAGTATTTTCCGATCAGTGCTGCCTCGTCGGAAAAGCAGCGCTTCTTGCTGAAAAACATGAGCCGCGAAGGAAAGAGCGATGCGCCCAAATACCCTCGCTGAGGCGGTCGATCGGATTCGATCCGGAACGGCACAGGACGTCGCATTGGCCGAGTTCGTCGATCATTTCGATCTCGCTACGACCAGTGATGCGCGTTACGCCAGTCTGGCGGATGAGCCGGCGCTCGGCCGCGACCCGAAGCTTGACGCATTGGCAGGAGCGATTGCGGAATATCTCGCCAAGCAGTATCGCCTCGGACAGGTGCCGAGCTGGGCATCCGGACCGTCGCGTCGGTTGGACGAGCCTTGGTTCACGGCAACCGGTTCGACCGATGCCATGCGCGAATACCTCACCTTCGCGAGCCCGGCCGAATTCGCGTCCCGCAACATCTTCACCGAGGAGCGCCCGCTGCGGCGCGCCCGTTCTGAGCTGACACACGAAAGTTCCACTTCGACATGATCATCGCCATCGACGGACCCGCCGCATCTGGAAAAGGCACGCTCGGCAAGCGCCTGGCGAAGCATTATGGCTACCGTCATCTCGATACCGGCGTGCTTTATCGCGCGGTCGGTTTTGCGCTGATCGAGCGCGGGATCGATCTCAACAACGAGATCGAGGCCGTGCATGCCGCCGAGAGCCTCGATCCCGAGCATTTCGGGAACCCGGCGCTCAAGACCCAGCAGGCCGGCGACGCTGCCTCCATCGTTTCAGCCTTCCCGCGTGTCCGCGAAGCCCTGCTCAACTTCCAGCGCCATTTCGCTGAGGAACCGCCCGGCGCCGTGCTCGACGGCCGCGACATCGGAACCGTGATCTGCCCGGATGCCGACGTGAAGATCTATGTCGTGGCCGATCCCGTCGTCCGCGCCCGCCGGCGCACGCTGGAGGCCAAGGGGCGCGGCGAGGCGGCGGATGAGGCGCTAGTCCTGGCCGACATCCTCAAGCGCGACGAGCGCGACCAGAACCGCCCTGTGGCGCCTTTAAAGCCTGCAGAAGATGCATACTTGCTGGATAATTCCAATTTGGATATAGAAGGCGGCGTCCGGGCCGCCATCGACATTGTCGAGGCCGTCCGAGCGGGCCGGCAGCGGGTCTGATCGATCTCTCTTTCCGAGGGGCATCAAGGCGAAACCGCAGCCGTCATTGGAGGAGCGCCCGCTCCCGGTCTCGAGCTGCGATACGCTCTTTTCTGGTCCCGGATACCAAGCTGACAATACGCATCATTTGCGAAGGCATCCTGCCGGCCCGTTTTTGCACCTCCATGCAAAGCGGTCGCCAGAGGTTGCGGACCTTTGGCCCTTTGCTCTCGTTGCGCCCCTTAACCCGAACGGCCGGCAAGATACCGCATCTGGAGAACAAATGGCTTCGATTGATTCCTACAATCCCTCGCGTGACGATTTCGCCGCGATGCTCGACGAGTCCTTCTCGGGCGGCAACCTTCAGGAAAGCTCGGTCATCAAGGGCCGTGTGGTTGCGATTGAAAAGGACATGGCCGTCATCGACGTCGGCCTGAAGACCGAAGGCCGTGTGGCGCTGCGCGAATTCGCCGGCCCGGGCCGTGATAGCGAATTGAAGGTCGGCGACGAAGTTGAGGTGTTCCTCGACCGGATCGAAAACGCGCTCGGCGAAGCCGTGCTGTCGCGTGACAAGGCCCGCCGTGAAGAAAGCTGGGGCAAGCTCGAAAAGGCGTTCAACGCCAACGAGAAGGTCAACGGCGTTATCTTCAACCAGGTTAAGGGTGGCTTCACCGTCGATCTCGACGGCGCCGTGGCCTTCCTGCCGCGCTCGCAGGTCGACATCCGTCCGATCCGCGACGTTGCTCCGCTGATGAACAACTCGCAGCCGTTCCAGATCCTCAAGATGGACCGTCGCCGCGGCAATATCGTCGTGTCGCGTCGTACCGTTCTCGAAGAGACCCGCGCCGAACAGCGCCAGGAACTCGTCCAGAACCTCGAAGAGGGTCAGGTCATTGACGGCGTCGTCAAGAACATCACCGATTACGGTGCGTTCGTTGACCTCGGCGGCATCGACGGCCTGCTGCACGTCACCGACATCGCATGGCGTCGCGTCAACCATCCGACCGAAGTGCTCACCATCGGTCAGACGGTCAAGGTCAAGATCATCAAGATCAACCACGAGACCCACCGTATCTCGCTCGGCATGAAGCAGCTGCTCGACGATCCGTGGCAGGGCATCGAGGCGAAGTACCCGCTGAACGCACGTTTCTCGGGTCGCGTCACCAACATCACCGACTACGGCGCATTCGTCGAACTGGAGCCGGGCATCGAAGGCCTGATCCACGTCTCGGAAATGTCGTGGACCAAGAAGAACATGCACCCCGGCAAGATCGTTTCGACCTCGCAGGAAGTCGAAGTGCAGGTGCTCGAAGTCGACAGCGTCAAGCGTCGTATTTCGCTCGGTCTCAAGCAGACCATGCGCAATCCGTGGGAAGTGTTCGTCGAGAAGTTCCCGGTCGGCGCCACCGTCGAAGGCGAAGTCAAGAACAAGACCGAATTCGGTCTGTTCCTGGGTCTCGATGGCGACGTGGACGGCATGGTCCATCTGTCGGATCTCGACTGGAAGCAGCCGGGTGAACAGGTCATCGACAACTTCAAGAAGGGCGACATGGTCAAGGCCATCGTCCTCGATGTGGATGTCGAGAAGGAGCGCATCTCGCTTGGCGTCAAGCAGCTCGAAGGCGACCCCTTCGCAGAGCCGGGCGACGTCAAGAAGGGCGCTGTCGTGACCTGCGAAGTCATCGACGTGAAGGACTCGGGTATCGACGTCCAGATCGCCGGCACCGACTTCACCACCTTCATCAAGCGCTCGGAACTCGCGCGTGACCGCAACGACCAGCGCGCTGAGCGTTTCGCCGTTGGCGAGAAGGTCGATGCCCGCGTGATCCAGTTCGACAAGAAGGCCCGCAAGGTCCAGGTGTCGATCAAAGCGCTCGAAGTGGCCGAAGAGAAGGAAGCGATCGCACAGTATGGTTCGTCCGATTCGGGCGCGACCCTGGGTGACATCCTCGGCAAGGCCCTCAAGCAGGGCGGCGACAAGTAAGTTTCGACTTACCTGTGCAACAAATCGGGGCTCCGGCATTGCCGGGGCCCTTTTTGTTTGGGCTCAGGCCGTAGCCCGCATGAAGCGCAGCGTAATGCGGGGATGTCGAGTTGGTTGAAACGCCGGTCCCCGGATTGCGCTTCGCTCCATCCGGGCTACGCGTCACCTTGTTTTCTTCATATTGCCTCGCAATTGAGGTAATCCAGAAACCCCAAGTAAAGGCTGCGCAGACGACAGATGCAGCCCCGCTGATGTTCAGGAGCCCCGCATGTCGCTTGATTCCGATGTGATCGTCGATCGCCGCAGGCTGCGTCGCAAGCTGACCTTTTGGCGGACAATCGCGGTGCTGGTCGCCGTGGTCGCCATCGTCGCCGGCGGCCTCTATGCGACGCGCTCGGGCACGCAGACATCGTCCGGCGCCATCGCCCGCATCAAGATCGAGGGGCTGATCCAAAGCAACAACGAGCGCATCGAGGCGCTGGAGCGATTGGAGAAGTCGTCGGCTGCCGCGGTCATCGTGCAGATCAATTCGCCTGGCGGCACCGTCGCCGGTTCCGAGCAGCTTTACGATGCGCTGGTCCGCCTGAAGGCGAAGAAGCCGATGATCGTGATGGTCGAAGGTGTCGCCGCCTCCGGCGCCTATATCGCCGCTCTCGCTTCCGACCAGATCGTCGCGCGGCAGACCTCGATGGTCGGCTCCATCGGCGTGCTGGTGCAGTTTCCCGTGCTCAGCGGCTTGATGAAGACTGTCGGCGTGAGGCTTGAGGAAGTGAAATCCTCGCCGCTGAAGGCCGCGCCGAACGGCATCGACGAGCCCTCGCCGGAAGCACGTGCCGCGCTGGAGGCGCTGATCAAGGATAACTACACCTGGTTCCGCGGCCTCGTGCAGAACCGCCGCGCCATGGATGAAGCGCAGATCGAGAAAGTGGCCGATGGCCGCGTTTTCACCGGCCGTCAGGCGATCGGCCTCAAGCTGATCGATCAGGTCGGCGACGAGAAAACCGCGGTGGCCTGGCTGGTGGCTGAAAAGAAGATCAAGAGCGACCTGCCGGTGCGGGACTACAAGCTGTCGCCGAAATTGGGTGACCTTACATTCCTGCGCGCGGCGACGTCGATCACGCTGAATGCAGTGGGTCTGTCCTCCATCGCGCGCCAGGTGGAGCAGGGCGGCTTTGCGCAAGCCATCGATGGTATGGGCCTGGACGGGATGCTGGCGCTATGGCGTCCGGTCTCGCTGAACTGAGATTGAATCCAGAAGATGTCGCGCCAAGAGGTCGCAACCCGCCGCTCTGCGCTGCGGGGATGCGGCCAAGCGTCTTTTAGAGCGATTGTCACGCACTTTCCGGGCCGTCATCAGTCATTTAGCGACTTGACAGCTCAAGGCTTTTTCACGGAAATGCATCCTCCAATTCAGAACCCAACGTCTCGATGATCAAATCCGAACTCGTCCAACGCATTGCTGAACACAACCCGCATCTGTACCAGCGGGATGTGGAGAACATCGTGAATGCGATCCTCGACGAAATCGTCGCAGCGCTCGCGCGCGGTGATCGTGTCGAGCTGCGCGGTTTTGGCGCTTTCTCCGTGAAGCATCGTCCTGCACGTGCGGGACGCAATCCGCGCACCGGCGAGCATGTCCCGGTCGATCAGAAGAGCGTTCCGTTCTTCAAGACCGGCAAGGAAATGCGCGAGCGGCTGAACCGCGATCCGTCTGCGCCGGAGCCGGCTCAGGCCTCGGAAGCCAGCGCGTCGTAAGCCAGCGAATTGTAAGCGGGTTCCGCGATCTTCGGATGAGTTGCCGCGATGACTGGGGCGGTCCCGTTACTGCTTCGCCTCGGTTCTGCTTCACTGTTACGTGAGAGATGTCGATGCGCAAATTCCTCACGGCTCTGGTCGTCATTCCCCTTGCCATTCTCCTGGTCGTCTTTGCCGTCGCCAATCGTCACCTGGTGACGGTCTCGTTCGATCCTTTCAACAGCAGCGATCCCTCGATCGGTGCGACGCTGCCGCTCTTCGTCGTCCTGATCGTGGTCGCCATTCTCGGCGTGTTCGCGGGTGGCATCGCCACCTGGATCCGGCAGCGCCACTGGCGCCGCGCCGCCCGCCAGCATGAGGCCGATGCGCGCCGCGCGAAGTCCGAACTGGCCGATCTGCGGGCCGAAGTCGCCACCACGCGCAATGCGGCCCAGAGGGCGCCCCTGGCCCTGTCTGGACCCGGTTATGCCGCGGGCGAGCGAGACAAGGCCGGCGCGACGTTGTAGAACCCGCCCGGTTGCGCGCCATTGCCGGCGCCGGCCTGACCGTTTCATCTTTTCCCGTTCGCAGCGGCTTTTGAGAGCATGCCCCTGACCGTCAAAATTTGCGGCCTGTCCACGCCGGAGACGCTCGATGCGGCTCTGGTCGCTGGCGCCGATATGGTCGGCTTCGTGTTCTTCCCGCCGTCGCCCCGTCACGTCTCGCTCGATGTCGCCGAGAAGCTCGGCCGTCAGGTCAAGAAGGCCGTGAAGGTCGCGCTCTCGGTGGATGCCGACGATGCGCTGCTCGCCAACAGCATCGAGGCGCTGCGTCCGCAGATCCTGCAGCTGCATGGCAAGGAAAGTGTCGCGCGCATTCGGGACATCAAGCAGAAATTCGGCCTGCCGGTGATGAAGGCCATCGCCGTCGAGACCGCAGCCGATCTCGCAGCGCTCCCCGGCTATGCCGCTGTCTGCGATCGCATTCTGTTCGACGCGAAGGCCCCGAAGGATGCGACGCGACCGGGTGGCCTCGGTGCAGTCTTTGACTGGCACTTGCTCGAAGGGCTCGATCTCAAATTGCCCTTCATGGTGTCGGGTGGTTTGAACGAAGAGAATGTCGCTGAAGCCGTGCGGATCACGCGCGCCGGCGGTGTCGATATTTCGTCCGGCGTGGAAAGCGCGCCGGGCATCAAGGATCCCGACATGATCCGCAATTTCATCCGCGCCGCGCGCGCAACGGAAGAGCTGGCGACCTGATGACAACTGCCATCCCAAACTCCTATCGGACCGGCCCCGACGAGACCGGCCATTTCGGCATCTTCGGCGGTCGCTTCGTCGCCGAAACCCTGATGCCGCTAATCCTCGATCTGCAGAAGGCCTATGAAGATGCGAAGGCCGATCCTGCCTTCCGCAAGGAGATGGACGGTTATCTCAAGGCCTATGTCGGCCGCCCGTCGCCGCTGTATCTGGCGGAGCGCCTCACCGAGCATCTTGGTGGCGCAAAAATCTATCTGAAGCGCGAAGAGCTCAACCACACCGGTTCGCACAAGGTCAACAATGTGCTCGGCCAGATCATGGTCGCGCGCCGCATGGGCAAGAAGCGCATCATCGCCGAAACCGGCGCCGGCCAGCATGGCGTGGCGACGGCGACGCTCTGCGCGCGCTTCGGCCTGGAATGCATCGTCTATATGGGCGCGGTGGACGTCGAACGGCAGCAACCCAATGTGATCCGCATGGAAATGCTCGGCGCCAAGGTGGTGCCGGTGCAGGTCGGTGCGCGCACGCTGAAGGACGCCATGAACGAGGCGATGCGCGATTGGGTGACCAATGTGCACAACACGTTCTATTGCATCGGCACCGTCGCCGGCCCGCATCCCTATCCGATGATGGTGCGCGACTTCCAGTCGATCATCGGCGACGAGACCAAGGTTCAGATGCAGGAGATCGAAGGCCGCCTGCCGGATTCGCTGATCGCCTGCATCGGCGGCGGCTCCAATGCGATGGGCCTGTTTCATCCGTTCCTTGATGACACGTCCGTCGATATCTACGGTGTCGAAGCCGCCGGCCACGGCCTCACCGGCCTGCATGCCGCGTCGATCGCGGGCGGTCGTCCCGGCGTGCTGCATGGCAACCGCACCTATCTCTTGATGGATGAAGACGGCCAGATCCAGGAAGGCCATTCGATCTCGGCTGGTCTCGATTATCCCGGCATCGGCCCGGAGCATTCCTGGCTGCATTCCATCGGTCGTGTGAAATATCTCTCCGCGACGGACGAGGAAGCATTGGCGGCATTCCAGCTGCTGTCGAAACTCGAAGGCATCATCCCGGCACTCGAGCCGGCGCATGCCTTGGCCAAGGTCAGTGAACTCGCGCCAAAACTGCCGAAGGATCACCTGATGGTCGTCAACCTCTCCGGCCGCGGCGACAAGGACGTCCCGCAGGTGGGTGATATTTTGAAGGGCCGCCAGTCGTGACCACCCGCATCGATACCCGTTTCGCCGAACTCAAAGCCGAAGGCCGTTCGGCTTTTGTGACTTTCGTCATGGCCGGCGATCCCGATCTCGCGACCGCGCTGGAGATCGTCAAGGCGCTGCCGAAGGCTGGTGCCGATATCATCGAGCTCGGCATGCCCTTCACCGATCCGATGGCCGATGGCCCATCGATCCAGGCGGCGGGCTTGCGCGCGCTGCAGGCCGGCATGACGCTGCGCAAGACGCTGCAGCTGGTGCGCGACTTCCGCAAGACCGACGACAAGACGCCCATCGTGCTGATGGGCTACTACAATCCGATCTATATCTACGGCGTCGACAAGTTCCTGCCCGATGCCAAGGAAGCCGGCGTCGATGGTCTGATCATCGTCGATTTGCCGCCGGAAGAAGACAACGAGCTCTGCATCCCCGCGATGAAGGCCGGTCTCAACTTCATCCGCCTCGCGACGCCGACCACGGACGACAAGCGCTTGCCGGCCGTGCTCGCGAACACCTCGGGCTTTGTCTATTACGTCTCCGTCACCGGCATCACTGGCGCGGCCGCTGCCGATGCATCCGTGGTCGGCACTGCGGTGGCGCGCATCAAGCGCCATACCAAGCTGCCGGTCTGCGTCGGCTTCGGTATTCGCACCCCGGAAGCCGCGAAGGCGATCGCCAGCCATGCCAATGGCGCAGTGGTCGGTACGGCGCTGATCGACGCCCTCAAGGGCTCGCTGGACGCGGACGGCAAGGCGACGGCAAAGACGGTGTCTGCCGTCGCAGACCTCACTGCAGCGCTGGCCGCAGGCGTCCGCGGCGCAAAACAGGCCGCAGAATAAGCTGAATTTCCCCGTATTGGGGACGAACCGCGGTTGCCGGGCATGGCCCGGGCCGCCATATGAATACCAAATGCGACGCTCGATCCACGCGACGCGGAGACTGATATGAACTGGCTCACCAATGTCGTCCGTCCGAAAATCCGCAACATTCTGCGGCGCGAGACGCCGGAGAATCTCTGGATCAAATGTCCGGATACCGGCCAGCTCGTGTTCTACAAGGACGTCGAGAGCAACCAGTTCGTCATTCCCGGCTCGAACTATCACATGCGCATGGGCGCCACCGCGCGCCTGAAGTCGGTGTTCGACAACGAGACCTGGTACGACGTGGCGCTGCCCGACGTGGTCGCCGATCCGCTCAAGTTTCGCGACGAGCGCAAATATGTCGATCGCATCAAGGATGCCCGCACCAAGACCGGCATGGTCGATTCCGTGAAGGTCGGTTACGGCAAGATGGAAGGCATGGGCACCGTGGTGGCCGTGCAGGACTTCGATTTTATGGGTGGCTCGCTCGGCATGGCTGCCGGCGAAGCGCTGGTCCGCGGCCTCGAACTCGCGGTCGAAAAGAAATCGCCCTTTATCGTCTTCGCGGCCTCCGGCGGCGCGCGTATGCAGGAAGGCATTCTGTCGCTGATGCAGCTGCCGCGCACCACCGTGGGCGTGCAGATGCTGCGCGAAGCCAAGCTGCCTTACATCGTCGTGCTCACCAATCCGACCACCGGTGGCGTCACCGCGTCCTATGCGATGCTCGGTGACATCCAGATCGCCGAGCCCGGCGCGCTGATCGGTTTTGCCGGCGCCCGCGTCATCGAACAGACCATCCGTGAGAAGCTGCCCGAAGGTTTCCAGCGCGCCGAATATCTGCGCGATCACGGCATGGTGGACATGGTCGTGCATCGCCATGATCTGAAGCCGACCCTGGCGCGCCTCTGCCGCCTGCTGATGAAGGCACCGGCTCAGGAAGCAGCTCCGCGCGTGCTGCCCGAGCAGATCGCCGTGGCGCCCGACGCGGTGCCGGCCCCGCAAGCGTGAGCCAGACCGCGCCGACATCGTCGCCGCTTGGCGAGATTTTGGCGCGACTGTCGTCGTTGCATCCGAACACGATCGACCTGTCGCTGGAGCGGATGCAGCGCCTGATGGCGCAGCTCGGCAATCCCGAGCGCCGATTGCCGCCGGTGATCCATGTCGCCGGCACCAATGGCAAGGGCTCGACCATCGCGTATCTGCGCGCGATCCTTGAGGCCGCCGGCCTGGGCGTTCACGTCTATACCTCGCCGCATCTCGTCCGCATGAATGAGAGCATCCGTCTCGGCGGCATGCTGGTGAGCGATGACGACCTCCGCGATGCCTTCGCCTATGTGGAAGCCGTCAATGCCGGCGCGCCGATCACGCTGTTCGAGGCGGAGACGGCGGTGGCGTTCCACATCTTCGCCAGCCATCCTGCCGATGTGCTGTTGCTCGAAGTCGGCCTCGGCGGCCGGCTCGATGCCACCAATGTGATCGAGGCGCCGATCGCCTCCGTCATCACGCCCATCGCTATCGATCACACGGATTTTCTGGGCGACACCATCGCGAAGATCGCAGCGGAAAAAGCCGGCATCATCAAGCGCCGCGCGCCAGTGATCATCGCCGAACAAATCCCCGACGTGGCCGCCGTTCTCGAAGGCGAAGCGCGCAGGCAACATGCACCAACCCACAGCGCCGGACAGGAATGGCACATCAGCGTCGAGCGTGGCCGTCTCGTCTACCAGGACGATCGCGGGTTGATGGATCTCGCCGCGCCGCGTCTGTTCGGGCATCATCAGTTCGGCAATGCCGGTCTTGCCATCGCGACATTGCGTGCACTCCCGCAATTCAAGTTCGATCCCGCGGTCTATGAGCACGGCGTTGCCAGCGCCGAGTGGCCCGCGCGCATGCAGCGGCTCACCTCCGGCAAACTGCTATCACTCGCACCCGATGAGTCCGAGCTCTGGCTCGATGGGGGCCACAATGCCGAAGGCGGGCGCGTCATTGCCGAAGCGCTCGGTGATCTCGAAGAGCGCGTGCCGCGACCCCTCGTGGTGATCGTCGGCATGATGGGCAACAAGGATGCGACTGGCTTTCTCGCCAATTTCGCGGGTCTCACGCGCCACATCATCGCAGTGCCGATTCCTGATCGCGCGGGTGTCATGCCGGTTGAAAAACTCGTCGATGCCGGCCGCGCGCTCGGCATGCGTGTGGAGACGGCGGAGAGCGCCAGCGCCGCGCTGCAGTCGCTGCGGCGGCTGGCCTATGAAGTGCCGCCACGCGTGCTGATATCAGGCTCGCTCTATCTCGCCGGCCATGTGCTTGCGGAGAACGGCACGCTGCCGGTGTAGCTCCCGTAGCCCGGATGGAGCGAAGCGCAATCCGGAGACCGGCGCTTCAACATGCTGCCGGTCCCTGCGTTGCGCTGCGCTCCATGCAGGCTACGATTTCTCGCTCCACGGCACGCTCCATGCATGTAGTGTTCCCAACTATCTTTGGGAGAAGGCAAAATGCGTTTCGCTGTTCTTGCCGATGTTCATGGCAACTATCTCGCCCTCGAAGCCGTGCTTGCTGACATCAAAAGGCAGGGCGTCACCGAAATCGTCAATCTCGGCGACATGGTCTCCGGCCCGATGGACGCCCATCGCACGGTCGAGCTCATGATGGGCATGAATGCCGTCTGCGTGCGCGGCAATCACGATCGTTATGTCACCGACTGGACGTTGGACGAGATGTATCCGTCGGATCGTCTCGCGCACAGTCAACTCACACCGGCGCAGATGGACTGGCTGCGCGCATTGCCCCACAGCGCGATCTATCGCGATGAGGTCTATTGCGTGCACGCCACGCCGGATGACGACAACACCTACTGGATGGAAGCCGTAACACCAGAGGGCGTGGTGCATATGGCTGCGATCGAGGACATCGAGGCGAAAGCGGCGGGCATCCCGCAATCGCTGATCCTCTGCGCGCACACGCATATCGCGCGCTCGATTCGCCTTCGCGATGGTCGCATGATCGTCAATCCCGGCAGCGTCGGCGGCCCCGGCTACCGCGATGTCGTGCCATATCCGCATGCGCTCGAAGTCGGCACGCCCGATGCGTGCTATGCGATCGTTGAAAAGCGGGACGGGCGCTGGGACGTGACGTTTCGGCAGGTGCCGTATGATCACGAGAAGATGGCCGCGCTGGCGCGCAAGAATGAGCGCGCGGAATGGGCGAATGCGCTGGCGACGGGGTGGATCAGGTAGTCCATACCCGTCTGTCGTTGCCCGGCTTGACCGGGCAACCCAGTACACATCGCTGTGACTGAGTTTACTGGGTCACCCGGTCAAGCCGGGTGACGACAAGCGGGGTTAAAACCGCAAATAAAAACGGCCGGCGAGTCACCTCACCGGCCGTTCTTCAAACTCATATCACCCGTGGCTTACACCGCCGACGAAATCCACTGCTGCAGCTTCGCCTTCGGGGCGGCGCCGACCTGGCGGGAGGCCATTTCGCCGCCCTTGAAGATCATCAGCGTCGGGATCGACATCACGCCATATTTCGAAGCGGTCTTAGGATTCTCGTCGACATTCAGCTTCACGATGGTGACCTTCTCGCCCATGGCGGCGGAGATCTCGTCGAGGGCCGGCGCAATCATGCGGCAGGGGCCGCACCATTCGGCCCAGAAATCGACGACCACCGGGCCCGTCGCGCCGAGCACTGCGGTTTCGAAATCGGCGTCTGAAACCTTGCCAACACCCATGGTCTTATTCCTCGTTCTGTCCAATGAAAGGCGCGGATTGGAATCGCGCGCCGGAATGATGCATCCAACCTATGAACGCCCCTTGCCGGGTCAAGGCATGCTCACGCAGCGATGATGGCGGCCAGCTCCGCGTCCAGCGCGGCGCTGGAAATCTCCATCATCTCAATGGTTTCCGTCCAGAGCAGCGCCGCGCGCACCGGCCTGTCCGGATAAAGCTTGGCCAGCACCCCGCGATACAGCGCGAGCTGCCGGATATAGGCCTTTGGCGCCGCCACCAGCTTGCGCGGCGGGTTGTGGTTGGTCTTGTAATCGACGATCCGCACCTCCGTCGGTGTCACCACCAGCCGGTCGATCTGGCCGGACACGAGGAAGGTCGAGCCGTCCAGCCGGCTCAGCCGCCCGGCCACCGCCACTTCCGCCCGGCTGCCCGGCGCGAACAGCGCGGCGAGGCCGGGTTCTGCCAGCAGCGTCAGCACCTGTTTCGCCAGCGTGCCCCGCTCGATGTCGGTCCAGCCGTCCTTCTGCTCCGCCTTGCGGTTGAGGAAACCCATCGCCGTATCGCGGCGCTTGTCGGCGGCAACGTCCGGCAGCGATTGCAGCAGCCGATGCACGAGCGTGCCGCGCTGCATGGCCATCTTGCGCTGCCGCTCGGCTTCGCCAGGCAGAGCGGTGAAGCGGTCATCATCCTCGGCGTCCGAAGGCCGCAGCAGGCTCTCGCGCCGGGGTTGGTCGCCGATCGTGCCGTGCAGCCAGGCGGGCAGTTCAACCGGCGCAGCCGTCGCCACGGTCGCCGCAGCGCTCAGCGCCGGCACAGGCTCGCCCGGCTTGGTGTAGCGCTTCACCGTGCCATCCGGCGGCGGCACCTGCTGCATGTGCAGGCCGGAATTCTCCAGCCCTTTCTGGATCAGGTCATACCAGGAGTGCTCGCGCACAGCGTTGCGGTTGCCGGGCATGCAGCCGCCGACGATCAGCCGGTCCGCCGCGCGTGTCATCGCCACATAGAGCAGCCGCCGATACTCGTCCTCGGTGTCCTGGATCATGGCCGCGCGCGCCAGCGCCACGGCTTCCGGATCGTCGCTCTTCTTGCCGGCCCACACCACCACGCCGGATGGACCCGGCGCGGCATTGCCCTGCGGCACATGGATCAGGTTCATCCGCTGCGAATCCGATGGCGATGACGTGGTGTCGATCATGAACACCACGGGCGCCTCGAGGCCCTTGGCGCCATGTACCGTCATCACCCGCACCTCGTCGCGGGTGATCTCCATGTCGCGCTTCACTTCGGTGTCCGCTGCGCGCAGCCAGGCGACAAAGCCCTGCAACGAGGCCGGCGCCTTGCGTTCATAGCCGAGCGCGAGTTCGAGGAACTCGTCGAGCGCATCATTGGCCTCGAAGCCGAGGCGCTTCAGGATGCGCGCCCGCCCGCCATCACCGCCGAGCAGCCACGCATAGAAGGCGAATGGCGTCTCGCTGGCAAAACGCCGTTCACAGGCGATCAGCCGCGTCAGCGCATTGTTCAGCTTCGCATCGCTTGCGGCCTTCACGCCGAGCGCGTCGCGCAGCGATCCCGTTCGCTCCCATGCGATGGTGTAGAGATCGTCGTCATCAAGCCCGAACAGCGGGCTCTTCAGCACCGTGGCGAGCGCCAGATCGTCTTGCGGCAGCAGCAGTGCGTCCGCGAGATTCATCAGATCAATGATGGCGATATGTTCGGTGAGCTTCAGCCGGTCGGCGCCGGCCACGGGCACGCCGGCATGTTTCAGCGCCTGGATGATGGCATCGAACGCCGCGCCACGCCGCCGCACCAGGATCAGCATGTCGCCGTAAGACAGCCGTCGCCTTTTGCCGAGCGGTCCGGTCTCCGTCTTGGCTGCGATCAGCTCCTTGATCTCGGCCTGCACGCGCCGCGCCAGCTTCACTTCCGGGCTGGTCTCGGAGCGCTTGTCGAACGGCGCATCCCAGCCTTCGATGCTGGGGCGCTCGTCCGGCTGTTCCAGCTCCCACAGGTCGATCAGGCTCGGGCCGGCATCGTCCAGCGATTCATGCTGTGGATAGGCGCTCTCATTGTGGATGCTGCGATAGATCGCCTCATCGCGAAACACATGATCGACCGATTGCAGGATCGCGGCACCGGTGCGAAACGAATAAGTGAAGGCGACCGGATCGAATTGCAGCCCGGCCTTAGTGAAACGCGACTGCAATGCGCGCCGCCGCTCGTCGAATTCGCGCGGCGCCGCGCCCTGGAACGAGAAGATCGATTGCTTCTCGTCGCCCACCGCGAAAATGGTGCGCTTGACGCCGTCGCGCGCGCCTTCGCCGGAGGTGAATTCCGCGATCAGATGCGTGAGGATGTCCCATTGCCGCGGGCTCGTATCCTGCGCCTCGTCGATCAGCACGTGATCGACGCCGCGGTCGAGCTTGTAATGCACCCAGCCGGCCGCGCCGGATTCCAGCAGCGTCAGCGTGCGGTCGATCAGGTCGTCGTAATCCAGCAGTCCGCGCTCGATCTTCTCGCGGCGATAGTTTTCGGCCACCTGGCTTGCGATCACCAACAGCGATTCCGTGCGCTCGCGCATGGCAACACCGCGGCGGCGATCCAGCAGGGTGATGATGCGATCGCCCTCACGCTGAAGCGTGGCGATGACGCCGGGATAGTTGTCGACGATCTTCTTGGTCGCGAGCGATTTGCGGAGGGACTGTTCCTTGGTCAGGAACAGTTCAAGATATTTCTCGACCTGCTCGGTGCCGGAGAGAACCAGCGCATCGCGCAGCCGCGTGGCCTGATCGCCATCGGTCTTGCTGCCGGTGCCGAGAATCTCGGCGACCGCGATCCATTCCTTGCGTGGCAAATGCGGACCATCGACGATCTCCAGCTCGATCGCCTCGCGCGTGTCGGTCGATGACACACCCAGCGTCGCGCAAAGCTGCGCCATCGCCACCTCGGTGGAGCCGGCACGTGCGATCCAGGCCAGGAACTGATCGCGGCTGAGGCTCGCCTCGCGCACCACGTCGCGGAAGGTGACGTCCGCCGCAGATGTCATCGCAATAGTCAGCGCGCGGCCTTCGGCGCTGTTTGGCGCCGCCGCGGCCGCAAGCAGCACCGCCAGCGACGCGCGCTCCATCATCTCGTTCTGGTCGCGGTCATCCAGCACGCTGAAACGGGCAGGGATATTCGCCTCGAATGGAAACTGCTGCAGCAGCCGCGTGCACAGCGCGTGGATGGTCTGCACCTTCAGCCCGCCCGGCGTCTCCAGCGCAGAGGCAAACAACTCGCGCGCCCGGGCGCGCAGCTTCGCATTCGGTGTGGCTACGCCTGCGTTTCTGATTTCTGCGTCGAGTTCGGCGTCGCTGAGCGTGACCCAGTGGCCGAGCCGTGTGAACACGCGCTCCGCCATGTTGGCGGCAGCGGCCTTGGTGAAAGTGACGCAGAGGATTTTCTCCGGCTGCACGTCATTGAGCAGCAGGCGGATAACGCGATTGACCAGCACATAGGTCTTGCCCGAGCCGGCATTGGCCGAGACGAACACCGAGGCGGTCGGGTCGGACGCCAGCTTCTGTTTGGCCGTGGCTGCATCAGGGATTACACGCGGGCCGCTCATGCCTCGCCTCCCGCGCCGCCATTGGCGGACCATTCCTTGATGCGGGCAAGATCGTCGTAGGCGCCGAAGCGGTTCGACCACATGGACAGCGCCAGCGATGTATAGCCGGTGTCCTCATTCTCGAATTTGCGGATCAGCGCTTCCAGCTTTGCGCGCGCCTCGATGGCGGCATCGTCGGGATGCTGTGGCTCGTCCTTGCGCTCGATGCGCAATTCGATCGGCCTTTCCTCGCCTGGCGGATTGTTACCGCTGAGGCGAACATAAGTGAGCTCGCTCACCGACGATCCTGCAGCGATGCCACGGAAACCACCTTCGCGCAGGATGGCGGCTTCCAATGTCAGCTGCGGTGACAAGCCCATGCGCACCTGCTTGCCGGTGGGCGGATTGCCGGTCTTGTAATCCAGCAGCGCAAAGGTGCGGTCGGTGCGGTGCTCGATGCGGTCCGCGCGCGCGGTGAGGCGGAAGACGCGGCCGTGATCGAGCGGGATGTCGATCTGGCCATCCGTCTCGGCATCGATGCTGGCCACATTGATGCGGCGCTCGATTTCCCAATTGGCGAACCATGAGGCGATACGCAGGAAGCGCGGCCACCACAGCGCCTGCGCTTCGGGCCTGTTCATCAGCGGATCGAAATGCACCTTGCCGATGGCGCGCAGGGCGGCAGCGGGATCGTCCGGCAGCGCCTTGTTATGTTCCACCGTGAAATCGCCGATCGCATTGTGGATCGCCGAGCCGCGATCGGCGGCGGAGAGTGGCATGTCCACGGGCTCGAGCGGCGCGAGGCCGAGAATATATCGCGCGTAGATCGAATAGGGATCGCGCAGCCATGTCTCGATGGCGGTGACGGAGAGGCGCAGCGGTCGCGAGTCGCGCGGCGGTTTTGGCTCCGGCTGCGAGACGGGTTTGACCTCGTCCGGCTGATCCAGCATCTCGGCATAGAGCACATATTTTTCGCCGGCCTTGTTCGCCGCCTTCCAGCGCACGTCGCCGGCCACGGCTTCCATGCGATGCAGGAAGCGCGAGGCCACCGCCGGCGCGCCGCCGACTTTCGCCGCATGGCTGAGGATCACCTCGTCATGGCCGAGCAATTGCACGAAGTCATGCGCGGTGAGGCCGATGCGGCGCTCAGGCAGATCGAGGCCGAGCTGATTGCGCATGGGACGGCTGAGCCAGGGATCGGTGCGCGGCGAGGGCGGCCAGATGCCTTCGACGAGGCCGCCGAGAATGACGCGATCCGATTGCGTAAGCCGCGCTTCGAGCTGGCCATAGATGCGCAGTTTTGCATCGGCGACTTCCGGCCGGCGCACGATGCGATCGGCAAAGGCGGTCTGGAATACTTCGGGGTAATCGCGGAGCTGCAGCGTCAAGCCGGAGAGGACGAGACGATCCTCGCTGCCGTCCTCCGGCGTTTCCTTCACGCAGAGATCGTCGAACGCCTTTGCCAGCGCAGTGCCGCCGGTGCGGCCGCCGAGCGCGACGATGCCGCCTTTGTCGTCGGTCGATAGCAGTTCGATCGCCTGCCGATGGCGCTGCGCCACCGCAGCGAAATCGATCGGCCGGACCGGATGAATGCTCTCCAGCGGGGCGAGCGCCTTCTGCAATTCCGAGATCAGGTCGTCGACACGATCGAGCGCGTCGCCCTTTAGTTTTGCGCGCGGCTCGGCGCCATGCACCATGGATGGCTCGCGGCGATGCAGTTTGCCGAGCTCCTCGCGAAACCGCGCAAAATCCTGCTTGAGCCCCATCGTGCCCGGCGCCGGTCGCGTCCCGCGCAGCAGCGCGATCTCCAGCGTCTCGATGGCGTCTTTCCAGCCATGCGCGGGCGCGCCGAGACGAAACAGCGGATGTTTCAGCAGCGCGAGCAGCGTTGCGGGCTCCAGTTGCTCGGCCGCAGTCTCTGCCACGAGCCTCGCAAAGATGCCGGCCGATGTTTCGGTCAGCGCATCGCCGCCGGAATCGTCGAACAGCAGATTCCAGCGTCCCAGCGCCGCCATCACGCGCCGTGCCAATGCACGGTCGGGCGTCACCAGTGCGGCGGATTTCTTCTGTTCATGCGCCTCGCGCATCGCGATCGCGATGGCGAGTGCTTCCATTTCGGGATTGGCGGCAGCGATGACCGAGAGTTTCGTCATGCCGGCCGCGATCTTCTGCTCCACCGCGGGATCGCTCAGCCGCTTGTGCCACTGCGCTGTCGCATTGGACGGCCGCATCGCTTCCGAGGCCAGCAACTCACGCCCGTGCGGGGATGGCGTGCCGAGGATGGTCACATCGCTGCGCTTGATTGCAAAGCGCTCCAGCAGCGCATGCAGCGCATATTGCGGATGGTTGGATGCGGAAGCCTCGACAAAACCGAGCATGTCGCGGTGGCCGCCGATCAGCGTCCATGAGGCTTCGTCGAGATCGGTGTCGAGCCCTGGCAGCACCACGGCGCCCTGCGCGAGTTGCGCCACCGCATGCAGGAATTTCGCCGTGGTCGGCATCGAGCCGGTGGAGCCGGCGGCGATGATCGGCCCACCCGTATGCGCCTTCAACCGCGCGGCTTCCGCATCGATCAGCAGGTCGCGCCGCACCGCCGGTTCGATGCGGTCGCGGCCTATGAGTTCGGCAGGCCACCACTCACGCGCGATTTTGAGAAAGCCGAGTGTGAGTTGCCAGTATCGGTCATGCGCATCGGGCACCAGCGCGTCGAGATTGGACCAATCGACTTTTCGCGTCGCCATGTCGTCCATCAGCCGCGCGAGGTCGTCGCCGAGCGCGAGCATGGAGGCGGGGCCGCCAGCCACCAGTGGCGCCTGCGTGGTGTCTTCGGGCCTGATCTGCTTTGCCCAGGCGCCGATCAGCTGCGCCAACAGTAAGCGGCGCTGCAAGCCATCGAGCGCTTCCGGCACATCCGGCAGATCGAGTGCGTCAGGCGCTGCGGCATGTGCGAAAGCGAGTTCTTCCTCGTCCACATCGCCGAGCGGCACGATGCGCGGCAGCAGCACCGCGTCGCCGCCGAGCACATCGAGGAACACCTCCTGCGCCATGCGCCCGGCGCGGCGGGTCGGGAGATAGAGCGTGACGGTGGCGAGTTTTGCGCGATCGCTGCGTGCCTCGAAGCCCGGCACGAGGGTGCCATCTACCAGCGCGGCAATCAGCGTGCGCAGGAATGGCACTGATGATGGAATGGTGAAAACGCGCATGATGGGCCCGATTCGGAGAACGGGCGCATCATGGCATGACGAGGGAAGCGGCGGGAGTCGCGAAGCTCCGTTCACCTCTCCCCACCGGGGAGAGGTCGCGCGCCCTTGCGCGCGGGTGAGGGGGCTACACGTAACGTCGGCGTGTGGGGCACCCCTCACCCGGCTTGCTACGCAATCCGACCTCTCCCCGGTGGGGAGAGGTGAACAGAGCGCCATCTCAAGAATGAATGAAAAGAGTTACGCCACGCTGGCGAGGAACGCGTCTTCTGCGGCGCGGACGGCGTCGGGCGTGCCGACATGCATCCACACGCCGTCCATGCGCAATCCGTAAAGCCGCTCGTCTTCATTGGCGCGGTCGAACAGCAGTGTCAGCGGAAACTCGCCGTCCGGGACGTCCTTGAAAATCGCCGGGGAGATGATCGCGACGCCGGCATAGACGAACGGCACCACCTGGTTTTCCTTGCGGCGGCGCAGCGTGCCGTCGGTACGCATCTCGTAGTCGCCCTTGCCCGAATAGCCGATGCTGTTCGCGGTCGGCGCCATCAGAAGCAGAATGTCCATCTTGGCCGGATCGAAACTTTCCGCGAGGCGCGCGAGATTCGGTCGCGCCCCGTCGATCCACATCGTATCGGCATTGAGATGATAGAACGGCGCATCGCCGAGCAGCGGCAGCGCCTTCACCACGCCGCCGCCGGTACCGAGCACCTGATCGCGTTCGTCGGAGATCGTCATCTTTGGCGCGCTGCGCGACTTCACATGATCGATGATCATGTCCGGCAGGTAGTGCACATTGACCACGGCCTCGCTGATATCGGCGGCAGCCAGCTTGTCGAGCACGTGATCCAGCAAAGGCTGGCCGGCGACAGGCACGAGCGGCTTCGGCATGGTCTCGGTCAGCGGGCGCATGCGCAGGCCGAGGCCGGCAGCGAGAACCATGGCTTTGGTGGGTTTCACGGACATGTCGTTTCGTCTCGGCGTCGATTCTTATCAATTGCGGAGAGTGTAGCACGGCGCGCGTGGCCGCGCATAAATTGGTCGAGCAATAATGAGGCGACATGACGGAGGTGCGACACCATCACGCGCTGAGTGTGGATCTACACACGAACTGATTTGAAACCTTGTCGTCGCGCGATGGGAGCATGCTCAGGCATCTGCTTCCTCATTCTCGGTGCGCCGTGCAGCTTTCTTCTTCTTGTCGCCAGGTTTGAGGAAATTCACACCGATCTGGTCGCCATTCACCCAGCCAAGCTCACAGCGGCGATAGGCCAGACCCGTCGATGAGAGCAGCAGAAAGAATTCTTTTAGATTGAGGCCTTCGACGGAGGTCTCGACGGTCAGCTTGGCACCGACTTCGGAAACGTCCTCGAGGATGCAGGAACGCCGCCAGGTGCCGTCGATGCCCATCATCTGCGCGGGAAAGCCGCGCTCGAAAACCACCCTGTGATCCGTTCGCCGTTCAGTGGTCGCCATGATCGATCCCTACTCAGTACCGAAAGCCCCACAGGTGAGGCTTGGCCGATCTTGGTGCCGAGAGTAAGTCGATCAGGGCTAAGATTGCGTTAAGGATTTCCTTTCCCTCCCCCAAGCGGCGCAGCCGCGCGGTGGGGAGGGTGGATCGAAGCGAGCGTTTAGCGAGTTTCGAGACGGGTGGGGTGCTTCCACAAGCTCTGACGTCGCGTGGGGAGAGACCCCACCCGGCGCTGCGCGCCACCCTCCCCATTCGCTCCGCTCCGGGGAGGGAAAAGCACTCTCGTCGCGTTCGAACTATCCCTGCGGCGGCGGAACGTGCCGTTCATACCAATCGCGAAACACCGCCAGGGTCGGATGCGCCAGCGAGCGGTTGAGATAGGTCCAGATGCGCGGCTGGTGTTTGAGATAATGCGGCTTGCCGTCGCGCCGATTGAGCCGTGCGAAAGTGCCGAGCAGTCGTGTGTTCCGCTGTGCGGACATGATCGCGTATATTTCGGCAAATGACGCCGGATCGAAATCCGGCTCGGCGGCCAGGCGCGCCTTGATGTAGCGCGTCAGCATCGCCAGTTCGATCTGTTCGGGCACGTCGATTCGCGCGTCCTGCAGCAGCGACACCACGTCATAGGCGGCAGGGCCGAGCACGGTGTCCTGAAAATCGATGACGCCGACCTGATTGATGCCGTCGCGGTCACCGAGCCAGATCATGTTGGGCGAATGGAAATCGCGCAGCACCCATGTTTTCGGCGCGGCTTCGATGGCGCTCAGCATGTCGCGCCACATGGCGAAGAATTCGGCTTGCAGCACTTCGCCCGGGGCAGCATCGCGGTCCGGAAGATACCACTCAGGCATCAGGCCGACTTCGATCAACAGTGCCTCGGTATCGAAGACGGGAATGGCGTAATCCTGATGCGGCAGCAGGGGCAGGCGCTCGGGCAGCGCCTTGCCATGCAGCATCGCCAGCATGTCGGTCGCGGCCTGATAGCGCTCCACGATCGGCGCGAAGGGTGTGCCCTCGATCACGCCTTCGGTGCCAAAGTCTTCCGTGATCAGGAAGCCGGCATCCAGATCGGCGTGATGAATCGCCGGCGCTGAAATGCCCTGCGCGCGCAGCCCGTTCGCGATGGCAACGAAAGGCCTGACGTCCTCGGCGAGATGCACCGCCGCGCTGTAGGACTTGCCGCCATAGACCGGCGCGCCGTCCGGCCGCTTCGGTGCATTCATCAGAATGAAGACGCCGTCGTCGCGGATCAGACGTGCGTAGGAGCGTGTCGAGGCGTCGCCCGCCATGCGCCGGCGTCCGGCATCGAGATAGCGTGCTTCGTCAAGAAATTCGCGCAGCACCTGCAGTCGCTGTACGATGGCTGCGGCCTTGCCATGCCCGGTGATCTCTGCGGCGCGCGCCAGCGAGCCCAGCGCCGGGCGATGCGTCAGCGTGATTTCGATGCGGTCTGCCGGCAGATCGCCGTCGGCCCGCTCCGGCCATTCGATCAACGCCACCGTGCCTTCGGGCAGCGGAGACAGGCCGATTTCTTCCATCTCGCCGGGATCGGTGATGCGATAGAGATCGGCATGCACCAGCGGGAATGATGGCAGGTCGTAACTTTGCGCCAGCGTGAAAGTGGGGCTCGGCACTTCGAGCTCGTCGTCGCCGGCGAGATAGCGGATCATCGCGCGGGCCGCGGACGTCTTGCCGGCGCCGAGATCGCCGGACAGCGTGATGACGTCACCGGCGCTGATCAGCAGCGCAAGGTCGGCCATCAAAGCGGCGGTGGCGTCTTCGTTCGGGAGTGCGAGGGAGAACGCGAAGGGCCCCGTCATGGCCGGGCTCGCTCACCTCTCCCCACCGGGGAGAGGTCGACCGGCGAAGCCGGGCGGGTGAGGGGGCTTCCCCAAACTCTGTCGCCCGCGGTTGCCCCTCACCCGCGCGCAAGGGCGCGCGACCTCTCCCCGGCGGGGAGAGGTGACCGAGCGCCGTCGTGATTGTGGCGTGTGAGGAAAGGCCGCTCATTCGGCCGCGTTACGATGTGCGGTTTGGTCCAAAGGGAATTCACAGCTCACCGTGGTGCCCTTTCCGACCGTCGAATCGATCCGCACCTTGCCGCCATGGAGTTCGACGAAGGAGCGCACCAGCGACAGGCCGAGACCGGCGCCGCGATGGCGCGAGCCGTTGGCATGGCTCTCGAACCAGTCGAACATCTTGTCCTGCATGTCCGGCGGAATGCCGGGGCCGCGATCGGTCACCGAGAAGATGATCATGTGTTCGGTGCGCGCCGCGCGCAGCGTCACAGCCGAATCATGCGGTGCGAAGCCAACTGCATTGGCGAGCAGATTGTACAGCACCTGCACGACGCGGCTTTCATCGCCGATGAAGCTGCCGATGTTGGGATCCGCATCGATCTGCAACGCGATGCGGTCGCGCACCAGGCGATCCTGCACGCCTTCGGCCGCGGCATCGATGGTCTTGCGGATATCGATCGGACCGAGATTGAGCGACATCGCGCCGGCATCGATGGTGGCGAGATCCAGGATATTATTGATGATCGCCAGCAAGGCGCTGGTCGATGTCGTGATGTAATCTAAATACTCGGCCTGCTTGGAGAGCAGCGGGCCAGTGGTCGGGTCGCTGAGCAGATGCGCGAAGCCGATGATGGTGGTGAGCGGGGAGCGCAGCTCGTAGGAGACGTGGTGGACGAAATCCACCTTCATCTGGTCGGCGGCTTCCAGCGCCTCGTTGCGCTCGCGCAGCGCCCGCTCGACGTTCTCGGCGTCCGAAATGTCCTGGAAGGTCAGCATGGTCGCGCCGTCGGGCAGCGGCATGCTCATGCAGGCGAGCACGCTGCCGTCCTTGCGCTCCATCTTCAACGGCACGGGTGCACGATTGTCGATGGAGGTAATGGCGCCGCGGATCGTCTGCCAGACGGCGGGATCGTCGAACAGCGGCCGGCACAGCGTCTCGACCATTTCGATATGGGGCTCTTGCTCCAGCGTCTCGTCCGACAGCCGCCACATCTTGGCGAAGGACGGGTTGAACAGCTGGGCACGGCCATTGCTGCCGAACACCGCGACGGCTTCGGCAAGGTTGTCGAGCGTCTCGCGCTGAACGCGGATCAACCCATCGAAGCGCCGTGCAAGATCCAGCCGCTCGGTGACGTCGTCATAGAGATAGGTGACGCCGCCTTCGGGATTCGGCGTGGTGACGATGGAGAGCGCGCGGCCGTCTGGCAGATACCAGACATCCTTATGCGCCTCATTGGCGTGATAGGCCTCGTGCAGCTTCGTCTTCCAGGCGCGGAAATTCGGCTGTTCCGGCAGCTTGCGCGCCGCACGCAGGCGGTCCAGCACGCTGGAGTCGTCGGGATTGCTGTCCAGGAATGCGCGGTCGAGATCCCACAGGCGACGATAGGCGTCGTTGTAGAAGGCGAGCCGGCGCTGGCCGTCGAATACGGCGACGCCGGAGGAGAGCTGGTCCAGCGTGCGGCGATGCGCTTCCGCCATGCGCAGCAATGCGGCCTTAAGTGCAGCAGCCTCACTGGCATCGATGGCCATGCCGGCGCTGCCATTGCCGATGCGCGCGGCATGGACGTCAAAGATGCGCCGTTCGCCAGAGATCACCACGGGAACGCGGGCCGTGAAGGGCTGATTGTCGTTCAGCACGCGCGTCAGGCTGGCGCGATGATCGCTGTCGAGCAGTTCGAGATTGCGCGCCACGGCATCGGTCACGTCGCTGGCTTCGGTGGCGTGCACATAGGCGACATTGGCAAAGCTGAGCTTGCCGTCGGCATGCCGCGCCCAGATCGGGAATGGCGCGGCATTGGCGAAGCCGCGCAGCGTCTCGCTCTCCTCGCTGAGTTCCCGGTAGCGCAGCGTCATCTCGGCCAGCTCGCGGCGCAGTCCGCTGAGTTCGCGAATGCGCAGGATCGCCTGGCCACCGATGGCGCGGCCCATCGCTTCGATGGCGCGGCCGGTGGAGGTGGTGAGATTGAGCACAAAACCTTCGCCGGCATCGAGCAGCGCATCGACGGCGTGGTCCATCCGCAGCGCGGGTTCTGGCGGCAGCCATGTGCCGAAAGCGAGGATGCGTTGCGGCTGGTGGGTCTGTGGGTCCTGCGACATCATGATCGCGGTGTCGCCGGAAATATCGGGGCGCTTGTCGCCGGCCGCCCAGGAAACCAGCACCTGCGGTTCGGTGAACAGCAAGGCGCGGAAACGGTCCGCTTCGGTCTGCAAGGCATGCAGTTCGTTGCGCAACTTGGTCTCGGTGCGTGCTGCGCGCTGGCGGTTGCGCATCAGCAGGATGGCGCAGACGACGGAGAAGCCGAGCACGGCGCCGCCGGTGGTGAGCGCGGCGATTTCCTGGCGGTCGAGATCGAGCAGGCCGGCAAGCGTCAGCGGCGAGTCGTCCGCCGCAAGCGCGCAGGAGGCGAGTGCGGTGGACGCACCAATGCCGACAAGCCCGTCACGCACCATGGCAGTGCATGCGAGCCAGGTCCGACGCATCACTGCGGTCACGCCTGACATGAATTGCCCCAAAAAGCCGCACGGATTCTCAGGCGGCCCCACACCACCTCAGACGAATCGTTGGACAGTATCTGCTTCGGGAGTCGGCCGGTAAGAGTCCAGACCGTGAACGATGACCGCGGCCTTAAAAAATGCCGCCGCGTTTGAATCGAATTGCGCAGAGTGTGACGAAAAGACTCGGTCTATTGCGTAGCCCGGATGGAGCGAAGCGCAATCCGGGGACCGGCGTTTCAGCTGGGTTGGCCTGTCCCTGCATTGCGCTGCGCTTCATGCAGGCTACGGATTCGCGTTCTATCTTCCTGTCGATCCAAACCCGCCACTGCCGCGTTCCGTTTCGCCGAGAGCTTGCACCAGCACGAGTTCCGCCTGGCTCACGGGCGCAATCACCATCTGCGCGATTCGCTCCCCGCGCTTGATCGTGAAGGCGGCGCTGCCGTGGTTGATCAGGATCACCGCGATCTCGCCGCGGTAATCCGCATCGATGGTGCCGGGTGAGTTCAGCACGGTAATGCCGTGCTTGGCGGCGAGGCCGGAGCGCGGGCGCACCTGCGCCTCATAACCGGGCGGCAGCGCGATGCTCAGTGCCGTCGGTACCATCGCGACCTTGCCGGGCTCCAGGATGACCGGTGCGGAATCCGGTACCGCTGCGAGAAGATCCATCCCCGCCGCATGCGCGGTCTGATAGGCCGGCAGCGGCAGGCCTGCGCCATGCGGCAATTGCTGGACTTCGACTTTGACAGTGCTGCTCATGATGTCTCTTTCGCGAGAGAGGAGGCGATGCGCGCGACCAGCGTCACGGCAACGTCCTCCTTGCTCATTGGCGCCCATGAATCAACGGCGATCTCGCCGCTCTCCTTGTCGCGCGTGAGCAAATTCACAGTGTTGCTGTCGCCGCCCATGATGCCGGTGGCTGGCGAGACGTCATTGGCGACGATCCAGTCGCAGCCCTTGCGCTTTATCTTGGCGGTCGCGTTGTCGATCAGATGCTCGGTCTCGGCGGCGAAGCCGATCACCAGCGGCGGGCGGTTCGTTCCGCGCTTCGAGATGGTCGCGAGAATGTCGGGATTTTCGGTGAGCTGCAGCGGCGGCATCGCTTCGCCGGCCTTCTTCTTGATCTTCTGCGCGCCCTCGCTGACGACGCGCCAGTCGGCGACCGCTGCCGCGAAGATCGCGATGTCGACCGGAAGTGCTGCTTCCACGGCGCTCAGCATGTCGCGCGCGGATTCCACATGCTTCACGTCCACGCCGCGGGGCTCATCAAGCTCCACCGGGCCGGACACCAGAATCACCTCAGCGCCCGCGGACCGCGCGGCATCGGCAATCGCAAAGCCCTGCTTGCCCGAGGAGCGATTGGCGATATAGCGCACGGGATCGATGGGCTCATGCGTTGGCCCCGCGGTAATCAGGATGCGCTTGCCTTTCAGGGGCTGCGGACGCTGCGGCCGCAGCAGTGCATTCGCGGCTTCCGCAATCTCCGTCGGCTCCGCCATGCGGCCGGTGCCGGCTTCATTGCGCTCGGCCATCTCGCCGGCATTGGGCCCGATCATGCGGATGCCATCGCGCTGCAGCTGCGCGACATTGCGCTTTGTTGCGGCATTGCCCCACATCAGCGGGTTCATCGCCGGTGCGATCAGGATCGGTTTGTTGGAGGCGAGAAGGATGGCGGATGCCAGGTCATCCGCATGCCCGTTTGCCATCTTGGCCATCAGGTCCGCCGTCGCCGGCGCCACAACGATCAGGTCGCATTCGCGCGCCAGGCGGATATGCCCGGCATCGAACTCGCTCTGGGGGTCGAACAGGTCGGTATAGGCGCGCTCATTGGAGAGGGCGCTTGCCGCCAGTGCGGTAACGAATTTCTGCGCGGCCTGGGTGAGGACGACCCGAACGTGAATGCCGCGCTCCTTGATCCGGCGGATCAGGTCGAGCGACTTGTACGCCGCGATGCCGCCGCCGATGATCAGCGTGACCTTGGGCTGGGTGCCGGCCTGCGGCGGTGCCGTGTCGCGCGACGTCGGGGCGATCGGCGCGGTGTCCGCGGGCAGGCCGGCGGCCCCGGCGCGGCCACCTTGTGCCGCCTCACGCAGGATGACCCGGACTTCGTCCTCCACGGACCGCCCGTTGCGTGCGGCCCGGAGCCGGATGTCGTCCCGGATCGCGTCGTCGAGATTGCGAATGGAGAGATTGGCCATGACCGCCTCGCATGATTTGACAGCAATGCTAGCACAATATGCTAGCGGTGCAATCAGCGGACAGTGAGCAGGATCCCGATAAAGGTCAGCGCGATCACCCAGATGCCGATGGTTCGCCACCTGGTCTGCTTGGCCCGGATCCGGCCAATGGCGGCAATGGTCTCGTCGTCGAGCCGGACGCCATTGCGCGTCATGGTCTCGAGCTGCTCCAGCACCGTCATCGCGCGCGTCGCCAGCGCCGGCAATCCGGAGGCTGCCTTACCGAGTTCACCGGCCCCCGCCAGCGCGCCCTGGATCTTGCCGAGCGGCCCGAGATTGCGCTCGATCCACTCGCGGACGACGGGATCGGCCACTTTCCAGATATCCAGTTTCGGATCGAAAGTGCGGGCGACGCCTTCGACCACCACCATGGTCTTCTGCAGCAGGATCAATTCCGGTCGCGTCTGCATGTCGAACAGGCCGGTGATTTCCAGCAGCAAGGTCAACAGCCTGGCCATGGAGATTTCTTCGGCCGTGCGGTTATGGATCGGCTCGCCGATCGCCCGGATCGCCTGCGCGAAATTCTCCACCGAGTGATGCGCCGGCACATAGCCGGCCTCGAAATGCACTTCGGCCACGCGACGATAATTGCGGGTGATGAAGCCGAGCAGGATCTCGGCCAGAAATCTTCGCTCCTTCAGGCCGAGCCGGCCCATGATGCCGAAATCCACCGCAACAAGGCGGCCGTCATTACCGAGAAACAGGTTTCCCGGATGCATGTCGGCATGGAAGAAGCCGTCGCGCAACGCGTGGCGCAGGAAGCTCTGGATCACCTTGCGGCCGAGATCGGGCAGATCGACATGCGATTCCGCCAGGCGCTTGTGATCGTTCAGCGCGATGCCGTCGATCCACTCCATCGTCAGCACATTGTGCGACGTGCGGTCCCAGTCGACTTCGGGGACGCGGAAATCCGGATCGTTCTTCGTGTTCTCCGCCATCTCCGAGAGTGCGGCGGCTTCCAGCCGCAAATCCATCTCCATCGCGACCGAGCGCGACATCACGGTGATGATTTCGATCAGGCGCAGACGGCGCGCTTCGGCGGAATACTGCTCGGCATTGCGCGCGACGAAGAAGAAATCGCCGAGGTCGCGGCGGAATTGCGCGGACACATTCGGGCGCAGTACCTTCACGGCTACGGTCTTGCGTACGCCGTCTTTCACGATCTCCGCGCGATGCACCTGCGCGATCGAGGCTGCAGCCACCGGTGGCGAGAAGCTCGCATAGAGCTGCGCCATCGGCCGTTCCAGCGAAGCCGCCACCACATGCTCGGCTTCGGTATTGGAGAAGGGCGGCAGGCGGTCCTGCAGGTTTTCGAGGTCGCGCGCCATGGCGACGCCGACCACGTCGGGCCGTGTCGCCAGAAATTGGCCGAGCTTCAAATAAGCCGGCCCCAGGCGCGTCAGCGCGCGGGAGAGCTTTGGTCCGGTCTGCGCATTCTTGCGTTCGATCAGCCGCGCGATTTTCACCGCCAGCAGCGCCGGCGGCGGTATCAGTGCGGGATCGACGGCGCCGAACACGCCTTCGCGCGCAAAGACGATGCCGGCGCGGGCGAGGCGCGTGATATGCGAGAGAGCAGAGATCACAAACGCCAGCCCGAATGCAGCGCGACGATGCCGCCGGAGAGCATGTCGTATTTCACCCTGTTGAATCCGGCATCGCGGATCATGTCGGTGAAGACGGGAGGCCGCGGAAACTTGCGGATGGATTCGACCAGATACTGGTAGGATTCGGAGTCGCCGGTGACCGCCTTGCCCATCGGTGGGATCACCTTGAACGAGAACAGGTCATAGATCTTGTCGAGGCCGGGCACGTCCACCGTCGAGAATTCGAGGCAGAGGAAGCGGCTGCCGGGCTTCAGCACGCGATAGGCCTCTTTCAGCGCGCGGTCGATGCGCGGCACGTTGCGGATGCCGAAGGCGATCGTATAAGCGTCGAAGCTCTTGTCTTCGAATGGCAGCTCCTCGGCATTGCCCTCGATGAACGAGACCTGATGTTCCAGATGCTGCTTGATGGCGCGCTCGCGGCCGACCTCGAGCATCCCCGTATTGATGTCGCAGACCGTGGCCGCGAAGCCGAGGCCCGAGGCCTTGGCAGCGCGGAACGAGATGTCGCCGGTACCGCCGGCGACGTCGAGCAGCGCGAAGGGCGCGTCCGAGCGCGGCGGGTTCAGCGTGTTGATCATCACGTCTTTCCAGACGCGATGCATGCCGCCGGACATCAGGTCGTTCATCAGGTCGTAGCGCTGGGCCACGCTGTGAAACACCTCATTCACCAGCGTCTGCTTCTCGCCGACGGGAACGTCCCGGAAGCCGAAATGCGTGGTGTCGCCCGGCTGATCCATGCTGCTCATCTCAAAAAACCTCGATTGCGGCGGACCATAGCCTGCCGGCGGCAAAGGGGCTATCACGTCAGCCCCTCAAGGTGAATGACCCATCTCATGCCCGAGCTCCCCGAAGTCGAAACCGTCCGACGCGGCCTGCAGCCGGCCATGGAGGGCGCCAGAATTGACCGTCTCGAACTCCGTCGTGGGGACCTCAGGTTTCCGTTTCAGCCCGATTTTGCCGCGCGGTTGCAGGGGCGGGTGGTCACCAGCCTTGGTCGCCGGGCCAAATATCTGCTTGCCGATCTCGATTCCGGCGATGTCCTGCTGATGCATCTCGGCATGTCCGGCTCGTTCCGCGTTGTCTCCGACGGGACGAATGAGATGCCGGGCGCCTTCCATCATCCGCGCAGCGACGAGCGCGCCCATGATCATGTGGTCTTCCACATGTCGTCGGGGCCCTCGGTGATCTACAACGATCCCCGCCGCTTCGGTTTCATGAAAATCTTTGCACGTAGCGAGGCGGAGCAGGAGCCGTTCATCAAGGACATCGGCCCGGAGCCGCTCGGCAACGAGTTCGATGCCGCGATGCTGGCGGAGGCCTGCCGCAACAAGAAGACCAGTTTGAAAGCAGCCCTGCTCGACCAGACCGTGGTTGCCGGTCTCGGCAATATCTATGTCTGCGAGGCGCTATTCCGCTCGCATTTGTCGCCGCGCCGTCTGGCTGCGACGCTCTCCACGAAGAAAGGCGAACCGACCGAGCGCGCCACGCATCTGGTCGATGCCATTCACGATGTGCTCAACCTCGCCATCAAGGCCGGCGGCTCATCATTGCGCGACCATCGCCAGACCTCCGGTGAACTCGGCTATTTCCAGCACTCGTTCCAGGTCTATGATCGCGAAGGCGAGCCCTGCAAAACCGATGGCTGCAGCGGCATCGTGAAACGCTTCGTGCAGAACGGGCGATCGACCTTCTGGTGCCCGAAGTGTCAGAAATAATCGTCAATGCGAGCGCAGCGAAGTAGCCCCGCTTCACGAGAAGAAAGAACTGGATTGCTTCGTCGCTACGCGCCTTGCAATGACGCCAAGAAGGATTGGTGCAATGACCGACATCTCCTCCCCTCCGTCCGCTTCAACGATGGCGCTGCCTATGAGCGCATGATGGGTGTGTGGAGCCGGCTTGCCGGCGAGCAGTTTCTCGACTGGCTTGCGCCGAAACAAAATCTCGCCTGGGTCGATGTCGGCTGCGGGAATGGCGCGTTCACCGAGTTGATCGTGCAGCGTTGTGCGCCTCATGCGGTCGATGGCGTCGATCCGTCCGACGGCCAGCTCGATTACGCGCGCAAGCGGCCGGGCACGGCGATGGCCGCCTATTATCAGGGCGATGCGATGGCCTTGCCATTCGGTGATGACGCCTTCGATGCGGCCGTGATGGCACTGGTGATCTTCTTCGTGCCGGAGCCGCCGCGCGGCGTTGCCGAGATGGCGCGCGTCGTGAAACCGGGCGGTCAGGTCGCCGCCTATGCGTGGGATATGGATGGCGGTGGTTTCCCGCTGCAGCCTGTGTTGCGCGAATTGCGGGCCATGGGCTCTGTGCCGCAACCGCCGCCCCATCCGGATGCGTCGCGGACCGAGAACCTCGTTGCGTTGTGGCAGGGCGCCGGTCTCGTCGATATCGAGACGCGCCGCATCGACGTCACCCGTCGCTTCGAGAGCTTTGAGGATTTCTGGGCGGCATCTACGTCCGGCTCCACCGTCAAGCCGGCGGTGGCTGCGATGACACCAGAGGTGCTTGCTGAATTGCAGCGCCGCGTGCGCGCGCACGTGACGATGCGGCCGGACGGGACTGTCAGCTATGACGCTTTCGCCAATGCCATCAAAGGGCGGGCACCGGGCTGAGACGGGCCAATACGACAAATCGCCGGCAATATTTTATCAACTTAAGAGGGTATATAAATAACGAGATAACCAAGGCGCGCGTAAATGCTCGCCTTGCCGCGTTTTCTATGGTGGTGGATTATTACCGTAGGAGCCGGTCCCGTGTCCGTCGAAAAATTCCTCAGGCAGCGCGCCGTCAATGTCGTGGTCGGCGGCCAGTATACGTTGTCGAACTGGCTCGATCCGAAGGGGCGGCCGCGCAGCTTTGCCTGCCGCACCAGCCGCGTGTCGCCGTTTCGCATGATCGTCGAAGTGCCCGTCATCGGCCGTATCGGCGATCGGATCGGCACCTATTTCGGCGATTTCGGAAAGATGGAAGGCGAGATCAGCGACACCGTGTCGGGCAGCTTCCTGCTCGAACTGATGCTGACGCGCCCGCAGCGGCAGAAGATGTCGGATCAACTGACCTGGCTGGAGAAGAAGCAGAAAGACCCCAGCATCAAGGACGGGCGCAAGCAGGCTCGCATCGTGCCGGCTAGCCCGCATTCCATGCTGACCTTCGCCGATGGCACGGTGAAAAGCTGTTTCGTGATCGACATGTCGCCGTCGGGCGCAGCCGTATCCGCCGATATGCGCCCGGAGATCGGCACGCCGCTCGCCGTCGGCGCCTGTGTCGGGCGCGTGGTCCGTCATCTCGATGGCGGCTTTGCCGTGAAGTTTATCGAAGAACAGGCGCGCGACGTGCTGGAGCGCCGCGTGATCCGTCCAATGGCAACTCCTCGCCGACGGCACGAGACGACGCTGGCGCAGCGCATGGACCGGATGGAAGAAGCGTGAGCGGCGCGCGGCCTATTTCCTGACGCAGATCAGGCGGACCATCGATGCCTTTGCATCGCTGGTCTTGCCGGCTTCCGTGGCCACGCCATTCGCTTTCACGAAATTGCGCACCGCATCCGCTGACGCCAGCACGGCTTGCGTCGCTGCGGGTGTGGGACCGGCGACCACGACCGGCTTCAACTGCGTGACACCGGCAAACGCACCATCGCCATCGATCGCCGCAGCGCCGGCAAAGCCGATGCCGGGCGCGGGTGACAATGTCGTCTCGCTACCAGCGCCCTGTGCGGTCGCTGCTCTGACGGTGCTGACTGCCGATCCCCCGGCCTGGTTCTGCGGATCGGCGATCCCGACGAGTGTGAGATCAGGCTTCGCCGTACCCGTCCCGAGCGCGAGCGGCTTCAGGTCGCGGGCGCCGTAGATGCGCAGCAATGCGAGGTCGCGTGCCTTGTCCTCTGCGACCTTGTCGGCATTGCCATGGCCGGCCACGGTGATGGAGAGACAGCCATCCACGGCCTGACGATCGGTGACAATGGCGCCATCGGCGCTCACCACGATGCCGGATGCATATTCGACCTTTTTACGCGGCGGCGGGCCCATGGCTTGTACGCCAGCGGGAAATGCATCGAAGGCCGAGGACATGGCGATTACCACCGGCTCCATGGTGCCTTCGGTCGCCTGATCGTAGAGGATGGTGAGCATGCGGACTTCATCGCCCTTGAGCTGGCCGCGGATATAGAACTTCTTCTGGTTCTGCAGCCCGGACAGCACGAAGAAATCCGGCTTCACCGCGCTGTAGTCGAGCTTGCGGCCGGGTTGTTTGCGCTCGGCCTCCGCAAGCTTGGCGGTGGAAGGCGCCTCTTCCTTGCGGCGCGTGAGCAGGATCTGGATCGTGCCGGTGGAAGACTGCCACTTGCTTCCGTTGGCATCGGAGATCTGCTGCGGCACCAGTTTGCCGGGAATGCCGAGCTTCGCGCCCGTCACCATATCGGTGACGATCTTCCAACCGACATTGTCGCGCGGCTTCTTAGCCGTGGCGGCGAGCACGCCGCGCTCTTGCGGATTCAGCACGCCGGTCTGCTTGCCGCCATTGTCTTTCTGGAAAGCCTTGATGGCATTGACCATGCGCTCGGAAACTTCGCCATTGATGGCGCCATTATAGTGCCCACTCCATGCGAGGTCCGACTGGATGGTCAGACGCTCGGTCTGGGTCATGTCCTTGGCCGTGTCGGCGGGCGTCTGCATGGCCGGGCGCACCGGCACGGTGGCGACAGGCTTCGGCTTCGCGGGCGTAGGGGCGGGTGTTTGCGCATAGGCCGCGGACGCCAACATGATCATCGCGGTTGCCGACAGCATCGATCTCATGACATGTCCCGGTGGTGAAGCCTGCGATTGATTTCGAGGGAATTAAGCACATCTGCTGGGTCGGTGACAGCCGCGCCATGGTTCACGATGCGGCTGACGGAGAGATGACGAGACGATGCTGAGCGGCGAAGAACTCGAGCGTTATGCGCGCCATATCGTGCTGCGCGAGGTCGGAGGTCCCGGCCAGGCGAAGCTCCGCGCGGCAAAGGTGCTGGTGATCGGCGCCGGTGGCCTGGGTGCGCCTGCATTGATGTATCTCGCGGCGGCAGGCATCGGCACGCTCGGCGTGGTCGATGACGACGAGGTGTCGCTGTCGAATCTGCAGCGGCAGATCATTCACGCCACACCGGATGTCGGCTTGCTGAAAGTCGATAGCGCCGCGGCGAAGATCCAGGCGCTCAATCCGCATGTGAATTTCATCGGCCATGGCGAGCGATTGACGGCCGCGAATGCGATGGCGCTGATCGGCGGTTACGATCTGGTGCTCGACGGTTCCGATAACTTCACCACGCGCTATCTCGTCTCGGATGCATGTTGCCTTGCCGGCAAGCCGCTGATCTCTGCTGCGCTCGGCACCTTCGATGCATCGCTGACAACCCTGCGTCCGCATGAGCGCAATGATAAAGGCCAGCTCAATCCGACCTATCGCTGCCTATTCCCGGAAGCGCCCCCGCCCGGCACGGTGCCAAGCTGCCAGGAGGCCGGCGTCATGGGCGCGCTGGCGGGGATGATCGGCTCGATGATGGCGCTGGAGGCGATCCGCGAGATCGTCGGGTTCGGCGAAGGGTTGGTCGGGCGGCTTCTGATGATCGATGCGAGGTCGATGCGGTTCGAGACGCTGCGTTATGCGCGCGATCCCGACAATCCGCTCAATGGCGAGGCGCCGACCATCGTGGATCTGTCGGCATATCGCTGAGGTATTTTGTTGCGCTGCACACATTCGATCTGTGTGGCAACAATCAGATGCTGCATCGCAGCAAATCTGAGCTCGAAAGCCAGAAAGCACTGAAATTACTCGCGGATTTTCGGTGGCACGACGGCAAATGCGGCGCGACGCGTGGCGGTTGAGCGAGTTGTTGCGCAATCTACTTGTCGGTGGCCGTCAAAATTGCTGCGGCAATGCTGCAGCAAAAAGCGCTAACTCGGGATCGCTGAGGTTGGCTCGCGGGTCTGCCAGAAGGTCAGCACCCGCTGCGCAGTGGCCGGAACCAGCCGCGAGAAGTTTTGCCGCGCTTCCTCGACATCATGTGGGGCCGGCGAACGGCCGGGTCCGACGCGCAGGGCGATCAGGGCGCGCACGGTGGCCCAGGAAATCCCGATTGATTTGCCGAGGATCAGCATGGGGTCGTCGCGGTCGCCCTTTAGCAGCTGGTCGATGGTCGCGATCCGCACGCCGGACATGGCTGCCAGGGCCGCGGCTGTTTCCTCATACTGATGCGCACGGGCGAAGCGCAGCAAGGCGCCCTCATTGAGTTCGGCGCTTTGCTGCAGCTTGCGCACGGTGCGCTGGGCGCTGGCAAAATCGCGCGTCAAACCAAGATGTTGCGGGGCGCCCGAAATGTCCTGCATGGCGCGGTTGATGGCCGCGCGCAGTTCCGGGGCCGCGGTGTCGAACAGCCTGCGCCGGACGACTTCGACCGATTGGGCGAGCAGGTGCTTGAGCTGCTCGGCCGACAGGTCGTCGCGCTGGCCGACAGTGACGGCAAGCGCACCGTCGTCGCCGGCGCGGCGGATCAAGCCGTGATAGCCGAGCTGCGAGAAGATAGCGCCGGCATTCCCGGCCACGCGCCGGATCACCTCGCGATCGCCGCGGCGGATAATGACATCGGTCAGGCGCGGGCCCAGCATCGGCCGGTCGGAGATCGCCAGCAAATGCGGCTGACCCTTCACCTTCGCGATATCGAGGAGGGTAGGCTCATCGATCTGCGGCGAGCGGCGGAGCAGGGGGCCGGCAATCAGGATTTCGTCGTCGCGCACCAGCATGGAGACCAGCTGCGGCGGCGCGTTCACGAGCTCGGCCAGCCTTTCGGCCAGCGTGCGGCGCGCTTCAACCTCGGTCTGCGGGACAAGGCTGGTGAGGATGCTGTCGAACAGGTCCACATGGGACGGCTGGAACCGGGATGCGCCCTGCAGGAACAGGTCGGCGATCTTCCGGACTGCCTCGCCGCGGCGAGCGGGATCGCCGTTACGGACGATGTCCTCAAGCCCCGGGATGAGGGATTTGGCCTCTGCCATCAAAGAATACTCAACTACGCCAAACACAAAGGCCTGCGCAGCGTAATGGCGCTTTGTGAAAGAAGGGTTAGTCTAAGGCGGCATAGATGCCAGAGTTTACAATGGCTTAAGATGGAACCGGCTTTTACGCGGGCTTTCTCGTCGCGAATCCTTCCCTTGCCGTCGTGTCGAAAAAGGTCTATATCGGCCGCAACTTACAGTTCTCATACAGATCGTTTGAGAGTGGGGCCCCGGGGACCCGCTCTTTTTTATTACCTGAATGGCCCCGAACACCAATTCGAACCTGGACTGCTGCACGCCGCTATGACTGACCCGATCGAACCCACCATGGATGATGCCGAGCTGCTCGCAGAGCCGCGTCTGGTCGTCGAGCCGGGTGCCGGCGCGCGCGTGGCGGCCATCGCGGCCCCGGTGCTCGAAGGCATGGGCTATCGGCTGGTGCGCATCAAGATTTCCGCCGAAGCCGGCTGCACCGTGCAGATCATGGCAGAGCGGCCCGATGGCTCGATGCATGTCGAGGATTGTGAAGCGATTTCGAATGCGCTGTCGCCGGTGCTCGATATTGAGGATCCGATCCAGCGCGCCTATCGGCTCGAGATTTCATCGCCGGGCATCGATCGCCCGCTGGTGCGCCGTTCGGACTTCCTGCGCTTCCAGACGCATCTCGTGAAGGTCGACATGGCGGTGGCCGTCGGTGGCCGCAAGCGGTTTCGCGGTTGGATCGCCGGCGTCGAGGGCGGTGAAGTCCTGATCGACCGCGAAGGCGCGCGCGACGGCGAAGATCCGATCACGCGCCTGCCGATGGAAGATATCGGCAGCGCCAATCTGGTGCTGACCGACGAGCTGGTCGCCGAGTCCATGCGCCGGGGCAAGCATGCCGAACAGGATCTCAAGCGCGAGCTTGGTATCGAGGCGCCGGCGGCGCCGCACGCCAAGCGCAGCGATCCGAAGAAGAGTTTTGCGCCGAAGCCCAAGGGCAAGGCTGCGAAGACCGCCAAGAAGCCGCTGCCGAAGAACACCAAGGCCCACCGCCTGGCCAAGAATGCTGGCCGCGGCGACATCGATTCCCCCGAAGGAGACTGAGCCATGGCCGCTATCAGCGCCAACCGACTTGAACTCTTGCAGATCGCCGACGCCGTTGCCCGCGAGAAAACGATTGATCGCAGCATCGTCATCTCGGCGATGGAAGAGGCGATCGCGAAGGCAGCGCGTGCGCGTTACGGCTCGGAAACCGATGTTCACGCCGAAATCCATCCGAAGACCGGCCAGCTCTCGCTGACCCGCCACATGCTGGTGGTCGAGGATGTCGAGAACGCGTCGAACCAGATCTCGCTCAACGATGCGCAGCGCGCCAATCCGGGCGCCCAGGTCGGCGACACCATCGCCGATACGCTGCCGCCGCTGGAATACGGCCGTATCGCCGCGCAGTCGGCAAAGCAGGTCATCGTGCAGAAGGTGCGCGAAGCCGAGCGTGATCGTCAGTACCAGGAATTCAAGGATCGCATCGGCGAGATCGTCAACGGCGTCGTCAAGCGCGTCGAATACGGTTCGGTGATCGTCGATCTCGGCCGTGGCGAAGCCATTGTCCGCCGCGACGAAATGCTGCCGCGCGAAGTGTTCCGCAACGGCGACCGCGTGCGCGCCTATGTGTTCGACGTGCGCCGCGAGACCCGCGGGCCGCAGATCTTCCTGTCGCGCACCCATCCGCAGTTCATGGCGAAGCTGTTCGCGCAGGAAGTGCCGGAAATCTATGACGGCATCGTCGAGATCAAGGCGGTTGCCCGTGATCCCGGTTCGCGCGCGAAGATCGGCGTGATCTCGCGCGATTCCTCGGTGGATCCGGTCGGCGCCTGCGTCGGTATGCGCGGTTCGCGCGTGCAGGCCGTGGTGAATGAGCTGCAGGGCGAAAAGATCGACATCATCCCGTGGTCGCCGGATATCGCGACCTTCGTGGTCAATGCGCTGGCACCGGCGGAAGTCTCCAAGGTCGTCATCGACGAAGACCGCGAGCGCATCGAAGTCGTGGTGCCGGATACCAACAACCAGCTCTCGCTGGCCATCGGCCGTCGCGGTCAGAACGTGCGTCTGGCGTCGCAGCTCACTGGCTGGGACATCGACATCCTCACCGAGCAGGAAGAATCCGAGCGTCGCCAGGCCGACTTCGAGAACGCCACCCGCGTGTTCATGGAAGCGCTGAATGTCGACGAAGTCGTCGGCCAGCTGCTGGCGTCGGAAGGCTTTACGAATGTCGAAGAACTCGCACTGGTCGATGCCAAGGAACTGGCCAGCATCGAAGGCTTCGATGACGAGACTGCCGAAGAACTGCAGAGCCGTGCGCGCGAATATCTCGAGCAGCTCGAGGCCGAACTGAGCGGCCGCTGCAAGGAGCTCGGCGTTGACGAAGCCATGCGCGACGTCCCCGGCGTGACCCTGCAGATGATGGTCAAGTTCGGCGAAAACGACGTCAAGACCGTCGAGGACCTCGCGGGCTGCGCCACCGACGACATCGTCGGCTGGACCGAGCGCAAGGAAGGCTCCGAGCCGGTCAAGCATGCCGGTTTCCTCGATGCCAACGAGATGTCGCGTGAAGATGCCGAGCGCATGATCATGGAAGCGCGCGTCGTCGCCGGCTGGATCACCCGCGAAGATCTCGACAAGGGCACCGAGCCTGAGTCCGAAGAAGCCGAAGCGTAAGGATATGCGCCACGCATGTTCGCCATTGATGACCCCGCAGATCTTGATCGCGGCCCCCGAGACACCAAATCGGGGACTGAGCGGATGTGCGTGGTCACGCGGCGTGTGCGTCCGATCGATGAACTGATCCGTTTCGTCCTTTCGCCCACCGGCGAGCCTGTTCCCGATCTCAAGCGCAAGCTGCCAGGCCGGGGATTGTGGATTTCGGCGTCGCATAAAGCGGTTGCCGAGGCGGCGAAGCGCAATCTTTTCGCCCGGGGATTCAAGAAAAACGTCAAGGTATCGGCTGATATCGCCGATGAAACCGATAAATTGATGTTGCGCGGCGTGACCGATGCTCTGGCCATGGTGGCCAAAGCCGGGCAGGTCGTCTCCGGATTTACCAAGGTCGAAGACACATTACGGCGTAATACCGCCGAAATCTTGCTCCATGCTACCAACGGTGCCGCCGACGGAATTCGCAAGCTCGACGGCATTGTCCGGCAAAATGCCGCCTTCCATGACGAAACCGACCAGATTCCGATCATAACGCTGCTCAGCAGTGACGAATTGGATTTGGCATTGGGGCGGTCAAATGTGATACATGCTGCCGTGCTCACAGGCCCGGCGGGCAAAACGTTCCTGTCGCGCAGCCAGAACCTGGTCCGATACCGGATGGCTGACGCCGACATCAACGCAAGCGCCAAACCATCGAAGACCCATGCGTCGCCGGACACGGTGCCGCCGGACGACGATTTCGCCGATTGAAATTCGAACGATGACGAATGTGCGACCGCGCACACCGCAAAAGGACTAGGACTGCTGAATGGTTGATACGAAAACGCCTGGCGACAAGACTCTGAGCGTTCCCAGCAAGACCTTGACGCTGAAGCCGCGCGTCGAGCAGAGCACTGTGCGCCAGAGCTTCAGCCAGGGCCGTAGCAAGCAGGTGGTCGTCGAGAAACGCGGCAAGCGCCGCATTCCCGGCGAAGCCGCCAGCACCGAAGCCGCTGCACCCGCGCCGACGCCCGTGTCTGCGCCGACGCCAGCACCGGCGCCGGCAGCCCCTGCTGCTGCGCAGGCTGCGCCCGCACCGGCGCCTGCCGCTCCCGTCGCTGCCGCTGCTCCAGCCCCGGTTGCAGCTGCGCCGGCTGCGCCCGTCCGCGCCGCTGCGCCGGCCGCTCCGGTTCGCCCGGCTGTGCCCGCAGCTCCGGTTCGCACCTCTTCATCCGGCTCGTCGTCCCGCGCGCCGGCAGCGCCCTCGCGTTCGGCTTCGCCGCCGCCCCGCAGTGGTTCGGGTCGTCCGCAGCCGCCGCAGCGCAGCGGTTCCGGCGTCGTGTTGCGCACGCTGACCGAGGACGAGCGTAACGCCCGCGCCAGCGCGCTGGCCGATGCGCGCGCCCGCGAGGTCGAAGAGCGTCGCCTTGCCGAGGCTGAAGCAGCCCGCCGCAACACCAAGGAATACAAGGAACAGATGGAGCGCGAGGCCGCCGAGGCCCGTCGCAAGGCCGAGGAAGAGCGCCACCGTCTGGAGGAAGAAGCCAAGCGCAAGGCGGAAGCCGAAGCCAAGCGTCGCGAAGCCGAGGCGGAAGCCAAGGCCAAGGCGGCGGCCCGCTCGACCAGCACCACTGCCCGCGCACCGATCGCCACCACCTCGGGCCGTCCGGCCGTTGCCGCCGATGGCAGCGACGAGGACGAGGCGCCGCGCGTCATTCGTCGTCCCGGCAGCCCGGCACGTCCGGTCATCGCGCCGAAGCCGACGGCCAAGCCCGGTCCGCAGAAAGAGCGCGGCCGTCTCACCGTCGTCACCGCGCTGTCGGCCGGCGACGTCCGTGAGCGTTCGATCGCCTCGTTCCGCCGCCGCACCCAGCGCCTCAAGGGTCATCAGTCGAGCGAGCCGAAGGAAAAGCTCGTCCGCGAAGTGACGATCCCGGAAGCGATCACCATTCAGGAACTCGCGAACCGCATGGCGGAGCGCGCGGTGGACATCATCCGCATGCTGATGAAGCAGGGCGCGATGCACAAGATCACCGATGTGATCGATGCCGATACCGCGCAGCTGATCGCTGAAGAACTGGGCCACACCGTCAAGCGCGTCGCCGCGTCGGACGTTGAAGAAGGTCTGTTCGACGTCGTCGACGATTCCACCGATACCGAGCCGCGCTCGCCGGTGGTCACCGTCATGGGCCACGTCGACCACGGTAAGACGTCGCTGCTCGACGCGCTGCGTCAGGCCAATGTCGTGTCGGGTGAAGCCGGCGGCATTACCCAGCATATCGGCGCTTATCAGGTCACTTCGCCGCTCGGCGGCAAGATCACCTTCATCGATACGCCGGGCCACGCCGCGTTCACCGCGATGCGCGCCCGCGGTGCCAAGGTCACCGACATCGTCATCCTCGTGGTGGCGGCCGATGACGGCGTGATGCCGCAGACGATCGAAGCCATCAACCACGCCAAGGCGGCGGGTGTGCCGATGATCGTGGCGATCAACAAGATCGACAAGCCTGATTCCAAGCCGGAGCGCGTGCGCACCGAGCTGCTGCAGCATGACGTGCAGGTCGAATCCTTCGGCGGCGACGTCGTCGATGTGGAAGTGTCGGCGAAGAACAAGACCAATCTCGACAAGCTGCTCGAGATGATCTCGCTGCAGGCCGAAATCCTCGACCTGAAGACCAATTCGGAGCGTCCGGCCGAAGGCACCGTGATCGAAGCCAAGCTCGATCGTGGTCGCGGTCCGGTTGCCACCGTGCTGGTTCAGCGCGGCACCCTGCGCGTGGGCGACATCATCGTCGCCGGCGCCGAAATGGGCCGCGTCCGTGCGCTGATCTCCGATCAGGGCGATACGTTGCAGGAGGCCGGCCCTTCGGTGCCGGTGGAAGTGCTCGGCTTCAACGGCCCGCCGGAAGCCGGCGATCGTATGGCCGTGGTCGAGAACGAAGCCCGCGCCCGTCAGATCACCGACTACCGTACCCATGCCAAGCGCGAGAAGCTCGCTGCATCGGCCTCGGGCATGCGTGGTTCGCTCGAGCAGATGATGAGCCAGTTGAAGACCTCGGGCCGCAAGGACTTCCCGTTGGTCATCAAGGCCGACGTGCAGGGCTCGCTCGAAGCGATCCTCGGCTCGCTGGAGAAGCTCGGCACCGACGAAGTCGCAGCCCGCATCCTGCATGCAGGCGTCGGCGGCATCTCGGAATCGGACGTCACGCTGGCGGAAGGCTTCAACGCCGCCATCATCGGCTTCTCGGTTCGTGCCAACAAGGAAGCGACGGCGCTCGCCAAGCGCAACGGCATCGAAATCCGTTACTACAACATCATCTACGACCTCGTGGATGACGTGAAGAAGGCCATGTCCGGCCTGCTCGCGCCGACCCTGCGCGAAACCATGCTGGGCAATGCGCAGATCCTCGAAGTGTTCAACATCTCGAAGGTCGGCAAGGTTGCGGGTTGCCGCGTCACCGATGGCACCGTGGAACGCGGCGCCAATGTGCGCCTGATCCGCGACAACGTCGTCGTTCACGAAGGCAAGCTGTCGACGCTGAAGCGCTTCAAGGACGAAGTGAAGGAAGTTGCGTCAGGCCAGGAATGTGGCATGGCGTTCGAGAACTACTCCGACATGCGTGCCGGTGACGTGATCGAGTGTTATCGCATCGAGACCATCCAGCGCTCGCTGTAAGTCCAAGTCTTACAGAGAGCCGGATTTTGAGAAGGACGTCATGCCCGGCGTAATGCCGGGCATCCACGTCTTATTTTTCACAGAACAGACGTGGATGGCCGGGACATCCAGCGAAGCAGCGCTTCGCGCCTTTGCCCGGCCATGACGTCGTTTATTGTTGGCTAGGAAAGATGCCCAAGCATCATCAGAAATCTGCGACGCCTGGCGGCTCGCAGCGTCAATTGCGTGTCGGCGAACTGATGCGCCACGCGATCGCCGATATCCTTTCGCAGGGTGGGGTCTACGATCCCGTGCTGCAGACCAACATCATCACGGTGCCGGAGGTGCGGATGTCTCCGGACCTCAAGCTGGCCACCGTCTATGTGATGCCGCTCGGCGGCAAGAACACCGAGCCCGTGCTCAAGGCACTGGCTGCGAACAAGAGCTTCCTGCGCACCGAAGCCGCGCATCGGGTGAACCTGAAATACGCGCCCGATCTGCGCTTCCGCATCGACGAACGTTTCGACGAAGCTGAACGCATCGACAAACTTCTGCGCACCCCCGCGGTGGCGCGTGACCTCAAACAAGACTCAGACAATCAAGATTCGGACGAAAACGAATGACTGTGACGACGACCAAGACCGAAACCGGCCTTGAGGTAAGCCCGCTTCCGCAGGGCGCTCGCGAGCCGCGCGGCAATAACGATCCGCGCCATCAGGGTGGCAAGCAGCGCCAGGGGCAGGTTCGCCGCGACAAACGCGACGTCCATGGCTGGGTCATTCTCGACAAGCCGCTCGGCATGACCTCGACCCAGGCTGTCGCTGTCGCCAAACGCCTGTTCCAGGCCAAGCGCGCCGGCCATGCCGGCACTCTCGATCCGCTCGCCTCGGGCGGCCTGCCGATCGCGCTGGGCGAAGCCACCAAGACCGTTCCTTTCGTGATGGATGGCCGCAAGCGCTATCGTTTCACCGTCGCCTGGGGCGCCGAGCGCGATACCGACGACACCGAAGGCCGCGTCACCCAGACCTCGGACGCCCGGCCGACGGCGGAGCAGATCCGCGCGCTGCTGCCGCAATTTACCGGCAATATCGAGCAGACCCCGCCGCAATATTCGGCCATCAAGATCCAGGGCGAGCGCGCCTATGACCTCGCGCGCGACGGCGAAACCGTCCCGCTAGTTCCGCGCCCGGTCGTGATTCATGAATTAGTTCTTACAGAACAACCAGATAACGACCATGCGGTGTTCGAAGCCGAATGCGGCAAGGGCACCTATGTGCGCGCGCTGGCCCGTGACATCGGCCGTCTGCTCGGCTGCTACGGACATATCTCGTCGCTGCGCCGGACCCTGGTCGGTCCCTTCGCCGAAGCTGATATGATTCCACTGGCAGAATTAGAGGCTTTGTGCGATAGAGCCGCGTCTGGCGAGGGAAGCCTCGCCGACGCGCTACTGCCCGTTGAGACCGCGCTGGACGACATCCCGGCGCTGGCCGTCACACGGTCAGATGCGGCAAGGCTCCATCGGGGTCAGGCCGTTTTGTTGCGCGGACGGGATGCGCCTCATTGCAATGGCACGGTTTATGTCACGGTGTCGGGCCGACTTCTGGCCCTCGCCGAACTCAGCAATGGTGAACTCATCCCCAAGCGCGTGTTCAACCTCTCCGGATTGACTGCCAATCCGGTCCAGAAAGAAAGTCATTGACGATGTCGATTGCCGCAGAACGCAAAGCGGAAGTCATCAAGAACAGCGCCCTCAAGGCCGGCGATACCGGTTCGCCTGAGGTTCAGGTTGCCATCCTCTCGGAGCGCATCACCAACCTCACCGAACACTTCAAGACCCACACGAAGGATAATCATTCCCGTCGTGGTCTGCTGAAGCTGGTGTCCACCCGTCGTTCGCTTCTCGATTACATCAAGAAGAAGGACGAGGCCCGGTACAAGGCCCTGCTCGCAAAGCACGGCATTCGCCGCTAAGCGATTTAACGCGCGCAGCTTCTGCGCGCGTTTTCGCATGGATAGGTCCCAAACAACCCAACCATGCCATCACGTAGTGCAGGCCAAGAGTGGCCCGCACGATAGCGTCCAGCCGCAATCCGGCAGCTGGGCGATGACAGGCAAGGAGCCTGTCGCGCGGAGTGGAGCTAGAAGGCTCCAAACCGCGACCATCGGAAGGATGGACGCCATTCGAAATTCAAAGGTCATGGCAGGATCGCCGGACGCTGTTTTCGCGGATTCGCGGACAGCTTCTTGCCGTCTTGCGCATGGCCTTTTTGTTTTCGGCGCCACGTCTTCCGTGAACCCATGAAAGATACCAAAGATGTTTAAACCTCATTCCGTCGAGATCGATTGGGGCGGCCGTCCGCTCAAGTTGGAAACCGGCAAGATTGCCCGTCAGGCTGATGGCGCCGTCATGGCCACCTATGGCGAGACCATCGTTCTCGCGACCGTCGTCGCCGCCAAGTCGCCGCGCGAAGGCGTCGATTTTCTGCCGCTGACCGTCGACTATCAGGAAAAGGCTTACGCAGCCGGCCGCATTCCCGGTGGCTACTTCAAGCGCGAAGGCCGTCCGACCGAAAAGGAAACCCTGGTTTCCCGCCTGATCGACCGTCCGATCCGTCCGCTGTTCGCCGATGGCTGGCGCAACGAGACCCAGGTGATCGTGACCGTGCTCTCGCACGACATGGAAAACGATCCCGACGTGCTGGCCATGGTCGCCGCTTCGGCTGCGCTGACCCTGTCGGGCGCACCGTTCAAGGGCCCGATCGGCGCTGCCCGCGTCGCTTTCGCCAATGACGAATACATCCTCAACCCGACCCTCGACGAGATGACCGACACCCAGCTCGAGCTGGTCGTCGCCGGCACCTCGGACGCCGTGTTGATGGTGGAATCGGAAGCCAAGGAGCTTTCGGAAGAAATCATGCTCGGCGCCGTGATGTTCGGTCACCGCCACTTCCAGCCGGTGATCAAGGCGATCATCGAGCTCGCCGAGAAGGCCGCCAAGGAGCCGCGCGAAGTCACCGTCGTCGACGACAGCGCGCTCGAAAAGGAAATGCTCGGCATGGTCGAGCAGGAGCTGCGCGCTGCTTACGCCATCCCGGTGAAGCAGGATCGCTACGCCGCCGTCGGCGTCGTGAAGAAGAAGGTCATGGATCACTACTTCCCGGAAGGGAAGGAGCCCGCTTACGACAAGCTGCGCGTTGCCGGCGTGTTCAAGGAGCTGGAATCCAAGATCGTGCGCTGGAACGTGCTCGACACCGGCAAGCGCATCGATGGTCGCGACAACAAGACCGTTCGCAGCATCCTGTCGGAAGTCGGCGTGCTGCCGCGCGCCCACGGTTCGGCGCTGTTCACCCGCGGTGAAACCCAGGCCGTGGTCGTCACCACCCTCGGTACCGGTGAAGACGAGCAGTACATCGACTCGCTGGCCGGAACGTACAAAGAAACGTTCCTGCTGCACTACAACTTCCCTCCCTACTCGGTCGGTGAGACCGGTCGTCTGGGCGGCACCAAGCGTCGCGAAATCGGCCACGGCAAGCTCGCCTGGCGCGCGATCCGTCCGGTGCTCCCGGGCCACCACGAATTCCCCTACACCATCCGCGTGGTGTCGGAGATCACCGAGTCGAACGGTTCGTCCTCGATGGCCTCGGTCTGCGGCGCATCGCTCGCGCTGATGGATGCCGGCGTGCCGTTGAAGCGTCCGACGGCGGGTATCGCCATGGGCCTGATCCTCGAAGGTTCGCGCTACGCAGTTCTGTCGGACATCCTGGGTGATGAAGATCACCTCGGCGACATGGACTTCAAGGTGGCCGGTACCGAAGTCGGCATCACCTCGCTGCAGATGGACATCAAGATCGCCGGTATCACCGAAGAGATCATGAAGGTCGCTCTCGCCCAGGCGAAGGACGGCCGCGTGCACATCCTCGGCGAAATGGCGAAGGCGCTCACCAATGCCCGCGCCGAGCTCGGCGAATACGCACCGCGCATCGAAACCTTCAAGATCGCCACCGACAAGATCCGCGAAGTGATCGGCACCGGCGGCAAGGTGATCCGCGAGATCGTCGAAAAGACCGGCGCCAAGGTCAACATCGAAGACGACGGCACCGTGAAGGTGGCTTCGTCGGACGGCGAGGCCATGAAGGCCGCCATCAAGTGGATCAAGTCGATCGCTTCCGATCCGGAAGTCGGCCAGATCTACGAGGGCACCGTCGTCAAGGTGATGGAGTTCGGCGCGTTCGTGAACTTCTTCGGCGCCAAGGACGGTCTCGTGCATATCAGCCAGCTCGCCGCCGGCCGCGTGCAGAAGACCTCGGACGTCATCAAGGAAGGCGACAAGGTCAAGGTCAAGCTGCTCGGCTTCGACGATCGCGGCAAGACGCGTCTGTCGATGAAGGTCGTCGACCAGGAGACTGGCGAAGACCTCGAGGCCAAGCAGAAGGCCGAAGGCGAAGCCGCTCCGGCTGCTGAGTAAGCTTTCCGACATAGACTACGAAAAGGGCGGCCGAGAGGTCGCCCTTTTTGTTTATGGGGTGTGAGATGCGCAATTACTCATGGTCTCCCTCCCCGGAGCGAAGCGAATGGGGAGGGTCGGCCGATAGGCCGGGGTGGGGACTCTCCCCACGTGAAGTCAGAGTTTGTAGAAACACCCCACCCGTCCGCGCTTCGCGCGGCCACCCTCCCCACGGCGCGGCTTCGCCGCTTGGGGAGGGACAAGGAGCACGCGTTGCGTTGCATCACACCTCCCCGATACGTGATCTGTTAAGCCCGGATGCGTCACAATGCCCGCATACGAAACTGGCAGTGATGCGTTGCGTATTTACTCGGCACGCCGGCCAAATTTTTCAGGGAGATCTTCCATGTCATCGATGTCTCGACGCCATCTCATGTTTGCTGCGACCGGCATCGCTGCCGCCGCGGTCGCCCCCCGTTTCGCCTTCGCTCAGGCTGCCGCGCCCGCCGCTGCTCCGGCAGCTGGCAATGCGCCCTTCATCCTGCCGCCGCTGACCTATCCGGTGAATGCGCTGGAGCCGCATATCGATGCCAAGACGATGGAAATCCATCACGGCAAGCATCACTCCACCTATGTCGCCAACATGAACACCTTCGCCAAGGACACGCCGATGCTCGGCGAGAAGCCGCTGGTGGAGGTGCTGGGCAATCTGAACAGCGTGCCCGAGGCGATCCGCACCGGCGTGCGCAACAATCTCGGCGGCCACGCCAACCACACCATGTTCTGGCAGATCATGGGCCCCAATGGCGGCAAGCCGTCGGGTGAGGTACTCGCCGCGATCGATCGCGATCTCGGCGGCCTGGAGAAATTCCAGACCGACTTCAATGGCGCGGGCGGCCGTCAGTTCGGTTCGGGCTGGGCGTTCGTGATCGTCGACAAGGCCGGCAAGCTATCGATCGAAACGCGTCCGAACCAGGACAACCCGATCATGGACGGCAAGCGCGCGCTGATGGGCAACGACGTTTGGGAGCACGCCTATTACCTCAACTATCAGAACCGCCGTGCGGACTATCTGAAGGCATGGTGGAACACGGTGAACTGGAGCAAGATCGGCGAACGCTATGCCGCCGCGAAGGCCGGTACGCTGACGGTGTAAGGTGATTCCTTCTCCCCGCAATTTGCGCGGGGAGATGGTGTCCGCGCGTAGCGCGGACGGATGAGGGGCAGGGCACAAGGCCAGCTTCACGACCAAACTATCGGGTCGATGAATGGTGAGATCCGATGTAACGCAATATGTTGAGATCGTGCGCCATGCCCCTCACCCGCCGCGAAGACGCGGCGACCTCTCCCCGTAAAGAACGGGGCGAGGTTAAGAAAGAAGCGGCTACTTCGTCACATCACCCGCGTCGCGCTCGCTCTCGGCAAGCGACGCGGGTTCGATGCTGTAGCGCTTGATCAGCGGCATCTGCGCGACGGCGAAGGCCATGGTCAGCGGGATCACGCCGAACGCCTTGAAGGTCACCCAGAAGTCGGTGCTCTGGGTGCGCCAGATCACTTCGTTGAGCACGCCCATCGCCGCGAAGAACAGCGCCCAGCGCAATGTCAGCGCGCGCCAGCCGTCCGGTGTCAGGTTGAACACCTGGTCGAACATGATGGCGATGAAGGAGCGGCCGAACAGAAGTCCGCCGCCGAGCACGACAGCGAACAGGCCGTAGATGATGGTCGGCTTGACCTTGATGAAGGTCTCGTCATGCAGCCACAGCGTCAGCCCGCCGAACACCAGCACCACGAAGGCCGTGACGATGGCCATGATCGGCACATGCTTGACGACCACGTAGGACGCGATCATCGCCGCCACGATCGCCACCATGAAGGCGCCGGTGGCCGCGAACAGGCCGAACTTCGAATTGGCGACGAAGAAAATGATCAGCGGGCCAAGCTCGGTCGCGAGCTTGAACAGCGGATGCGGCTGCTTCTTGTTGATGACGTTGCTGCTCATGGTCTTCAGCTTTCGATTCCTGCAACGGCCTTGGCGAAATCGCTCGCCGTGAACGGCGCGAGATCGTCGATGCCTTCGCCGACGCCGATGAAATGCACCGGCAGTTTGTATTTCTCGGATAGCGCGACAAGGATGCCGCCGCGCGCGGTGCCGTCGAGCTTGGTCATCACGAGGCCGGTGACGCCAGCCGTACGATGAAACGCCTCGACCTGCGACAGCGCGTTTTGTCCCACCGTGGCATCGAGCACCAGCAGCACGGCATGCGGTGCGGTCGCGTCCACCTTCTTGATGACGCGCACGACCTTTTCGAGCTCATTCATCAGCTCGGCCTTGTTCTGCAGCCGGCCGGCGGTGTCGATCAGCACAACGTCGCGATTGTCGTCGCGTGCGGCGGTGACGGCATTGAAGGCGAGGCTGGCGGAATCGGAGCCCTGTGCACCCGCAATGACGGGCACCTTGTTGCGGTCACCCCAGACCTTCAGCTGTTCGATAGCCGCAGCGCGAAACGTGTCACCGGCGGCGAGCATCACCTTGCGGCCTTCGGCGGTGAGCTTCGAGGTCAGCTTGCCGATGGTGGTGGTCTTGCCGGACCCGTTGACGCCGACCACCAGCAGGACGAACGGCTTCTTGCTGCCGTCGATCTCGAGCGGCTTGGCGACAGGCGCCAGCACCTTCTCGACCTCCGCGGCCACGACGGCCTTCACTTCATCGGCGGAGATCGCCTTGTCGAAGCGGCCCTGGCCGACCGCCTTGGCGATACGGGCGGCCACGTCGGAACCGAGATCGGCGCGCAGCAGCACGTCCTCGATATCCTCGAGCATCGCGCGGTCGAGCTTGCGCTTGGTCACGAGATCCGCGACCGCCGAGCCGATGGAGCTCGAGGTGCGTTTCAGGCCGTCGGAGAGCCGTCGCCACCAGCTCGCTTTTGGCGTTTCGGGAGTGTCGTTCATGTCGGGGGTGTGTTAGCCGTTTCGCGCCATGAATCAAAGCAATGCCAGTGAAAGTGATACCGACGCCCTGCCGATTGCCGTCGTCGAGCCGGCTCTGGTCGGCGATCTGACCGAAGCCGACATTCTGTCGCGGGTGCTGCATCGGGACGGTCTGATGCTGGTGATCGACAAGCCTGCCGGCCTGCCGGTGCATCGTGGCCCCAAAGGTGGGCCGAATTTGGAGAATTCGTTTCGGTTCCTGCAATATGGCCTGCCGCGCGCGCCGGTGCTGGCGCATCGGCTGGATCGCGATACGTCGGGCTGCCTGGTGCTGGGCCGCCATCGCAAGGCCACGGCCTCGCTCGGGCTGCTGTTCAAGCATAGCCGCATCTCAAAAACTTATTGGGCCGTGGTCGAAGGTGGGCCAGAGGCCGATGCGGGCGTGATCGACATGCCGCTCGGGCGGCTCAATGCCGAGCGCGGCTGGTGGATGAAGCCGGATCCCGAAGGGCTGCCGTCGGTCTCGAATTTTAGGGTGCTGGGTCGCGGTGGCGGCATGGCCTGGCTGGCGCTGGAGCCGGTCACCGGCCGCACGCACCAGCTCCGCGTGCACACGTCAGCCTCGGGCTATCCGATCGTCGGTGACAATATCTACGGCAACGGGCCGCGCTTCGGCGAGCCGACACTGCATCTGCATGCGCGGGAGATCGTAATCCCGATTTCGAAGAACAAGGACCCGGTGCGCGTGGTGGCGCCGATGCCGCCGCATCTGCAGCAGCGGATGCGGGCATGCGGGTGGAACGGGGAGTAGGTGTGTTCTTTCCCTCTCCCCTTGTGGGAGAGGGTGGCTGCGCGAAGCGCAGACGGGTGAGGGGTGCCACAAGCTCCGAGCCCAGCAGTACCCCTCATCCGTCGCGAACTACGTTCGCGCCACCTTCTCCCACAGGGGGAGAAGGAAGAAAGATCACGCCACTGCTTCAAACAGCGCTGGGTCGAGCGTCCCCTCATATTCGAACGTCGCGCCGCCGGTCATCAGCACGTGGTCGTCGCTCTCGCGCCAGTCGATGACGAGTTCGCCGCCGGGCAGGGTCATATGCACCTTGCGTTCGGTGCGGCGCAGGCGGGCTGCAGACACCGCCGTGGCACAGGCCGCCGTGCCGCAGGCCTTGGTGAGGCCGGCACCGCGTTCCCAGGTCCGCATCACGATATGCTCGCGATCCACGATATGGGCGAGGGTGATGTTGGCGCGTTCGGGGAAGATCGGGTGGTTTTCCAGCAGCGGCCCGAACCGTTCGAGGTCGTAGGCATGGATGTCGTCGACCCAGAAGATCGCGTGCGGATTGCCCATGCTGGCCACCGACGGCGTATGCAGGATCGGCGCATCGATCGGGCCGATCTGCAATTCGATGCCGCGGGTATCGCGGAATTCCTCGGCGAGCGGGATGTCCTGCCAGCCGAACTTCGGCACGCCCATATCGACGGTGAAGGTCTCGCCATCCGTCCCGCGCCAGCAATTGATCAGGCCGGCCCGCGTCTCGAAAGTGAGCCCGGTCTTGTCATTGCCGGCAAAGGTCTGCCGCGCCACGCAGCGCATGCCGTTGCCGCAGGCTCCGGCTTCGGAGCCGTCATTGTTGTAGATCGAGACGAAAGCCTCGGTGCCGGGCAGGCGCGGCCTGGTCAGCACCATCAGCTGGTCATAGGCGATGCCGCCCTCGGCCGCCGCCACGGCGCGCGCATCGGCCGGGGTGATCTTTGCTGCGGTGTCCCGCATGTCGATCACGACGATCTCGTTACCGATGCCATTCATCTTGGCGAAGGAGTGGTTGGCCAGCGCGCTCATGTCTTGTCCTGATGTTGCCTGCTTTATATGGCGAGACGGACAGGAATGGCCAGTGCGGCCATTGGCGACGCATGTTACCATCGGTAAGTATCGCCGCGCCGGCTGCCATTGGAGACGTCCTGCATGTTCCGCTCTTTGTCCCGCTTCGCCACCGCTGCCGCGCTGACCTCGGCCGCCGCGCTGTCGCTGAACACTGCAAGCTGGGCGCAGTCGCCACCCGCCACCCCGCCAGCCGAGACCAAGCCGGCCGAGGCAAAGCCAGCCGAGACCACGCCGACACCGCCCGCCCCGGCGGCTACCCCTGCTCCCGCAACACCGGCCGCGCCCGCTGCTCCGGCGACCCCACCCGCTGCCGCACAGGCGCCGGCGACCCCAGCCACTCCCGCGAACCCGGCTCCTCCGGCTGCGGCCGTAACACCGGCTCCGGTGCAGACCGCCGATCCGTTCGGTGAGGAAAACACGCTGACGCCGAAGCAGGTGCTGATGTTCACCGGTAAGGCGAACTGGGACAACGCTTTCGACACGCTGATGGATGCGTTCAAGCAGCTCTCGACTTACCTGGACAAGCAGAAGGTCAAGTCATCCGGCAATCCGCTGATCGTCTACACCTCCACCGATGACACCGGCTTCACCTTCTTCGCCGAGATGCCGGTGGATCAGGAGCTGAAGAACCTCCCGAAGAATATGAGCATGGGCAAGTCGCCGGACGGCAAGGCGCTGAAATTCGTCCATCGCGGTTCCTACGACAATATGGACAACACCTATGAGGCGATCACCAATCACCTCGATGACAAGAAGCTGGAAGCGAAAGACACCTTCATCGAGGAATACATGACCGACCCGCTAAAGACCGCAGAAGACAAGCTGGTCATCAACGTGTTCGTGCCGCTGAAGTGATGCGGCCATAAAGAAGCCGCGGACGGTTCCGACAAACCCGGTATGAAAAATCATCTGACTCTTGCCGCTTTCGGCATTGCGCTTATCGCCACGCCTGCCTTCGCGCAGGCGCCGACACCACCCATGATCACCGTGTCCGGTGAAGGCACCGTCTCGGTGCCGCCGGATCTCGCCCTCGTCGATGGCGGCGTGACCAGCGACGCGAAGACGGCGCGTGAAGCGTCCGACGCGAACAATGCCGCCATGGCCAAGGTGCTGGCCGCGCTGAAGGCCGCCGGCATCGCCGAGAAGGACATGCAGACGTCGCGATTGTCGCTGTTTCCGCAATATGCGCAGCAGCAGCGGCCGAATGGCGGTCCGAACGTGGTCACCGGCTATCGTGCCAGCAATCGCGTGACCATCCGCGTGCGTGACGTGACCAAGGTCGCAGGCACCATCGACACGCTGGTGACGTCGGGCGCCAATGAAGTCGGCGGCATCAATTTCATCGTCACCAAGGCGTCCGAACTGCTGGATGAAGCCCGCACCCAAGCCGTCGCCGATGCACGCCGTAAGGCTGAGCTTTATGCGAAAGCGGCCGGTGTCACGCTGGGATCGCCAATCAGTATTTCCGAAGACGGCGCCAATCCGCCGCCCGCCCCGATGATGCTGCGCAAGGCCGTCGCCGATTTCGCCTCCGCGCCAGTGGCGCAGGGCGAAGAAACGTTGCGTGTGAATGTCAGCGTGAGCTGGGAGATCAAGGCGAAGCAGTGAGTGCTGTCACCGCCGTGATCACACTCCGTTATGGCCGGGCTTGTCCCGGCCATCTACGTCTTTGCACGTCGCTTAGACGTGGATCGCGGGACAAGCCCGCGCATGACGATGGGAGAGATCACAGCTCTCTAAATCTCGAACACCTGCCCCGGCTTTAGCGCCACGAATTTGTCCTTCGGCAGCTCGGCCGCATCACACGCCGCGGTCAGCCCCTTCACCGGCCCATCGATCGCTTCATCCGTTAGCTGGAACGTCGAATGATGGCTCGCCAGCGCCTGCTGTGCGCCGCAGTCCTTCAGCGCTTTCACAGCGTCTTCCGGGTTCATGTGCTGGTCCTTCATGAACCAGCGCGGCTCATAGGCGCCGATCGGCAGGATCGCGAGCCGGATGTCGCCATGCGCCTCGCGCACGCGGCGGAAGTGTCCGCCGTCGCCATAGCCGCTATCGCCGACGATGTAGAGCTTGCCCGCCGGCGTCTCCAGCACAAAACTTGCCCACAGGCAGCGGTTGCGATCGAACAGTCCGCGCGCAGACCAGTGCCGTGTCGGCACCAGCGTCACCGCAAGCCCGTTGCCGAGTTCGACGCGATCGATCCAGTCATAGGCTTCGGCCTTGATGGCGCTGTCGCCGCTCTTCATCGTCACGTCATTGCCCAAGGGCGTGATCACCCGCGGCGCGAAACTCGCCTGCAGCTTCGACAGCGTGGGAATATCGAGATGGTCGTAATGTCCATGCGACACCAGAACGACATCGATCTTCGGCAGCTTGTCGAATGCGATGCCGGGCGCGTTGTGCCGCTGCGGTCCGGCGAAGGAGAAGGGCGAGACGCGGTCCGACCACACCGGATCGAACAGAATGTTGATGCCAGCCGTCTGGATCAGCCAGGAGGCATGGCCGACATAGGTCAGCCGTACACCACTCTCGACTTTGCCCGGTGGCGTATCGGCGAATTCGTTCTCCACCCAGTCCGGCCAGACCTCCCGCTTGCGGCCGCCGCCGAACTGCCAGCGCAGCACCTCGCCGAGCGACTTCGGCGGCACCCCATCGGGATCGAAAAAGACCTTGCCGTCGAAATGATCGGAAACCGGGCCGGTATAATTGGGCATACGGGAAATCCAGAAAGCGGAGATGCCGGCCGTGGCGGTGACGGCGCCGAGGGAGGCGAGGAGCTTGCGGCGGGAGATCGACATATAGGCGCTTTATCACGCCGCCATCAGGGCCACACCCTCGGCCGCGGCCGCACGCACCAAAGCGTGATCGAGTGTGGCGAGGGCGATGTCTTCGCGCAGCGCGAGTTCGAGATAGGCGGCGTCGTAGAAGGAGAGCTGATGGCGGCGGGCGAGATCGAGGATCGTTCCCGGATCAGATCCTTGCACGATCGTGATCGGTAAAGCGCCGACGAAAAGCAAAAATTGCTCGGTTTGTTGCAGTGTTGCGCGATTGCGCCGCTCGCCGCGCAAGAGCATCTGATGAATCTCGAACCACCAGATGCCAGGGACGCGAACATCAAGAATTCGCCGCTCAAGCGAATCGAGTAGCGCCACGCTCTCGATGCGATATTCGTCGGCAAAATGCCAGCTCGCCATGACGGAGACGTCGATGACGAGCTGCATGACTATTCGCGCCCTTCATTCTTCCAGGCGATGATCTCTTCGACCGAAACCGGTTTGGTGTGTTTGCGCAATTCCTTGATGCCTTCGATCGCCCAGCGGATGCGAGCCGCGCGCGCCTCCTCCTCCTCTGGAGTTAGAGGGGCGTCGGGCTGGATGGTCACGGCCTCACCGCTTTCGACCGTCCTGAGCACGTCGTCGATATTCGCCTTTGCCTCGGACAAACTGACATTCTTCATGGCGTGATATCTCCTGATACACGCATTATAACACCTCCCGGGGCGTTTACACCCTCCGGTTCCATCTCCGGTCATTGACTTCCCGGCCATTCCCCGTCATTAAACCCGCCAAATTCTCGGAAAGTCTTCTTTTCGACCCGCCGACCGGACCGAGAGTCCGGAGGTCAACGCCCGACAGCGCGATGCGCCCTCGGGCGCGAAAGTGTTTTGTTCGTCGCCATTTCAGGATGGCATTGGGAAGCGGTACGCGATGTTCGACAATCTGTCGGAACGGCTTGGCGGAATTCTCGATAAGCTCACCGGGCGCGGTGCGCTGTCGGAGGCCGATGTCGATTCCGCGATGCGCGAAGTGCGCCGAGCGCTGCTGGAAGCCGACGTCGCGCTCGACGTGGTCCGCTCCTTCACCGATCGTGTCCGCGAACAGGCCGTCGGCGCCACCATCGTCAAGTCGGTCAAGCCCGGCCAGATGGTCGTCAAGATCGTCCATGACGAGCTGGTCGCCACGCTGGGCGGCGAAGGCGAGGGCGGTCTCGACTTCAATGCGGTGCCGCCCGTCGCCATCATGATGGTCGGTCTGCAGGGCTCCGGTAAGACCACCACCACCGCAAAGCTCGCCCGCCGCCTCACCCAGCGCGACAAGCGCAAGGTGCTGATGGCCTCGCTCGACGTCTATCGCCCGGCCGCCATGGAGCAGCTCGCGGTGCTCGGCCGCGATCTCGACGTGCCGACCCTGCCGATCGTTGCCGGCCAGCAGCCGGAGCAGATCGCCAAGCGCGCCATCGAGGCGGCCAAGCTCGGTGGCTACGACGTCGTGCTGCTGGACACTGCCGGCCGCACCACGCTCGACGAAGACATGATGGCGGAGGCGGCGACCATCAAGTCGACCGCCAATCCGCATGAAGTGCTACTGGTCGCGGACTCCTTGACCGGTCAGGACGCCGTCAATCTCGCGCGCTCGTTCAACGAGCGCGTCGGCCTCACCGGCATCGTGCTCACCCGCGTGGACGGCGATGGCCGCGGCGGCGCCGCGCTGTCGATGCGCGCCGTCACCGGCAAGCCGATCAAGCTGATCGGCACCGGTGAAAAGACCGATGCGCTGGAAGACTTCCATCCGAGCCGCATCGCCGGCCGGATTCTCGGCATGGGCGACGTCGTCTCGCTGGTCGAGAAGGCCGCCGCCAGCATCGATGCAGAAAAGGCCGCGCGCACCGCCGAGCGCATGCGCAAGGGTCAGTTCGATCTGAACGACATGCGCGAGCAGCTTATCCAGATGACCAATATGGGCGGTCTGTCCGGCCTGATGGGCATGATGCCCGGCATCGCCAAGATGAAGAACCAGATCGCCGCCGCCGGTCTCGACGACCGCGTGGTGAAGCGCCAGATCGCCGTCATCGATTCCATGACGCGCCAGGAGCGCAAGTCGCCCGACATCCTCAAGGCCAGCCGCAAGAAGCGCATCGCTGCCGGCGCCGGCCTGAAGGTCGAGGAAGTCAACAAGGTGCTGAAGATGCACCGGAACATGGCCGACATGATGAAGGCCATGGGCTCCGGCAAGCGCGGTCCGATGGCTGGCCTCGCCCAGGCGATGGGCTTTGGTGGCAGTGGCATGCCGTCGCCCGAGCAGGTTAAGGCGATGGCCGAGAAGCTGCCGCAGGGGCCGGGCGCGCTGCCGGCCACATTGCCGAAAGATTTCCCGGGCCTGCCAGGTCTGGGCAAACCAACGCTGCCTGGTTTGGGCGGCTTTCCCGGTTTCGGGAAAAAGAAATAACCCGCGAATTCAAACGAACACACGCTAGGAGCTACACATGTCCGTCGTTATCCGTCTCGCCCGCGCAGGCACCAAGAAGCGTCCCGTCTATCACGTCGTCGTCGCCGACTCGCGCTTCCCGCGCGATGGCCGCTTCATCGAGCGTCTCGGCTACTTCAACCCGCTGCTCGCCAAGGACAACGAGCTGCGCCTGAAGCTCGACCTCGAGAAGGTAAAGTCCTGGCTCGCCAAGGGCGCACAGCCGTCGGACCGCGTGTCGCGCTTCCTCGACGCTGCCGGCATCATCAAGCGCGAAGCCCGCAACAATCCCGAGAAGGCTGTGCCCCGCAAGGAGCGCAAGGCTGCTGAAGCCAAGTAAGACGACATGACCACCGCGCAAATCTGCGTCGCGCGCATCGGCGCGCCGCATGGGGTGCGCGGCCAGGTCCGGCTGTGGACCTTCACCGAAGATCCCTTTGCCGTTTGCGACTACGGCCCGCTTGCCACCAAGGACGGCAAGCGGACCATCGAGATCGACAATGTGCGTGAGGCCAAGGGCCATCTGGTGGCGACGCTGAAAGGCGTCACCGATCGCGATGCCGCCGCCCGCCTCAATGGCGTCGAGCTCTATGTGGCGCGCGACGCGCTGCCCGACACCGAAGACGGTGAATATTACCACGCCGACCTGATCGGACTTGCCGCGGTGAATGCCGCCGACGAGGCGATCGGCCGCGTCGTCGCGATGCATGACTTCGGCGCCGGCGATATCATCGAGATCGCGCCGCCCTCGGGGCCGACGCTGCTGCTGCCGTTTACGGATGCCGTGGTGCCGACAGTGGATATCGCGGGTGGCAAGGTGGTGATCGAGATGCCTGGCGAGATCGTCGATGACGATCCCGCCGCCGCTGACGACTAGGCTTTCAGAGCTTCCGCAATCGTATCGGCGAATGGCGTGGTCGGTCGTCCGATCAGTTTGCTCAGTGCATGCCCCTCATCGAACAGCGCGCCGTCCGCTGCCGCGGTGTTCGACGTCGCAATCAGCTCCGCCAGTTCTTCCGGCAGTCCTGCATTGAGCATGATCGCCTTGAACTCTGATTCCGGCAGGCGAATGTAAGGGATCGTCTTGCCCGACTGCTTGCTGATCTCTGCCGCGAAATCATCCAGCGTGAAGGCCTCGTCGCCCGCCAGCTCATAGACGTGGCCTGCATGACCTTCTCCGGCCAGTATGGCCGCAGCCGCCGCTGCATAGTCCTCACGTGATGCCGATGCGATACGGCCATCTTTGGCGCTGCTCACCAGCGCATCATGCGCCAGCGCGGCCGGGATCGAGGCCGTGTAGTTTTCCGTGTACCAGCCATTGCGCAGCAGGACGAAGGGCACGCCGGAGGCGCGGATCAGCTCTTCCGTCGGCAGATGCTCGCGCGCCACGGATAGTTTCGACGTGTCCGCACGCAGCACGCTCGTATAGGCGAGCAGCTTCGCGCCGGCGCGCTTGGCCGCGTCGATGACGTTGCGATGCTGCGCCACGCGTTGGCCGAGTTCGTTGGACGAGATCAGCAGCACCTCATCAATGCCCTTCAGTGCGGCATCCAGCGTCTCTGGCTTGCTGTAATCGGCCGCGACAACGGTGATGCCTTTTGCGGCGAGGTCGGCGCCCTTGGCGGGGTCGCGCATGCCGGCGACGATCTGGCTGGCGGGAACGCGCTTCAGCAGCGCATCCAAGGTGAGGCGGCCGAGCTGGCCATTGGCGGCGGTGACAAGAATACGGTGGTTCGACATGCGGGCTTCCTATATGGTCTCTGATGGGCAGTAGGTCTTGAATAGAGACCGCATCCCGTTTCCGTAAGGAGGCAGGTTTTTCGCCCCAGGTTACTTGGAAGTGACCTCCCTCCGGCCCGAAGGAGTCCCCGATGCCGAATGATGCGCCCCTGGCGACCCGTTTCGATGAATGGCAGGCGCAGGGTTTTGATGCCGAGGCCTGCCCGGTCCGCAATGTGCTGGACCGTATCGGCGACAAATGGACGTCGCTCCTGCTGGTGGCGCTGGCCGCCAAGCCGCGCCGCTTTAGCGAGTTGCACCGCGCCGTGCCGGATATCTCCAAGCGGATGCTCACCCAGTCACTGCGCGATCTGCAGCGCGATGGGCTGATCACCCGCCATGTGTTTCCGACCAAGCCACCTTCGGTGGAATACCGCCTGTCGCCGCTCGGTCAGTCCGCCATGGCGCCGCTGGCAAGCCTGATCGACTGGGCCGAGCGCAGTTTTGCGAAGATCAAGGCCTCCCGCGCAGCCTTCGATGCGGCTGACACCAGCGAGCATGTGGCGGCGGCTTGACTGACATTCACTCCGTCATGGCCGGGCCCGTCCCGGCCATCCACGTCTTGCGGTGCTTGCAACAAGGCGTGGATACGCGGGACAAGCCCGCGCATGACGGGGAGGGTTTGACGCCCCGCGCGCAACGCGCGATGGAGAGGCATGACTGCTTCACCGACACCATGGCGCGCGACTGTCCTCACGCTGTTTCCCGAGATGTTTCCGGGGCCGCTGGGCATCAGTCTGGCCGGCCGTGCGCTGGCTTCCGGCCTGTGGTCGCTGGAAGCCCGGGATATCCGTGCTTCGGCTACCGACAAGCATCGTAGCGTCGATGATACGCCGGCTGGCGGAGGGCCGGGCATGGTGCTGCGCGCCGATGTGCTGGCTGCGGCCATCGATGCCGTCGATGCCGCCGCCGAGCGGCCCAGGCTGATGATGAGCCCGCGTGGTCGGCCATTGACCCAGGCGCGCGTGGCGGAACTTGCGGCCGGGCCGGGGCCGCTGATCGTCTGCGGTCGCTTTGAGGGCATCGACCAGCGCGTCATCGATGGGCGACAGCTTGAGGAAGTCTCGATCGGCGATTACGTGCTGTCGGGCGGTGAAATCGCTGCCATGACCCTGATCGATGCCTGCGTACGGCTGCTGCCGGGCGTGATGGGCAAGCTGGAGTCCGGTTCCGACGAGAGTTTCTCGGATGGCCTACTGGAGTACCCGCAATACACCCGCCCGCAGGTTTTCGAGGGCCGGCCGATCCCGGACGTCCTTTTGTCTGGCGATCACGCCAAGGTAGCCGCCTGGCGCCTTGCGGAATCCGAGGCTTTGACGGAAAAACGGCGGCCCGACCTATGGGCAGCGCGCCCAAAAGCGCCGGAATCAGGCAGGAAGCGAAAATCGCCAAAATTCACGACGCCCGAGTGACACAGACGGGTGACAACGGCTTTGCTTTGCTGTAGAGCAGCGCCACATCCGTGCACTGGCAGGGTAAGAGTTTCGCGCGCAGCCCGCGCCGACGTCTGGGCGCGCCGCCGATGGAGATTTCGATGAACCTCATTCAGACGCTCGAAAAAGAGCAGTTCGACCGCTTGTCCGCAACCAAGTCGATTCCGGAATTCGGTCCGGGCGACACCGTCATCGTCAACGTGAAGGTTGTCGAAGGCGAGCGCACCCGCGTGCAGGCCTATGAAGGCGTCTGCATCGGCCGCAACGGCGGTGGCATCAATGAGAGCTTCACCGTGCGCAAGATTTCGTATGGCGAGGGTGTCGAGCGCGTGTTCCCGCTGCTCTCCCCGATGATCGACTCGATCAAGGTCGTGCGCCGCGGCAAGGTGCGTCGCGCCAAGCTGTATTACCTGCGCGATCTGCGCGGCAAGTCGGCCCGCATCACCGAGAAGAAGACCGAGCGTCCGGCCAAGGCCAAGGTCGCGGCTGCCGCCGAGTAATTTTTCGCGTCACGCGAAGATTTTCGAATTCGGAAAAGCGCGGCGCAAGCCGCGCTTTTTTGTTGTGCTCCCTCCGTCATTGCGAGCGCAGCGAAGCAATCCAGTCTTTCTTTGTTTGGCTCTGGATTGCTTCGTCGCCGAGAGGCTCCTCGCAATGACGGTCTTATTGGCGTCTTCACGCCGCGATGCTATATGACTGGAATGTTTCTAGACCTGCACCAGCACGCTTTGCGCATCGTCATCGACGATCACAGCCGGCTGCCCGGTCGCTTCTTCGGCCGCTTCACGACCTCCATCGTGGGTGCGCTTAGAAGCGCGTGAGCAGTCTCACGCGTTAAGCCTTCCTCGCGTTGCGCGCCTCTGTCGCCCCTGCGGCACATTCTGGCAGCAGCAACCGGTCCGAAATTCTCAAAAAGAAATTCCAAGTCAGGCTCAAGCAAAATGACAACATCCAAGCCGACCACTTTGTACGACAAGATCTGGGACGACCACGTCGTCGAGCAAGCCGATGACGGCACCTGCCTGCTCTATATCGATCGCCATCTGGTGCATGAAGTGACCTCGCCGCAGGCCTTTGAAGGTCTGCGCGCCGCCGGTCGCAAGGTGCATGCGCCGGGCAAGACGCTCGCCGTCGTCGATCACAACGTGCCGACCACCGATCGCACGCTGCCCAATCCCGATCCGGAAAGCGCCGAGCAGATCAGGACGCTGGAAGAGAATGTCCGCGAATTCGGCATCGAATATTACAACGAATTCGACAAGCGCCAGGGCATCGTCCATGTCATCGGCCCCGAGCAGGGTTTTACGCTGCCGGGCACGACCGTTGTTTGCGGTGATAGCCACACTTCGACGCATGGTGCCTTCGGCGCGCTCGCGCACGGCATCGGTACGTCGGAGGTCGAGCATGTTCTGGCGACGCAAACGCTGATCCAGAAGAAGGCGAAGAACATGCGTGCCATCGTCGATGGCAAGCTGCCCGACGGTGTCACCGCCAAGGACATCATTCTGGCGATCATCGGCGAGATCGGCACCGCCGGCGGCACCGGCTATGTGCTGGAATATGCCGGCGAGGCGATCCATTCGCTGTCGATGGAAGGCCGCATGACGGTCTGCAACATGTCCATCGAAGGCGGCGCCCGCGCCGGCCTGATCGCGCCGGACGAAGTCGCCTATGAATTCCTGAAAGGCCGTCCGATGTCGCCGAAAGGCGAGATGTGGGACAAGGCCGTCGCCTATTGGAATACGCTGCGCACCGATGAAGGCGCGCATTTCGATCACGAGATCCGTCTCGACGCTGCCAAGCTGCCGCCCATCGTCACCTGGGGCACGTCGCCCGAGGACGTCATCTCGATCGCCGGCAAGGTGCCGAACCCTGCTGACATCGCCGACGAAGCCAAGCGTCTCTCCAAGGAGCGTGCGCTGGCCTATATGGGCCTCACCGCCGGCACCAAGATCACCGATATCAAGATCGATCGCGTCTTCATCGGCTCCTGCACCAATGGCCGTATCGAGGACATGCGCGCTGCGGCCAAGATGATCGACGGCAAGACCATCAACGGCAATGTCTCGGGCATGATCGTGCCGGGCTCGGGCCTGGTGAAGGAGCAAGCGGAAGCCGAAGGTCTCGACAAGATCTTCATCAAGGCCGGCTTCGAATGGCGCGAGCCCGGTTGCTCCATGTGCCTGGCGATGAACCCGGACAAGTTGAAGCCGGAAGAGCGCTGCGCCGCCACCTCGAACCGCAACTTTGAAGGCCGCCAGGGCCACAAGGGCCGCACCCATCTGGTGTCGCCGGCGATGGCAGCCGCTGCCGCGATCGCAGGCCACTTCGTGGATATCCGCGACTGGCACTGAGCCAGCGATAATCGGTAGCCTGGATGGAGCCAACGGGTCGCGCGAGGCGGCCCAATGATAAACTCCGCGAAATCCAGGTACCGGCCAGCGAGTTGAAGCGCGAGTTCCCGGATTGCGCTTCGCTCCATCCGGGCTACTTTCTGCGGATGCCTCGCTCGCCCGCCACTCCGGTACCTATTTCCACCTCCGCTGCCCGCCGCATTTGGCTGCGGGCACAGCGGCTCGATGAGCGCGCGCCGTTTGGCGAAGGCCCGGACGCCGTGGCGCGTGCCGTCGCGCATCTCGGCTATGTGCAGATCGACACGATCAACGTCATCGAGCGCTGCCACCATCATATCCTGTTTGCGCGCATCCCGAATTATCGTCGCGGTGATCTCAAACAGGCTCAGTCCATCGACAAGAGCGTGTTCGAATACTGGACCCATGCGCTTGCTTATGTGCCGAGCGCGGATCTGCCCTTCTTCATTCCCGACATGAAGTATTATCGCGCCAATGGCCATGGCTGGTGCGCGACGGTGACGCCGGCGGAGAAACGCAAGGTGATGCGGCTGGCGAAAGCAGGTCCGCTGTCGATCCGCGACATCGAGGACGACGTGCTGCGCGAGAAGGACCATGAATGGGCCAGCCGCAAGCCGTCGAAGCGCGCGCTGCAGCTCGCCTTCTTCGAAGGGCATCTGACCGTTTCCGAACGCACGGGGATGCTGAAGACCTATGACTTTCTGCTCCGGCATTTCGGCTGGGATCGCTTGCCGAAGGCCGCGACGGGTGGTGAGATTTTCGCCTATCTGCTCGACCGTGCGCTGCGCTCGCAAGGCATCGTCAGTCTCGATTCGATCTGCCATCTCGATGCGCCCTCAAAAGCCGGCGTGCGCAAGCTGATCGAGACGCGAGTCCGCAAGGGTATGTTGCTGCCTGTCGCGCTCGAAGGCGCCGGCAAGCAGGAGCATTGGGCGACGCCGGAGATCATCGAGGCGACCGAGAATGCGCCGCACGATCTCGTGCATCTGCTGTCGCCCTTCGATCCGCTGATCATCCAGCGCAAGCGCACGCATCTTGTCTTCGGCCACGACCATCGTTTTGAGGCGTATGTGCCGAAGGAGAAGCGCAAGCTCGGCTATTTCGCATTGCCGGTGCTGGTCGATGACAAGATCGTTGCTGCGATCGATCTCAAGACCGATCGACAGAACCGGAAGCTCCTGATGCAGCAATGGAGCTGGGTCGGCGAGGGGCTCGAGAAGAAAGCGCCGCGAAAAGAATGGAAGCGCCGCATCGAGGATGAGCTGCATCGCTTCGAGGCGTTTCAGTTAGGAGAGTAGCAACACTCTCCCATGTCGTCCGCGGGCTTGACCCGCGGACCCATCTTCCCCTTTGGGTCAGTAAAGATGGGTGACCGGGCTTTCGCCGCGCCGAAGGGCTTCAGCCCCGCAGGCGGATCAAGCCCGGCCATGACGGAGTATTTAGGAGCGCTCACCAATACGCATGAAACCGGTGATGATGCCGATAGTGCCAGTGGCGGTGATGCCAGGGCGGTAACGGCAGATTTTTCGCGGGCCGTAATAGGTCCAGATCACACGGCAAAAGCGGTGCGGGCCGTAATAATAGCGGGGCCCATAATAGCGCGGCGCGTAGCCGTAATAACGCGGCCCGAAATAACGGTGGCGATGGAAGTGGCGGCGGTGGCCGTAATAGGCCGGCGCATAAACGCCGCGCCGGACGAAGGCCGGTCCGCCGTATCGAATGCCGCCGCCATGGAATGCGGGTCCGCGCCTGAAACCGCCGCCGGCAAAAGTGGGGCGATGAAACCCTCCGCCACGGAATGCCGGTGCAGCCGCGCGGAATCCGCCGCCGCGAAAGCCGCCGCCATGAAAAGCATGTCCGCCACCGCGGAATCCGCCGCCACCGCGAAAGCCACCCCCGCCGCCACCGCGGCCGCGATGCTGAACCTGCGTGGTGAGCGCATCGCGTGCCTGCTTCGCGGCCGGCGCCATGCCGGGATTGCTCAATGACAGCGCTTGTGCGCTTGGCGCGAGAGACAGCATCACGGTCGCCGTCGCGGCGATACCGAGCGCGCGCGTGACGGCATTCCGAATTGCAGAGGCCCGATCGATTGTCATGACTATCACCCTCCCAGAGGCGGATCGCGCAGCAGTTCTCGTTGCCGCAGATGGTGATCTGCGTGCGGTGGCCGTGCGCGTGTTGTGTGCCCTTGGGTGAAAGCTAGGAGCGTCGATCTGAACGCATCATGAATGAATGCGTCAAAATGAAACGGGCACCGCGAAGGCGCCCGTTATGATGGTCTGCGATGTGCAGTGCTTACCAGCGGCCGAACGAGAAACCGACGCTGATCGGACCGCCACCGAAGCGCGGTCCGTAGCCATAGGCGCCGTAGGGGCGGTAGCCGTAGGGCCGATAACCGTAGCCGCTGTAATAGGTCGGAGCGTAGTAGGAGCGATAGACCGGGCGATAGCCATAGCCGTAACGCGGTCCGTAATATGGCCGGTAGCCGTAGTGACGGTGGCCCCAGTGACGGTGATGGCCCCAATGACGATGGCCGAAGTGGCGATGGCCGTGGAAATGACGGTGATGATGGCGATAGTGCCGGTGCTGCGAGCTGAAGTCGGTCACGCGCGCCTTGTCTTGCGCGGCTTTGTCCTGCACGGCGGCCTTTGCCGGCGAAGCGGCCAGCGCAGGCGCTGCTGCGAATGCACCGCCGAGTGAAACAGTTGCAGCTATCAGAGCTGCGCCTACCCATGTTCTCATGATTGTCCTCGCTGAAATCTGTTTGTCGCCTTGATCACTCAACGCGTTCGTTCGATCCAATTTCCCGCGACAAGGAGACGCGGTGAAATGCGCGATGTGGAATTGCTCCACATCGCGCGCGTTCTGTTAGCGCCAGTGGCGATGACGGTGGTGGCCGTAATGCGGGCGATGCCAGCCGTGATGGCGGCGGACATGGTGATGACGATGCCAGCCATGGTGGCGACGCACGTGATGATGGCGATAGCCGCGGTGATGATGATGGCGACGATACTGCACGTCGGTCTTCAGGCCTTCGCCAGCGCCTTGCACCGTTGCGGCCACGCCGGGATTGTTGAGCGAGACTGCGTTCGCCTGCTGCGACGGTGCAGCCACGAACATCAGGCCGGCAACGGCGGCAAGGCCGAAAAGCTTTTTCAAGTTCACGAGTACTCTCCTGGATTCCGCGGGCATCTGAACATGCACGCTGCATGGGGTTCATTGCCCATGCGCAGACGCTAGGTCTCGTGAGGTGAACGCAAAATGAATATGCGCCGCGCGTTATGCCGCACGGTTTTTGGTCGCAGGATTGGAACGAATGCGCGTTGGCGCGGTGCATGTTGCACGGTTGTGCCGCGTGGCGCGCACCACATCAAGGTGGTGCGTTTCGCGTTATCCGCGGCGCCAGTAGCAATGCGTGCGCGGCACGATCACGGTGCCACTCGGCCGATGCTCCTGCACCAGCTGCGCCGTGCAATCGCGCACCGCATTCGGGCCGGGATTGTAGCGGGGATACACGCCGCGGGTGTCGTCGTCGCGATAGATGCGCACACGCGGGCGCCCGCTGCTGCTCTGGGCCGAGATATCGGTGGAGCGCTTGGCGGAGGGCGCGGTCTGCGCGATGGCGCCATCGATCGACAGGCTGCCGAGCGCGAGTGCCGCCACTGCCAATGTCGCTGTCATGATCCGCATTTGACGCCCCAGAACCGATGTCTCTTTCCGGCCGCAAAGTCTCCGATTGAGGCGGTCGCGTCAACCGTTGCGCCGCCTTGCCAACAGAACGAGATCGGCTAGACAGGAACTCATGTGGCATCTGGCAAAAGCTCCCGACCTCGCAGACATGGAAGTCATGGCGCATGAGATGTTTGCGCTGCTGCCGGAGGGCTTTCGCAAGCTCTGCGAGGGCTTGATCATCCGGGTCGATGACTTTCCCACCGATGAGGTGCTGGAGGAGCTGCAGGCCGAGACAGAATTCGACCTGCTCGGCCTGTTTCAGGGCGTCGGCCTGCCGTTCCAGTCGGGGGAGGTGTCTGGCCAGATGCCCAATATGATCTGGCTGTATCGCCGGCCGATCCTGGATTACTGGGCCGAGCATGACGAGACCCTCGGCCATATCGTCCGCCACGTGCTGGTCCACGAGATCGGCCACCATTTCGGCCTCTCCGACGACGATATGGAGGCCATCGAGGCTCAGGTGACTGACGAGGCTGCAGAAATGCCGCTTGGAGCGCCCGCCCGATCGGGCTAAAAAGCGCGCTCAATTCCCGAGGACACGTCATGGACAAGTTCACCACGCTCGAAGGCGTCGCTGCACCGATGAAGGTGATCAATGTCGATACCGACATGATCATCCCAAAGCAGTACCTGAAGACCATCAAGCGCACCGGCCTTGGCAAGGGGCTTTTCGCGGATGCCCGCTACAATGACGACGGCAGCGAGAACCCGGATTTCGTGCTGAACAAGCCCGCTTATCGCCAGGCCAAGATCATGGTCGCCGGCGACAATTTCGGCTGCGGCTCGTCGCGCGAGCATGCGCCCTGGGCGCTGCTGGATTTCGGCATCCGCTGCGTGATCTCGACCTCGTTCGGCGATATTTTCTACAATAACTGCTTCAAGAACGGCGTGCTGCCGATCCGCGTCTCGCAGAAGGATCTCGACGCGCTGTTTGACGATGCCGAGCGCGGCGCCAATGCCACCATCACCATCGATCTGCCGAACCAGGAGATCCGTGGTCCCGATGGCGGCACTGTGAAATTCGAGATCGACCCGTTCCGCAAGCACTGCCTGATCAACGGTCTCGACGATATCGGCCTGACCATGGAGAAGAAGACCTCCATCGACAGCTACGAAGACAAGCTGAAGGCCGAACGCGCCTGGGCGTAAGCCGAGGCGCTGATGGCCTCCCTCCCTCCAGCCGCGAAGCGGCGCAGCGGGGTCCGACGGACGAATTCGTCCGTCGTAGGTGGCGCGTAGCGCCGGGTGGGGTTTCTCCCCACGTAACGTCAGAGCTTGCGGAAACACCCCGCCCGTCTCGCCGGCCCACGCGAAGCAAAGCTTCGCTGGGCCGTCGATCCACCCTCCCCAGTCGCTTCGCTCCGGGGAGGGAAAAGAAATAGCCCTTCTCGTTAGCTTCAGCTTCCCATTGCCGCGATGGCATCGGCGATCGCAATGGTCCGCTTCGCCATTTCCGCGTGCAGGCGCTCGACCATCTTGCCATCCATCTGGATCGCGCCGCGGCTTGCATTTTCCGGCTGCTCGAACGCCGCGATGATGCGGCGGGCCTGGGCGACTTCCTCGGCTGGCGGCGTGAACACCTTGTTGCTGGCTTCGATCTGCGCGGGATGGATCAGTGTCTTGCCGTCGAAGCCGATGTCTCGGCCCTGTTCGGCCTCGGCGATGAAACCGTCATTGTCGTTGAAATTGCTGTAGGGGCCGTCGAGGATGTCGAGGCCGTACATGCGCGCCGCCAGCACGCACTGGGTGATCATGCCGAGCATCGATGCGCGGCCCGGCATCATGCGGATGCGCGTCTCGCGGGCGATGTCGTTGGGGCCCCAGACGAAGCCGGCCAGACGAATCTCGGTATCCTTCGCGCAAGCGGCGATTTCTTCCACATGCAGGATCGCACGCGCGGTCTCGATCATCGCCCAGACCTTGATCGACGCGTCGGCATTGAGATCGCTGAGACGATCGGCCACCGCATTGAGATCCTCGACGCTGGAGACCTTCGGCACCAGAATGCCGTCGGGCTTGGCCTTGGCGGCCATGGCGACGTCATCGACCCACCACGGCGAATCCAGCGCGTTGATGCGCACCAGCATTTCACGCTTGCCGAAGCCGCCTTTGCCGAGCGCTTCGGCGATGGCGTCGCGCGCGGTGCCCTTGGAATCCGGCGCCACCGCATCTTCGAGGTCGAGAATGATGCCATCGGCGGCGACCGTGCGCGCCTTTTCCAGCGCACGCGGATTGGAGCCTGGCATGAACAAATGGCTGCGGCGCGGGCGTGTCATGGCGTCATTTCCTCAGGATAGGTGTCTGCTTATGGGTTCCATTCCGAACTAGCATCTTGATCCCTCACCCGGAAGGCTTGTTCGCGCCTGCGACCTATGGTTATCCGTGTGGACCCACGAGGCACATCATGACCGCAACATTCCCGCAGCAACTCATCACCGGCTACCAGACCTTCTCGTCGGAGCGTCTGCCGACCGAGCAGGCACGGTTCCGCGAATTGTCGGAGAAGGGCCAGTTCCCCGAAGTGATGGTGATCGGCTGCTGCGACTCGCGCGTGTCGCCGGAGGTCATCTTCGATGCCTCGCCGGGCGAATTGTTCGTGGTGCGCAACATCGCCAATCTGGTGCCGCCCTATCAGCCCGACGGCAATGCGCATGGCGTCTCGGCTGCGCTGGAATATGCGGTGCAGGTGCTGAAGGTGAAGCACATCGTCATTCTCGGCCATGCGCAATGTGGCGGCATCCGCGCATTCGTCGACAAGGCCGCGCCGCTGTCACCCGGCGACTTCATCGGCCGCTGGATGTCGATGTTCACCAAGCCAGGTGAGACCGTAGAAATTCGCGATCACGAGACCATGCAGGATTTCGTCACCCGCATCGAGAAGGCCGCCGTATTCCGCAGCCTCGAAAACCTGATGAGCTTCCCCTTTGTGAAGAAGCGCGTCGATGCCGGCGATCTCTTGCTGCACGGCGCCTATTTCGGCGTCGCCATCGGCTCGCTGTCGGTGTTGGACAAGGTCGAGAAGGTGTTCAAGCCGGTGGGGCAGGCGAAGTCGGCGGGGTGATCAACGCTTCTTGTTGTCCGCCTTGCCGTCGTGATCGTCGGTGTTCCAGCGATCCGACAGCGCCAGCAGCAGCGCTGACACCACGAACAGCAGATGGATGCCGGCGAGCCAGCCGAGCTTCTGCGGCTCGAATACGCCATCCATGTTCATGAAGGCCTTCAACACCTGAATCGCCGAGATGGCGACGATGGAGGCCAGCAGTTTCTGCTTCAGTCCAGCGAAGTCGACCTTGGTCATCCATTCCGGCCAGTCCGGATGGTTGCGCGGATCGATGCGCGAGACGAAATTCTCGTAGCCGGAAAACACCACGATCAGGATCAGGTTGCCGGTCAGCGACAGGTCGATCAGGCTGAGCACGCCGAGGATCGTGTCGGTCTCTTTGGCGGTCGGGGTGTGAACGACGAATTCGACGAGCGAGACGACGAATTTATAGAGCAGTGCGACGAGCGCGATGACGAGGCCGAGATAGAACGGCGCCATCAGCCAGCGGCTGTTGAACAGCACATGCTCGATGATCAGCTCGATCCCCTTGAGAACGGGGTGCTGATGACGCGGAGCCGGTTCAGTCTTGTCTTGATCCGGCTCCGACATCGTTTGGTTACGCCGCTTTCTTCTTCGCGGTGATCAGCTTGCGATTGATCAGGCATTCCGCGATCTGCACGGCATTGAGCGCCGCACCCTTGCGCAGATTGTCCGAGACGCACCAGAAAGCGAGACCGTTCTCCACCGTCGCATCCTCGCGGATACGGCTGATGTAAGTCGCGTCTTCGCCAGCCGCTTCATAGGGCGTGACGTAGCCGCCGGGTTCGCGCTTGTCGATCACGAGGCAACCCGGCGCATTGCGTAGGATATCGCGGGCTTCGTCGGCCGAGATCGGATGCTCGAATTCGACATTGACCGCTTCCGAGTGGCTGACAAACACCGGAATGCGCACGGCCGTCGCGGAAAGTTTGATCTTGGGATCAAGAATCTTCTTGGTCTCCGCCATCATCTTCCACTCTTCCTTCGTGTAGCCATCCTCCATGAAGACATCGATATGGGGGATCGCATTGAAGGCGATGCGCTTCGGGAATTTGTTATTCACGATCTCGCTGTTGGTGTAGACGGCCTTGGTCTGCGCGAACAACTCGTCCATCGCATCCTTGCCGGCGCCCGACACCGACTGATAGGTCGCCACGACGACGCGCTTGATGGTCGCCTTGTCATGCAGCGGCTTCAGCGCCACCACGAGCTGCGCCGTCGAGCAGTTCGGGTTTGCGATGATCATCTTCTTGCGGAAGCCATCGACCGCAGCCGCGTTCACTTCCGGCACGACCAGCGGCACGTCGGGATCCATGCGCCAGGTCGACGAATTGTCGATGACGACGGCACCGGCAGCGCCGATCTTCGGCGACCATTCCTTGGACACGGCTCCGCCGGCCGACATCAGGCAGATGTCGATGTCGCTGAAGTCGTAGGTCTCAAGGTCTTTGCATTTCAGGGTTTTGTCGCCGAAGGAAACCTCAACGCCCATGCTGCGGCGGGACGCAAGCGCCACGACCTCGTCAGCGGGGAATTTACGTTCGTCCAGAATGCTGAGCATTTCACGCCCGACATTGCCGGTCGCTCCGACCAGCGCGACTTTGTAACCCATCGTTCACTCTCCGAAGAAAAATGCCTTCGATCCGCCGTCTGCGGAAACCGAAGCGCGAGCGCTTCTATGCGAGAAACGTCGCAAACACAACGTGGTAACCGGCCTCCGTGCATTGATGCGTTCAAGACCAGCGCCCTACAACCGCGCCCGTGAATTCGATTTCCGCCCGGCGGTGTACAGCTTCGCCGACGAATGCACGGCCGTGGCAGGGCGCATGCTTGCCTATATGGGCTGTTTGGCGCTGCTTGCCATGGCCGCAGTGGCTGCCTTCAACCATCTGGAACTCGACTGGACGCCGGCTGCAGCGGTGAAGCCCGGCTGGACTGTAGCCGATCGCTCCTATCCCGCTTTCGCCGTCAGGCATCCAGATACGGCTGGAATTACAGCGGCTTATGAAATCCAGCGGCATCCCGCTGGCGGTCGCAAGGACGTGCTGCGCTGGATGGCCGAAGGGCGACCGGTGACCGAGCTCGAACTGTATCGGCTCGGTGGCGAGGCGCTGGAAGATGCCGATATCGCCGACGTCGCTTTGCGGATGGACCCGAGCGGTCTGCGCGAAACGGTCGGCGAGGGCATCATCGACAGCAAATTCGGTCCGGTGGCGCTGTTTGGCTTCGCGGATCGTCGGCAAGACGCCAAACGCTGCCTCGGCTTCACCCGCAGCTTCGAGGCCGCCAATCTGCGGATTTCCGGCTTCTCATGCCAAAGCGAAGGCCTGCCGGCGCGCCGTGCGGCCGTCGCCTGCATGCTCGATCGTCTCATGCTCCTGACCGCCGGGGGTGAGCCAAAACTCGCAGAACTGTTCGCCCATGCCGAATTGAAGCGAACGGGCTGCGCCAGCGGCCCGGCACTGTCCGCGGTCAGCTCGGATTGGGTCACCGGAGCGCAAAATCCGCTGTTGCGGGGCAGCCTGTGACAGCGCGGCGACCAAGACCTTGGCAAGGCCTTGGGAATGCATGCAACATTCGGCCACACCGCGCATTATTCTCCCAAGGTGTGGCCGGTTAGACCTTGTAGGGCTGCCACCCGGCCAGCTAAATTGCCGGGAACTCGGAAATTGCGATTCTTGCGACAAGAATCAGACTGCCAAGAGGACTCGATGACCTTGAAATTCTCCGCCGCCAAACTGACCGGTGCACTGCTCGCGGCGGCTGCCGTCATCACCATCGGCGTCGCCACCCCGGCCGATGCCCAGACCCAGACCAAGAAGCGCAAGCAGGTCACCGTCGATAGCGGCCGCTACAATTACGGCCCGCGTGGCCCCAACGTGTCGTATCAGCAGGGTCCGCGCACCCGCGTCTACGTCTCGCGCCGCTCGTGGCTCGATGCCGGCACCGAAGTGCTGCCCGGCGACCGCAAGTTCACGGATTATGCCTATCCGCCCGGCCCGTCTTTCGGCACGCAGAACCTGAACCGCCCGATCGACCGTCAGCCGCTGTATAGCGATTACGATCTCGGCGGCTACCCGAACCGCATTCCGCTGCCGCCATACTCGTATTACTGAGACCGGCGCGTCAGCCATACCTACGAAAATGCCCGGCTCGCGCCGGGCATTTTTTGTTGTTGGCGAACCACAAACTCTACCGTCATCCTGAGGTGCGAGCTCTTGCGAGCCTCGAAGGATGCATGTTCCGCGCCCGCGCCCGCGGCCATCCTTCGAGGCCGTCGCAAGTGCGACGGCGCCTCAGGATGACGGCGGAGTTAAGCTGCGGTCTTACTTGTGAAGCGCCTGGAGCTCCGCGAGCACCGCTTCGCCCATCTGCGCCGTCGAGATGATCGTTGCACCTTCCGACTTCAGGTCGGCCGTGCGCAGGCCCTTGGCGAGCACGGCGGCGATCGCCTGGTCGACCTTGTCGGCGAGGTCGCCGAGATCGAGCGAATAGCGCAGCGCCATGCCGAAGGAGGCGATCATCGCCAGCGGATTGGCCTTGCCCTGGCCTGCAATGTCAGGCGCCGAACCATGCACCGGCTCATACATCGCCTTGCGCTTGCCGGTCTTGGCATCGACCTCGCCGAGCGAAGCCGACGGCAGCATGCCGAGCGAGCCGGTGAGCATCGCAGCGATATCCGACAGCATGTCACCGAACAGGTTGTCGGTGACGATGACGTCGAACTGCTTCGGCCACTTCACCAGATTCATGCCACCGGAATCGGCGAGCTGGTGATCCAGCGTCACGTCCTTGTATTCGCGGCCATGCACCTGCGTGACGACTTCGTTCCACAGCACGCCGGACTTCATGACGTTGCGCTTCTCCATCGACGTCACTTTGTTCTGGCGCTTCTTGGCCAGATCGAAGGCGACGCGGGCGATGCGCTCGATCTCATAGGTGTCGTAGACCTGGGTATCGATGGCGCGCTTCTGCCCGTTGCCGAGATCGGTGATTGTCTTCGGTTCGCCGAAATAGACGCCGCCGGTGAGCTCGCGCACGATCATGATGTCGAGGCCTTCGACCACGTCGCGCTTCAGGCTCGAGGAGTCGGCGAGCGCGGGATAGCAGACCGCCGGGCGCAGATTGGCGAACAGGCCGAGGTCCTTGCGCAGGCGCAGGAGGCCGGCTTCCGGGCGGTTCTCGTAAGCCACGCCATCCCATTTCGGGCCGCCGATGGCGCCGAAGATGATGGCGTCGGCCGCATCGGCCTTGGCCATGGTGGCATCGGTGATCGGCACGCCGTCGGCGTCGATGGACGCGCCGCCGACAAGGCCGGTCTCGGTGTCGAATTTGGCGACGCCCTCGGCATTGAGCCAGTCGATCAGGCGCATCACCTCCGCCATCACTTCCGGGCCGATACCGTCGCCGGGGAGAACCAGCAATTTATGCGTCGCCATGATCGTTTCCTTCTCTAAACGCCGAATTTCGGGCGAGTGCTAAGCCGTCATTGCCATATTGGCAAGACAGCCTTGCTGCACGTGTCGATTGCAAGGCGCGCGAAAGCTGCGACAGTGCGACCGGGAGACGCCTGACTTTGACTGACACTTCGCTTTCGCGCCGCAATCCGGCGTTGTTAATCCTCATGCTGTCGCTGGCGCCGGCCATCGGGCTCGGCATCGGCCGTTTCGTCTATTCGCTGGTGCTGCCGGATATGCGCGACAGCCTGCAATGGTCCTATTCGGCCGCAGGCTTCATGAATACCGTCAATGCCGCCGGCTATCTGCTCGGCGCACTGGCGGCAGCAAGCCTTGGCAAACGCTATGGCCTGTTCGCGGTGCTCCAGCTCGGTACTGTGGCATGTATTGCGTCGCTGCTGCTGTGCGGCGTCACCGCGGATTTCACGCTGCTCAGCATCGCCCGTTTCGTCACCGGGTTTGGCGCGGCGATCTCCTTCGTGGCCGGCGGCACGCTGGCGGCGACCATCGGCCTCGCATATCCGGAAAGGTCGTCCTATCTGCTCAGCCTGTTCTATGCCGGGCCCGGAATCGGCATACTCGTGTCCGGCCTGATTGCCCCCTTCGTGCTGCAGGGCTTTGGCGCGGGCTCGTGGTGGATCGTGTGGCTGGTGATCGGCGTCGTTTCGGTGGTGATGGGCCTGCCGCTGCTGCGAAAGCTGGTGGATGCCAGTGAAGGCACATCGACGGACGCCGCGCCCGCAGTCGCGATCCGGCCGATGTGGATTTTCCTCGTCGCCTATTTCATGTTCGGCGCCGGCTACATCGCCTACATGACCTTCATGATCGCCTATGTCCGCGATGGCGGCGGCAGTGCAGTCGCGCAGAGTGCGTTCTGGTGCGTGATCGGAGCGAGTTCATTCGCCTCGCCCTGGCTGTGGCGCGGCGTGCTGGCGCGCGGCCAGAGCGGCAGCGCGATGGCGATCATTCTCGGCACCAATGCAGTCGGGGCGGCGATGCCGTTGCTGGGCCATTCGCCACTCGTGCTCGGCCTATCGGCTGCGGTGTTCGGCGTGTCGTTCTTCGCGGTGGTCGCGGCGACCACGGCCTTCGTACGTTTCAACTATCCGCGAGAGACGTGGCCGAAGGCCATCGCCGTGGTGACCATCGTGTTCGGTATCGGCCAGACAATGGGACCGATCGCAGTGGGCGCGATCTCGGACGCGACCGGGAGTTTGACGTCGGCGCTGGTGGTGTCGGCAGCGACGCTGGGCGTCGGCGCGGTGTTGTCGGCGTTTCAGAAAGAACTCAGCTACCGCTGAAATCATTATATCCCTGATCTTCCCAATATCCGCCCTTGTAGTCATTCGTCACTTCCAGCGACGTGACATATTTCGGGTTCTTGAAGCCGAGTTTGGTCGGCACGCGGATCTTCATGGGAAAGCCGAGCGACTGCGGCAGGATCTGGTTGTCGAACTTGAACGTCATCTGCGTCTGCGCATGCAGCGCGGTGGGCATGTCGAGCGACGACGAATAATCCTCGGCGCAGCGGAAATAGACCCACTTCGCGTTCGTGTCGGCGCCGATCAGCTTGAGGAAGTCGCGCAGTGGTGTGCCCTGCCACGAGCCGATGGCGCTCCAGCCTTCGACACAGATATGGCGCGTGATCTGCGAAACTTCCGGCAGCTTGTGCAGCTCCGCGAGCGTCCATGATTTTGTGTTATCGACGAGGCCCGAAACTTCCAGCTTCCAGTCGTTGCCATCGATCTGTGGCGCCTCGTCTTCCGAATAGAACCCGTTGAACGGAAACGGGCGGCGGACGTCCTTTTCCGAATAAGTCGGCGCCAGCACATTCGGATTGAAGATCTTGGCCTGCACCATGTCGTTGAACTTGGAGATATGGGTCAGCAGATTGTCGGCCGAGAGGCTGTCCGAGACATTGCAGCCGGTCAGCAGCGTCAGCGCACCGAAGCTTGCGCCCGATGCAATGAAGCGGCGGCGCGACAAATCAGGCATCAGCTTGGTGGCGTCCTTCACCAGCAACTGCTTATCGACGCCGGGAATGATGAGCGAGCGCATTTTCTTCAACATGACAGGCTCCTCAGCGTCCGATGATCATCGCGCGCAAGCTCTTCGGCACGATTAGCGCCAGCGCCACATGGATGACGAGAAAGCCGACAATGGAAGCCATCATCACGAAATGCACATAGCGCGCTGCATCATAACCGCCGAAGATTGCGGTGAGATACTGGAACTGGACCGGCTTCCAGATCGCGAGACCGGACAGCACGATGAGGACGCCGACGATGAGGATGCCGGCATAGAGCAGCTTCTGCACCTGGTTATAGGTGGAGAGATCGGCATGCGAGAGCTTGCCGGTCAGCGCGGCCTTGGTGTCGCCGATCACGCCCGACGCGGAGATCGGCAACAGCTTGCGGCGAAAGCGGCCGGTCACGATGCCGAGCGTGACATAGAGCAGGCCGTTGATCACCAGCAGCCACATGCCGGCGAGATGCCACATGATGCCGCCGCCAAGCCAGCCGCCAAGCGTGACGCTGGGCGGGAACACGAAGCCGAACAGCGGCGAGGCATTATAGATCTGCCAGCCCGACATGATCATGATCACCATGGCGATCGCATTGATCCAATGCAGCACGCGCACCCATGCGGGTTGGATGACTTTCGAGGTGATGCGTTTGGGTGGCGCCGTGCGATCGGCGTCGGCAATGATGCTCGACATGGTTTGGTCCTTCGGCACAATCCGTGGTCTTTGCCTCTCACAGCCTTACGGGCTGAAGCGGTGTTCGTTACAACTGCTCGCATAAACCAATTGCCGAGGCCATTAATCCGTCCGATCACAAAAAAGCGAGCCGAGTTGCCCCGGCTCGCTCTCTGTCAGCGCACGCAACCCGGTTGGGGTGCAGGATGCGCGCGTGATTGTAGTCCTTGGACAGCTTAGGCCCAGATAATTAGGCCTTGGGCATCACGACAGTGTCGATGACGTGGATGACGCCGTTCGACTGGTTCACGTCGGGGATCGTGATGGTGGACGAGCCGCCCTTAGCGTCGGTCAGCATCACCTTGCCGCCCGACTTCTTCACCGTCAGTTGCTCGCCTTCCACGGTGGTCAGCTTCTGGCCATCCTGGAGGTCCGCGGCGTTCATTTTGCCCGGCACCACGTGATAGGTGAGGATCTTGGTGAGGGTGGCCTTGTTCTCCGGCTTCACCAGGGTCTCGACGGTGCCCTTCGGCAGCTTGCCGAATGCGGCATTGGTCGGCGCGAACACGGTGAACGGGCCGGGGCCAGCCAGCGTATCGACGAGGCCGGCGGCCTTCACGGCGGCGACCAGCGTGGTGTGATCCTTGGAGTTAACGGCGTTCTCGACGATGTTCTTCGACGGATACATCGGCGCGCCGCCGACCATGACGGTCTTCTCGCCGGACATCTCGGACTTCATCATCTTGTCCTTGGCGTAGGCCGGGACGAGTGCAGTCGAGGTGAGGGCGAAAGCGCCGATAGCGGCAGCGGACAGAAGTGCAATACGCTTGGACATGGATCGTCTCCCGAGTTTCATTGATGGCCGGTGCATCTGCACCGGTGTGCTGAAAGCCTCTCGACGCCGTCGCCTGCATGGCGGTGTTCGTCGTCGATGGCAGAGCTACGCGAGGTCTCAGGGCCAGTTTCAGCCTATATTTTTCGCGCGTGATGAAACTTTCGGGGGCGCGCTGCGTTCGTGCGCGCGTTGCCTTGGGTAGCCGGTTCTTGCTAAAGACGGCGGACAATTTGACGCAATCGCGCAGGTGCTATCGGTGCGATTGTCTGGCTCCTCCAATCCACGTGTGAATGCCATGAATCTGTTCTCCCGCCTGTTCGACAAGCTTGAAGACCCCTCGCGCCTCGCCATCGAGACGCCGGAAGGCAAGCACATCAGCTATGGCGATCTGGTCGGCCTGGCGGGGCAGATGGCGAATGTGCTGGTCGCACGCGGCGTCAAGCCGGGCGACCGTGTGGCTGCGCAGACCGAGAAGTCGGTGCCGGGCCTCGTTCTGTATCTCGCGACGGTGCGTGCAGGTGCGGTCTATCTGCCACTCAACACGGCCTACACGCTCAACGAACTTGATTACTTCATCACCGACGCCGAGCCGTCGTTGATCGTTTGCGATCCGTCGAAGAAGGACGGCTTTGAGCCCATCGCCGCCAAGGTCAGCGCGAAGGTTGAGACGCTCGGCGCAGACGGGCAGGGCTCGCTGACGGATGCGACCGCGAAGGAAAAGGCGGATTTCGCCACGGTGTCGCGCGAAAATGATGATCTTGCCGCGATCCTATACACATCGGGCACGACCGGCCGCTCCAAGGGCGCGATGCTGAGCCACGACAATCTCGCATCGAATTCGCTGAGCCTTGTCGATTACTGGCGCTTCAGCAAGGACGACGTGCTGATCCACGCGCTGCCGATCTATCATACGCATGGCCTGTTCGTGGCGAGCAATGTCACGCTGTTCTCGCGCGCGGCGATGATCTTCCTGCCGAAACTCGATCCCGAGCGCATCATCCAGCTGATGGCGCGCGCCACCGTGCTGATGGGTGTGCCGACCTTCTATACGCGCCTGCTGCAATCGCCGAACCTCTCGAAAGACACTTGCAGCCATATGCGGCTGTTCATTTCCGGCTCGGCGCCGCTGCTGGCCGATACGCATCGCGAATGGTTCGCGCGCACTGGCCATGCCGTGCTCGAACGCTACGGCATGACCGAAACCAACATGAACACGTCGAACCCCTATGACGGCGAGCGCGTCCCCGGCGCAGTCGGCTTCCCGTTGCCCGGCGTGTCGGTGCGTGTCACCGATCCAGAGACCGGCAAGGAATTCGAGCGCGACACCATCGGCATGATCGAGGTCAAGGGCCCGAATGTGTTCAAGGGCTATTGGCGGATGCCCGAGAAAACAAAATCCGAATTCCGCGACGACGGCTTCTTTATCACCGGCGATCTCGGCAAGATCGACGCCAAGGGGTATGTCCACATCCTCGGCCGCGGCAAGGATCTGGTGATTTCCGGCGGGTTCAACGTCTATCCCAAGGAAATCGAGAGCGAGATCGATGCCATGCCGGGCGTGGTGGAAAGCGCCGTGATCGGCGTGCCGCATGCGGATTTCGGTGAGGGCGTCACGGCGGTCGTGGTGACCGACAAGAAGACGGCGCTGGATGAGGCGTCGGTGATCAAGGCGCTCGATGGGCAAATCGCAAAATTCAAGATGCCGAAGCGCGTGATTTTCGTCGACGATCTGCCACGCAACACGATGGGCAAGGTGCAGAAGAACGTGCTGCGCGAGACGTATAAGGATATTTATAAGAAGTAACTCTGTCCCTCATGGTGAGGAGCGCGCCTCTTGGCGTGCGTCTCGAACCATGAGTTGCTGGAGCTCCGGCGCCATCCTTCGAGACGCGCGCTTTGCGCGCTCCTCAAGATGAGGGTGGAGTGTGTGGTGTCGTTAAATCACATGCTCCGGCGCCAGCGCACATGCAGAATTCGGATCGGTCTCGATCTGGATCGTTGCGTGCTCGATGCCGAAATCGTGCTTCAGACGTTCGGCGATATCCATCAGATAGGCATCGCCGGGCGCGCCTGTCGGAATCACCAGATGACAGGTGAGCGCCACCTCGGTCGTGCTCATCGGCCAGATATGCAGGTCGTGCACCTGCGCGACGCCTTCGCACGTCTCCAGATAGCTGCGCACTGCAGCGGGATCGATGCCGCGTGGCACGGCGGCCAGCGACATGGCAGCGGAGTCGCGCAGCAGGCTCCAGGTGCCCCAGACTATCAATACGCAGATCAAGAGGCTGGTGACGGCATCGACCCACATCCAGCCGGTGAAGATGATGACGATGGCGGCGATGACGACGCCGACCGACACGGCGGCATCGGCAACCATGTGCAGATAGGCGCCACGGATATTGAGGTCGCTGTTGCGGCCCGAGGCGAACATCAGGGCGGTGATGCCATTGATGACGATGCCGATGGTGGCGACCACGATCACGGTGATCTCGGTGACCGGCTCGGGATTGAACAGCCGATGCACCGCTTCCCATGCGATGGCGCCGACGGCGACCAGCAGGAAGACGGCGTTGAATAGCGCGGCGAGGATCGATGAAGCCTTGAGGCCGTAAGTGTAGCGCGGCGTCGCGGCGCGCTTGGATAGCACCGCAGCAGTCCATGCGGCGATCAGGCCGAGCACATCGGAGAGATTGTGGCCGGCATCGGCGACGAGCGCCATCGAGCCTGCAGCATAGCCATAGACGGCTTCCACCACGACAAAGACGGTGTTGAGCGTGATGCCGATGGCAAAGGCCTTGCCGAAACTCGCGGGCGCATGGACGTGTCCGCCCGGGTCATGTGAATGTCCGGCATGGTCGTGGTGATCATGCGCATGATCGTGGTGATGAGCGTGAGCCATCTGCTCTCCATAGCAAGGCTGCGCATGGATACTATTACGGATAGTATTACGCCGAAGCCGTAGCCTGCATGGAGCGCAGCGCAATGCAGGGACTAGAAAGCCAGTGGAAACGCCGGTCCCCGGATTTCGCTTCGCTCCATCCGGGCTACAAAAGCGCTACCACGAACCTGCTGCCCACGATGAACAGATAGCTCCCGAACGCTATCTCCAGTGTGCGCTTCGACATTGCATGCGCTGCTTTCACGCCGAGTGGTGCGGTGAGGAGGCTCGTCGGCATCACCAGCAGCGCGCCGATCAGCGAGACATAGCCGAGCGCGAAGGGCAGTTGCAGCGGCGCGACGTCCGGATAGGTCGCAGCCGCGGGCCAGCCGGCATAGATGTAGCCGAGGGCGCCGGGGATCGAGATCAGCACCGCCAGCGCCGAGGAGGTCGCCACGGCCTGATGGATCGGGCGGCCATAGAAGGTCATCAGGAGATTCGAAAACAGGCCGCCGCCGATACCCATCAGGGTCGAGAGCAGGCCGACGAAGAAGCCATAGACCTTCATCAGCGGCCCGCCGGGCAGGTCGTCGCCGAGTTTCCACCCCTCACGGGCGAATAGCAGCCGTGCAGCAGCGGACCATGCCACCAGCACGAAGACGACCTTGAACAGCCGTTCGGGGGCAAAACGGGCGGTCACGCTGCCTACGGCCACGCCGATCAGGATCGGCAGCCACCACTTGCGCAGGATCTCCATGTCCACGGCGCCGCGGGCCAGGTGAGCGCGGAACGAGCGCAGCGATGTCGGGATGATGATAGCCAGCGATGTGCCGATACAGAGCGGCATCCGCACCTCCAGGGGGACGCCGGCAATGCGAAAACACTCGTAAAATACGGGCACTAGGATGGCCCCGCCGCCAATCCCGAACACGCCCGCGAGGAAACCGCTCAGTCCACCCACCGCCACCAGAAGGACTGCCAGTTCGACAACCTCGGTGATATTCAACCCCGCCATTTCCCGCCCCGATTTGTGTTTGCTATCGCGCCATGAAGTTTGCCTGAATCGCGCTTCATCGGCTCTGCGCCCGTGGCATGCCAACAGTCAATCCCGCCCTGCGCAATGCTGGTTTCAAACTCTGAACACGCGTTCCGATTATGTCATTTCGCGATTGCACTCGTCGTATCGACTTCGTAAATAGAATTGCTCTACGCGATCCCATATCGAGCAGAGATTGCCCATTAACCTGTCAAAGTTGTTGAATGGCCACCAGGATCGAACGCCCCCTTTCGCCGCATTTGCAAGTCTATCGCTGGACGTTGACGATGGCGCTGTCCATCGTGCATCGCGCAACCGGCATTGCCTTGTATTTTGGCACACTCCTCCTCGTCTGGTGGCTGATCGCCGCCGCGTCGGGTCCCGCGGCCTATGCGCAGGTTCAGGCCTTCGCCGGCAGCATTATCGGGCGCCTGATTGCGTTCGGCTACACCTGGGCGCTGGTTCATCACGCGCTCAGCGGTGTCCGCTACCTGATCTGGGACCTCGGCTACGGCTTCAAGCCCTCCGAGCGTGAATGGCTCACCTGGGCCGCCCTGATCGGCGGCATCATGGTCACCATCCTGCTCTGGATCATCGGCTACGCAGTGGGAGCCGGCAAATGAGCAACGCACCGAAGTCCAATTTCTCGATGCGCACGCCGCTCGGCCGCGTCCGCAACCACGGTTCGTCCCATTCCGGCACGTCGGATCACTGGCGTCAGCGCATCACCGCGGTGGCCATGCTGCTGCTGATGATTCCGGTCATCTTCGTCGTGATGTCCGTGATGCGCAGCAATCAGGCCGGCGCCATCCAGATCCTCGGTTCGCCGCTGGTCGCCATCATCATGCTGCTCTTCATCGTCGCCAGCACGGTGCATATGAAGATCGGCGTGCAGATCGCCATCGAAGACTATGTGCATGACGAGAAGCTGAAGCTCGTGGCCGTCATCGGCAACAACTTCTTCTCGGTCGCCGTGGCGCTTGCCGCGATCTACGCCATTTTCAAACTTTCATCTGGAGTGTAGCGCATGGCCGTGAACGGCAATGGCGCGAACGGCGTTGGCGGCCCCGCCACCAACGGCTACGCCTATCCCATCGAAGATCACACCTATGACGTCGTTGTCGTGGGCGCCGGCGGTGCCGGCCTCCGCGCCACCGTCGGCTGCGGCGAGGCAGGCCTCCGCACAGCCTGCATCACCAAGGTGTTCCCGACCCGCTCGCACACGGTTGCGGCGCAGGGCGGCATCTCGGCCTCGCTCGGCAACATGCACGAGGATAACTGGCGCTGGCATATGTACGACACCGTGAAGGGGTCAGACTGGCTGGGCGATCAGGACTCCATCGAATACATGGTGCGCAACGCGCCCGAGGCGGTTTACGAACTCGAACACTGGGGCGTGCCGTTCTCGCGCACCGAAGACGGCAAGATCTATCAGCGCCCGTTCGGCGGCATGACCATGGACTACGGCAAGGGCCAGGCGCAGCGCACCTGCGCCGCTGCCGACCGTACCGGTCACGCCATGCTGCACACGATGTATGGCCAGGCGCTGCGTCACGCCGCCGAGTTCTTCATCGAATATTTCGCCATCGACCTGATCATGGACGATCAGGGCACCTGCCGCGGCGTCATCGCGCTGAAGATGGACGACGGCACCCTGCATCGCTTCAAGGCGCAGACCGTCATTCTCGCCACCGGCGGCTATGGCCGTGCCTACGCCTCCTGCACCTCAGCCCATACCTGCACCGGCGACGGTGGCGGCATGGCGCTGCGTGCCGGCCTGCCGCTGCAGGACATGGAGTTCGTCCAGTTCCACCCGACTGGCATCTATGGTTCGGGCTGTCTGGTGACCGAAGGCGCCCGCGGTGAAGGCGGCTACCTCGTCAATTCCGAAGGCGAGCGCTTCATGGAGCGTTACGCGCCGTCGGCGAAGGACCTCGCCTCGCGCGACGTCGTTTCGCGCGCGATGACCATCGAGATCCGCGAAGGCCGCGGCGTCGGCAAGAAGAAGGATCACATCTTCCTGCATCTGGATCACCTCGATCCGGCGATCCTGCATGAACGCCTGCCCGGCATTTCGGAATCGGCACGCATCTTCGCCGGCGTCGATGTGACCCGCGAACCGATCCCGATGATCCCGACCGTGCACTACAACATGGGCGGCATTCCCACGAATTATCATGGCGAAGTCGTCACCAAGAAGGACGGCGACGACAATGCGGTGGTGCCGGGCCTGATGGCCGTCGGTGAAGCCGCCTGCGTGTCGGTGCATGGCGCCAACCGTCTCGGCTCCAACTCGCTGATCGACCTCGTCGTGTTCGGCCGCGCGGCTGCGCTGCGTCTGGCCGACAAGCTGACGCCGAATGGCAAGCAGCCGGACCTGCCGTCGAACTCGGCGGATATGGCGCTCGGCCGTCTCGATCACTTCCGCAACGCCAAGGGCGGTACGCCCACGGCGAAGATGCGCGAGAGCATGCAGCAGGTCATGCAGACCAACTGCGCCGTGTTCCGCACCGGCGACGTGCTCAACGAAGGCAAGGAACTGATCCACAAGGTCTATGACGGCATCGACGATATCGGCGTGTCCGATCGATCGCTGGTGTGGAATTCGGACCTGATGGAGACCCTGGAATATGACAACCTGATCGGTCAGGCGCTCGTCACCATGGACTCCGCTGCGAACCGCACCGAAAGCCGCGGCGCGCATGCCCGCGAAGACTTTGCGGATCGTGACGACAAGAACTGGATGAAGCACACGCTGGCGTGGGTCGAGAAGGGTGGCAAGACCACCATCGATTATCGCCCGGTGCACGACTACACGATGACGAATGACGTGCAGTACATCCCGCCCAAAGCGCGCGTGTACTGAGAAAGCGAAGGCTCGAGAATATGGCTGAGTTCGCACTCCCGAAGAATTCCAAAATCACTGGCGGCAAGGAATGGCCAAAGCCCGCCGGCGCGACGCAGACGCGCGAATTCCGCGTCTATCGCTGGAATCCCGATGACGGCAAGAACCCGTCGGTCGATACCTATCACGTCGATACCAATGACTGCGGTCCGATGATCCTGGACGGTCTCATCTGGATCAAGAACAACATCGATCCGACCCTGACCTTCCGTCGCTCCTGCCGTGAAGGCGTGTGCGGCTCCTGCGCCATGAATATCGATGGCCAGAACACGCTCGCCTGCACCCGCGCGATGGACGAAGTCGATGACGGCGCCATCAAGGTCAATCCGCTGCCGCATCAGCCGGTGGTGAAGGACCTGGTGCCGGATCTCACCAACTTCTACGCCCAGTATGCGTCGATCGAGCCGTGGCTGAAGACCACCACGGCGACGCCGCAGAAGGAATGGCGCCAGAGCCACGAGGATCGCGAGAAGCTCAACGGCCTCTACGAGTGCATCCTGTGCGCCTGCTGCTCGACCTCGTGCCCGAGCTACTGGTGGAACAGCGATCGCTTCCTCGGCCCGGCCGCCCTTCTGCAGGCGACCCGCTGGGTCAAGGATTCCCGCGACGAAGCCACCGGCGAGCGTCTCGACAATCTCGAAGATCCGTTCCGCCTGTATCGCTGCCACACCATCATGAACTGCGCCAAGGCGTGCCCGAAGGGTCTCAATCCGTCGGAAGCCATCGCGGAGCTCAAGCTCAAGATGGTCGAACGTCAGGTCTGACGTTCAGCGCGAAAGCGATTGCGAAATATCAGCGCCGGTCTGCTCACGCAGGCCGGCGTTTTTCGTGCAGTGCATGCGATATCTCAAGCGACGCTTTGACGTTTATGCTGTCGTGCAGGCTTCGTGCGTCGATGCTGCGTCATGACGCACCCGGCTCCCGCTTTTGTGAAGCCGTCGCTCTATCTTCGTTAAGGTCGGTGCGCGCATTGCTCAGCTTCCGCGCGCGAATGCCGGAAGATGTGAGGACGCCATGCAGACCCCGAAAGATATTGTCGTCTATCTCGATGCCGCCGAGTGCGAGGCGCAGCGCGTGCGGTTGCACTATGCAGCGGTGCTCGCGAAAAAATGGGGCGCGCATCTGGTGGTCGCGCTCGTCCCTCAGCAGCCGAGCTACAATCGTCATTCGGCCTTTGCGCGCGGCGACGCCGTCGTCGCGATGTTCGAACTCTACAAGGAGCGCAAAGAGGCCAGCCTGAAAGCGGTCCAGTCGATGATCGCCGAGTTTGAACGCATCTATGAGATCGAATGCGAGCTTCGCAATTGTGACGGCGAGATGGGCGAGGCGTTGATGCTGCACGCAAGGCATGCAGGCCTCGCTGTGCTGGGCTCGTCACGCGGGCTTGATGGCGAGGAGAGCGCTCTCACTCTGTCCGAAGATGTCATCTTCGCATCCGGCGTGCCGTCGATCCTGGTGCCGCCAAAATGGGACGCCGAACGGCCGGTGCGGAAGGTCGTGATCGGCTGGAACGCGAGCCGCGAGGCAGCGCGCGCCATATCGGATGCCATTCCTTTGCTCGTCGAGGCTGAGGAGGTTCGCGTCGTCGTCGTGCCGGAAGGCAAGATCAACCGTTTGCTGGGCGAGGATCCCGGTGCGGATATTTCCCAGCATCTGGCACGCTATGGTGTGCGCGTCACGCTCGACAGCCTGAAAGGGAGCGACGCCGGCGCGCTGATCCTGGCAAAGGCTGCCGAGATCGATGCGGATCTTATCGTCATGGGAGCGTTCGGTCAGTCCAAGATCACCGAATTCGTTTTCGGCTCGGCCACGGGTACTTTGCTGAGAAAGGCGACCATCCCAATCCTGCTGTCGCGGTAGCGACCGGCTGTTCCCGAAACGTCTGCCTAAGGTCTGTGCAGCAAGCTCCGGAATCCAAAGATAAGCAGGATATTGCTGTGATTCACGGCAAAACTCCCTCGCCATGTCTGGCACGGCTTGTGCTAGTTTGTGCCTGACATTTGGTCAGGGGGATTTGCTCGATGTTTCGCAAGCTGGGTCTAAGCGTGGTCGCAGGTGCCACTTTGATGGCGTCGCTGGTGCCCGCGAGCGCCCAGACCGCCATGAAATTCGCCCTCGACTGGAAGTTCGAGGGAACGTCCGCCCCCTATTTCGTGGCGCTGGACAAGGGCTATTACAAAGCCGAGGGGCTCGACGTCACCATCGATAGCGGCCCCGGATCGGTGGCAGGCATCGCGCGCGTCGCCGCCGGCACCTATCCGATCGGCTTCTTCGACATCAATTCGCTGGCCCGTTTCCGCGACCAGAATCCGGACAAGGACGTCAAGTCGGTGATGATGGTCTATGACCGTCCGGCTTTCGCCATTGTCAGCGTCGCCAAGACGAACATCAACGTGCCGAAGGATCTCGAAGGCAAGGTGCTCGGTGCGCCCGCGCCGGACGGCGCCTTCGCGCAGTGGAAAATCTTCGTCAAGGAAAACAAGATCGACGACAGCAAGGTCAAGATCGAGAATGTCGGCTTCCCCGTGCGTGAGCCGATGCTTGCGGAGGGCAAGGTCGATGCGATCACCGGCTTCGCCTATTCGTCCTATTTCAACATGCTGTCGCGCGGCATCGCTGAGAAAGACATCAAGGTGATGCTGATGTCTGACCACGGCCTCGTGCTGTATGGCAACGCCCTGATGGTCAATCCGGAATTCGCCAAGGCCAATCCGAAGGCCGTTGCCGGCTTCGTTCGCGCCACGATCAAGGGTATTGCCGATTCCGACAAGGACCCGGAGGCTGCCATCAAATCGGTCATGAAGCGCAACGAGACTGCCGACGAGAAGATCGAACTCGCCCGCCTCAAGATGTCGCTTAAGGACAATTTCGTGACGCCATGGGTGAAGGCAAACGGCATCGGCGCCATCGATGACAAGCGCATGGCGGATGCGATCGACCAGATCGCCATCACCTATGAGTTCAAGAACGCCAAGCCGAAGCCGTCGGATCTGTTCACCGCCGACTATCTGCCGCCGGTCGAGCAGCGCAAGTTCTGATATTGCGAGTGGACGATCGGTTGCCAGGCATGGACTCATTCGTCGACATCAATGGCGTGACGCTGAATTATCGCGGCGCGTCCGGCGACATCACGGCGTTGCAGGATGCAACGCTGCAGGTGAAGCGCGGCGAATTTGCTGCGGTGGTCGGCCCGTCCGGTTGCGGCAAGTCCACCTTGATGCGTCTGGTCACCGGCCTGCACAAGCCATCGGCCGGCACCATTCGCATCGATGGCAAAGAGGTCAAGGGTCCGGTCAAGATGGCCGGCATGGCGTTTCAGCACGCCAATCTGCTGCCGTGGCGCAAGGTCATCGACAATGTCCTGCTGCCGTTGGAAATCGTCGAGCCCTATCGCTCGCAATTCCGCTCGAAGAAGGCAGAGTTTCGCGCCAAGGCGGAGCAGCTTCTTGCCACGGTCGGCCTCGCCGGTTTCGGCGACCGTTATCCGTGGGAGTTGTCTGGTGGCATGCAGCAACGCGTCTCGCTGTGTCGCTCGCTGATCCACGAGCCGGCGCTGCTGATGCTGGACGAGCCCTTCGCGGCCCTCGATGCGTTTACCCGCGAGGAGTTGTGGTGCGTGCTGCGTGATCTCTGGCAGCGTCTCGGCTTCACGGTGATCCTCGTCACCCATGATTTACGTGAAGCGGCATTTCTCGCCGACAACATCTACGTCATGAGCGCGCGTCCCGGCCATATCGTTCAGATCAAGCCGGTCAGCTTCGCGCGGCCGCGTGATCTCGAAGTCACCTATGAGAAAGAGTTCGGCGACATCGTGCACGAGCTGCGCCTGAAGATCGCGGAGGCACGCAACGCATGACGTCGCAAACCGCAGAAAAACTCGCGCCATGGCTGTTCACCGTCGCGATCTTCCTGATCTGGGAAGGCGCCTGCGCGGCCTTCAACATCAACACTTCCGTGCTGCAGCCACCTTCGGCGGCTTTTGCCGCGATGTTCAAGCTCTGGAAGGTGTTCCTCTATCATTCCTGGGTGACGCTCTGGGTCACCATGGTCGGCTTTGCGCTTGCCGTCGGCTTCGGTGTTCTTCTCGGTCTCGTCGTCGGCTGGTCGCGTGCCATCTATCGCGGGCTCTATCCCGTGATGATCGGCTTCAACACGATTCCGAAAGTCGCCATCGTCCCACTGCTGATCCTGTGGTTCGGGATCGGCGAAGTGCCCGCCATCGTCACGGCCTTCCTGATTTCGTTCTTCCCCATCGTCGTCAATATCGCCACCGGTCTCGCCACCACCGAGCCCGAGCTTGAGGACGTGCTGCGCGCGCTTGGCGCCAGCAAGCTGGATGTGATGCTGAAAGTCGGCATCCCGCGTGCGCTGCCTTATTTCTTCGGTTCGCTGAAAGTCGCCATCACGCTGGCCTTTGTCGGCACCGTTGTCTCCGAGACACTTGGCGCCAATGCCGGCCTCGGCTTTCTGATCGCGCAGGAAGGCGCCAGTTTCCGCATGGCGAATGTCTATGCGGCGCTGCTGCTGCTCGCCTTCGAAGGCGTGCTTATGTATGCCGTGTTCGCCTGGACCGAGCAGCGCTGCACCCGCTGGGCCTTCCGTTCGCAGATGAACGCGGCCGGCTAAGCGGTTGTCGCAGCCGCCCGATGCGCTAGACTGCGGTCAGCCGGGCGGGAACTGTGAAGACAGAACAGCACAATTCTCTAAGAATACTGCAATGGATGATGGCCGCCTCGCTGGCCTTTCCCGTTGCGCTGTTCGTGTTTGCCGCCGCCAATTCGTGGATATCGACCAACGACATCGCCGATCGCGAAATCGAGCGCACGCTTGACGTGGCGCACGAGCACGCCCTGAAAGTGTTCGAGACCATCGATCGCAGTCTGTCGGAGGTCAACGAAATCGTCCGTAATCGCAGCGACGATGATCTGCGGGCCAGTTCGGATGCGATGTCGGCGCGGTTGAAGCAGCTCACCGATGCGCTCCCGCAGCTTAAATCGGTCTGGGTCTTCGACAACAAGGGTCGTGCGCTGGTCAACAGCCTCAATCTGGCGCTGCCGCATATCGATTTCTCCGACCGCGACTATTACAACGCCCATATTGCCGAAGATATCGGCACCTTCATCGGTGCAAGCCTGCTGCCGCGGCCGCCTTATCAGGGAGCGCCATTCTTCGGCGTCAGCCGTCGTCGCGCGAGTGCTGATGGCAGCTTCACCGGCGTCGTGCAGGCATCGGTGTTTCCCGAGTATTTTGAGAAATTCTATGCGCGCATCGGCCGCGCGCCCGGCAGCTTCTTCGCATTGGGCCTGTCCAATGGCACCATTCTGGCACGCTATCCGCTATCTGGTGCGGCGAAGCAAATCGATCCCAGTGGCCCGATCGGCCGTCGTATCGCGGCTCATCCGGGCGGCAATCTCATCACCATCGTCGCCCCCGGAGACAATATCGAGCGTCGCATCGGCTATCAGCGGATCGCGGGTTATCCCATCTATGTATCCGCCGGCCTGGAAACCTCGGCCATTCGTGATCGCTGGCTGAAAGCTATCAGTTATCACCTGATCTTCGGTGTGCCCGCGACAGCGCTGCTGTTCGGGCTGTTGCTGTTCGCGCTGCGTCGCACCCGGCGCCTGAATTTCGAGGCGATGAAGCGCCGCGAAGCGGAAGAAGCCTTGAAGCACGGCCAGCGACTTGAAACGCTTGGGCAGCTCACCGGCGGCGTTGCGCATGACTTCAACAATCTGCTGACGGTGATCCGCTCATCCGTGGATCTGCTGCAGCGGCCCGATCTCGCGCCCGAGCGGCGTGCCCGCTACATTGCGGCGATCTCCGATACCGTGAACCGCGCTGCCAAACTGACGGCACAACTCCTCGCATTCGCGCGCCGGCAGACACTGAAGCCTGAAGTGTTCGATGTCGGCCAATGCGTGCGCTCCGTCACCGATATTATCGGAACATTGACCGGCGCGCCGGTAGAGATCATCACACATCTGCCGGACAAGCCGCTCCACGTCGATGCCGACCTCGGACAATTCGAGACCGCGCTGATCAATATTGCCGTGAATGCGCGCGATGCGATGAAAGGTGAGGGACGGCTGATCATCACGGTGGTTGCTTGCGAAAGGTTGCCGTCCGCCACCATGCCCCGCAAAGATGGCTATGTAGCCGTCGCCATCGCCGATAGCGGCAGTGGGATTCCCGCCGATCAGTTCGAGCGTATTTTCGAGCCTTTCTTTACGACCAAGGAAGTCGGGCAGGGCACGGGCCTCGGCCTCTCGCAGGTGTTCGGTTTTGCCAAGCAGTCCGGCGGCGAAGTCACGGTCACCAGCGAGGTCGGAAAAGGCAGCATCTTCACGCTGTATCTGCCGCGTGTCGCTGATGGCGCGGGGCCGACGCTCGTCGTTGATGAGGGTGCGCCGGCCGATGGCAATGGCCTCTCGGTGCTGGTTGTCGAGGACAATCGTGACGTCGGCACCTTCACGACCGATGCTCTGCGCGAGCTCGGTTATATGACAGAACTCAAGCACAGCGCCGACGCTGCCTTCGATGAACTCAAGCGCCATGCCGGTCGTTACGACGTCGTGTTCTCGGATGTCGTGATGCCGGGCACCAGCGGTATCGAACTTGCGCAAGCGGTTCGACACCTCTACCCGGATCTGCCGGTCGTGCTCACCTCCGGCTACAGCCACGTGCTGGCGCAGAACGGAACGTTCGGCTTCGAGCTGCTGCAAAAGCCGTATTCCATCGAGCAGCTATCGCAGGTGCTGGCCAAGGCCGGAAACTGGCGCAAGTCGCAGCGGGAAGCCGTGTCGTAGCCCGCATGCGCAGCGCGTCATGCGGGCGGTGGGCGCTGTCAGACGAAATTGATCTGCAGCATCGGCAGCGCGAAGATCGCGATATTGGTGAGCAAGCCACCGGCATAGGCCAGCGAGCGCGGTGTGGCCTTGTCGGCGATGTAAAGCAGCGCGTGCGCAATCCGGAATGCGAGATAGACGGCAGCGAGCACGCCGACCGTCTTCGCCGATGCGCCGAAGGTCAGCGCGCCGAGCACTGCAACGGCATAGAACGGAAAGGCCTCGAAGGCATTCTGATGCGCCGCATAAGCGCGGCGCTTGGCGCCGGAAAGTTTCTCGGCGCTGTCGCGTGGCGTGTTGTTGTCGCGCGATCCGGATTTGGCATAGGCGGCAATGGCCAGCGGCAGCAGTGCCGCGATCAGAATGCTCCAATAGGCGAACGACATCGAATCCCCCGGGTTTGGTCACGAATGCTGCCTTGATGGGTGGTTCCCGATCGGCTGTCAAATCTAGTGCTACCGGACCGGTGTCCGGAACATCGCTCTCATCCGCTTGTTGTTGCAGCAAACCGGAAGGGAGAATGCATATGGCCAATGACAACAATCGCGATACCGAGCGCGCCTGGGAGCTGATGGAGAAGATCGGCTTCGCGATGCTGGTGACCCATGATGGCGACAAGCTGCGCTCGCGCCCGATGGCGGCCTATGTGGATCGGCAGGCCGATGCTGTCTATTTCCTCAGCGACGTCAGGCGCCATAAGGACGACGAGATTCAGAAGAATCCCAACGTCAATCTGGCCTTCGCACATGCAGGAGATCAGAAATACGTTTCTGTCAGCGGCACGGCCGCAGTGTCGAACGACCGCGCCAAGATCAAGGAGCTGTTCACGACCACGGCCAAGGCATGGTGGGACAGTGCGGAAGATCCGAATATTCGCGTGCTGAAATTCACGCCGGAGGAAGCCGAGTTCTGGGATTCGCCTGGCACCGTGATCAGTTATGTGAAAATGGCGACGGCTGCGGTGACCGGTTCGCGTCCGGACATCGGCACCAATCGCAAGGTGGCGATCTGACATGACCGCCGCACCCGGTAACCCGATCGAGGAGCCGCCGATCACGCCCGGCAAGCCTCAGGAGCCGCCACAGGAGAGCCCGCCAGGCAATCCGCGGCCTGAAGTGCCGCCGCCGGTGCGTGATCCCGAACCGCCCGGTCGTCCGGACGAATTGCCCGGTGATCTCCCGCAGGAGGTGCCGGTGCCGAATCCGGATGAGGCTCCGGGGCAGCCGCCGCCGGCAACGATGTAACGTCCGACGGCGGCATAGAAGCGCTACTAAACATCCGGCCTGAACGTGCAATGAACATCGCGCGCTCGGGCCGTTGATGTGTGCGAAATAAATCCAATTGTGGCTTTGCGGACTGCCACATTGCCGCCCTATGCTTATTCGTTCATCGCTGTGCCGATTTGTTCGGCCGACAAATGTTTTTGTTGAAGACGTCTTATCGAGGGCTTGAGTTCATCATGACAAAACTTCGTCTCGTGTTGCTGGCGACGACCGCGTTCGGCGTGACGCAGCTTGCAGCGACTGCATCATTCGCATCGAGCGCTGATGCGCCGATCCTGCTTGCGCAGGCAGCCCCACCGGCAGCGGAAGGCGAACCGAAGGGTGCTCCGAAGGGCCCACCGCCGGCTGCTGCACCACGCCCGGCACCGCCGGCCGCAGCGCCTCCACCGGCCGCACGACCAGCTCCGCCCCCGCCTCCCGCCGCAGCGCCGCCGGCCGCGCGCCCGGCTCCGCCTCCGCCGCCCGCCGCCGCCCCGCCGCCCCCGCCACGTCCGGCATCGCCTCCGGCAGCCGCCCCGCCGCGTCCTGCGCCCGAGGCAGCTCCGCCGCCCCGTCCGACACCGCCAGCCCCGCCACCGGCTCCCCGCGCAGCACCGCCCGCTGCGCCGGCTCCGAGCGCTGCGCCCGCACCGTCGGCGCCCCCGGCAGCGCGTCCTGAACGCCGCGAACCCGGTGCCGAGCGTCCAGGTGGTGAGCGTCCAGGCGGCGAGCGCCGTGAACGTGGCGAACGTCCTGCGCCGTCCGCCACACCCCCAGCTGCAGCTCCGGCGCCCTCGGCAGCTCCGCCCGCCGCCGCGACGCCGCCGGCTCAGCCGTCCGGACGTCCCGCGCCCGCAGCAACGCCATCAACGCCTCCGGCTGCTGCAACGCCGCCGGCCGCGCCTTCGGCAACGCCAGCGCCATCAGCTACACCTCCGGCCGCTGGTACACCTCCATCTGGCCGTCCGGGTGGCCCGGAAGGGCGTGAGGGACGTCGCGGTGACGGAAGTCCTGCACCGGGCGCACCTGCCACGCCGCCTGCCGCAACTGCGCCAGGTGCCGCTCCGGCCGTGCCCCCGTCTGCGGCAGCGCCCGTCGCCCCGCCACCCACGCCGAGCGCTGCGCCTGTGGTCGTCGCCCCCGGCGGCGGCAACATCAAGGTCGTGCAGCCACCGGCGCCGCAGGTGACCACGCCGATCCCGCCCGCGCCGCCGCCTGCCGCAGCGACGCTGACGCCGATCGCGCCGGGTGCCGCGCCGCAGGGACCGCGTCGTCTGGATGATTTCCGTGGTCAACGCAGTGAGCGCCGCGAAGGCGGACGCACGATCATCACCGAGCCCGGCCGTATCATCGTGCAGGATCCGAGCGGTCAGTCCTTCATCCGCCACAACGAGGTCGATCGCTTCCGTTACGGCGCGCGGGATATTCGCACCCAGCGTGTCGGCAACGAGGATCGCACCATCGTCGTGCGGCCGGACGGTTCGCAGATCATCACGGTGGTCGGCAGCGATGGCCAGCTGCTGCGCCGCATCCGTCGGGATCGTGGCGGGCAGGAGATCATCATCATCGACAACTCGTTCGGTGGTCCGCGTGGGCCTCGCGGTCCGGGCGGCTTCTATGTCGATCTGCCGCCTCCGATGATCCGCATTCCGCAGAACCGCTACATCGTGGACTATGATCAGGCCTCGCCGGATCTTGTCTACGATACGCTGATCGCCCCGCCGGTGGATCGCATCGAGCGTCGCTACACGCTGGATGAAATCCGCTACAGCCCGATGGTGCGTCAACGTATGCCGTCGATCGATCTCGACTCGATCAATTTCGAGACGGGCTCATGGGATATTTCGCCAGACCAAGCCTCGAAGCTGCAGGTGATCGCAGATGGTCTCAATCGCGCCATCTCGCGCAATCCGCGCGCGGTGTTCCTGATCGAGGGCCATACCGATGCGGTCGGCTCCGATGTCGACAATCTGTCGCTGTCGGATCGTCGTGCGCAGTCGGCAGCGGAGTTGCTCACGCAGCAATTCCAGGTGCCGGCGGAAAACCTGACGTCGCAAGGCTATGGCGAGCAGTATCTGAAGATTCAGACCGATGGTCCGGAGCGTCAGAACCGCCGCGTCACGGTGCGCAACATCACGCCGCTGCTGAATGGTGGTCAGGCATCCCTCCCGCCGCCGCCCGCAGGCACGGCTCCGCCGCGCCGCTGAGGTGAACTGACATGACAATGGCCGGGAGCGATCCCGGCCATTTTTGTTTTTTGAATTGTGAGTGGCGGCGCCAATGGTCTCCCTCCCTCAAGCCATGCAGCGGCGCAGTGGGGAGGGTCCGCCGGAGGCGGGGGTGGGGTCCATCCCCACGTGACGTCGGAGTTGGTGGAAGCACCCCGCCCGTCTCGAAGCTCGCTGGACGCTCGCTTCGATCCACCTATGGCGGACGAATTCGTCCGCCAGACCCCGCTGCGCGACTTCGTCGCTTGGGGGAGGGAGAAGAACCGCGCGTTACTTCGTGCTCGCCCCCAGACCCAGCGCATCCACCATCACGCGGAACACTTCCGTATTGTCCATCTGGCCCTTCACGCGATCACTGCCTGGTCCGGTCGCCGTCAGGATCACGTCTTCGCCCGAATGCACGCTAGCATTCATCATCGCCGGCAGATTACCGAGCCGCAGCATCGCGCCCGGCGCGTTCTTGTATTTCTCGTTTGCCTTGAACGTATTCGGCGCCTCACCTGCTTCCGTCGGCTGGTTCGGCCCATCGAGCTTCGGTCGCAACGTTTCATAATGATCGGGCACGCTTGCTGACATGATCGCAAGGCGACGGCTCACATCGACGCGTGATGGATAGCCGTCCGCATCCGGCGCCGGATAATTCGGGAAGCCAGCCTTGTCATAGACGCCGATCCGCTCGCGCAGCGGCAGGTTCGTCTCGGTGCTCATGTCGTCGTTGACGGTGCCGATCAGGCTGTTCGGGTGGCTATGATCGGACACGACGAGGATCAACGTGTCCTCGCCGCGCTTGGCTGCCCATTCCTTGGCAAGCTTCACCGCATTGTCGAGCATGATCACGTCATAGACCGCGCGATCGAAGTCGAGCATATGCGCATATTTGTCGATCATGCCGGATTCCACCATCAGGAAGAAGCCCTTGTCGTTGCGTGACAGAACGTTGAGCGCGGCCTGCACCTGTTCGGTGAGGTCCGGCTGTTCCGGATACTTCTTTACGCCGCCGCCCTTGAGGAGTTTGCGGTCGAGCACGCCGTCCATATTGCCAGGCGTGAACAGGCCCAGCAGCTTTTTCGTGTCCGACTTGTCGGCTTCTGCCTTCAGTTCTCCGGCGGTCTTCACATAGGGATAGCCGGCCTCCTTGAACCTGGCGAGATAGTCCACTTCATCGGCGCGCTTTCCTATATCGACAGCGCGCGGCAGGAAGTTCGCGGCGCCGCCGCCGAGAATGACATCGGGCTTGGCCGCAAACATCTGCGCGACGATCTCGTCATAGGCCGAGCGGCGGCGCGTATGCGCGATCATTGACGCCGGTGTCGCATCCTGTATCTCGGTGTTGGTCACGATGCCGACAGCGAGATCGAGCTTGCGCTTGACGAGCGACGTAATGGTCTCGACCTTGGGATCGTCGAACACGTCGCGGGTGCGGTCCGCATAGACGCCGAGCGCATTGGTCGCGCTCTTGTGGCCAGTCGTGTAGGCGCTCGCCGAATTGGCGCTGTCGGTAATGATCGAATCCGTCCCGGCGGTGCCGACCAGTGCCATGCTCGGCATGTCATCGACGGCGAGCTTGCCGCTGCTCTTGCCTTCCTTGATGCCCTTGGAAAGGATGCGCGCACCAACGCGATGCGACAACGACATGCCGTCGCCGACGAACAGGATGACGTTCTTCGCACGGCGTGCGCCGGTGTCGTACACGTTCCAGGTCACGGACTTGGTGAAGTTGCCTGCCGTTACGTCGATTTTGTAAGCGCCAGTCTTGTCGAGCACGACATCGCGCAGCATCAGTGCGGACTGATCCTTGTTGTCTTCGCGCTCGATATAGTCAGCGCTCTTGCCGAAGGCCGCGGTTTGATCCGCGCCGTTGATCGTCACCTTGATATCGGAGGCCGCGATCTTTTCGGGAAGCTCGACCTTGAAGTCGAATTTGCTGCCTTTGAGGATCTCCGCGCGATCAATCGGGTAGATCGCCTGCGCATGGCACGATGCGCTCATGAAAAAAGCCGCGAATGCGGCCAGCGAAATGGTCCTGGTCATGGAAATCCTCGCCAGTGGCGTTCTGTCGCAGATGATCTCCATCAATAAAGCGGCCGGATGTCACGTCAATGACATCCGGCCGGATGGGTGATCTGTATGGAGCGAAGCGTAATGCAGGGACAGCAGAGATAGTTGAAACGTCGGTCCGAGGATTGCGCTGCGCTCCATCCGGACTACGACATTATTCCTTACCCAGCTTCGGAATGGTCGCGCCTTCGCCGGCGCTGATCAGGCCGGTCTTCGCATACAGATCCAGCTTTGCGCGCGTGTCGGTGATGTCGAGATTGCGCATGGTCAGCTGGCCGATGCGGTCTGCCGGCGTGAACGGCGCGTCTTCCACCTTTTCCATGCTCAGGCGTTCCGGCGCATAGGTCAGGTTCGGGCTCTGGGTATTCGCGATCGAATAGTCGTTGCCGCGGCGCAGTTCGAGCGTCACTTCGCCGGTGATGGCGCGGGCCACCCAGCGCTGGGCGGTCTCGCGCAGCATCAGCGCCTGCGAGTCGAACCAGCGGCCCTGATAGAGCAGGCGACCGAGCTTCATGCCGTTCATGCGGTACTGCTCGATCGTATCTTCGTTATGGATGCCGGTGACCAGGCGCTCATAGGCGATGTGCAGCAGCGCCATGCCCGGCGCTTCATAAATGCCGCGGCTCTTGGCTTCGATGATGCGGTTCTCGATCTGGTCGCTCATGCCGAGGCCATGGCGGCCGCCGATGGCATTGGCTTCCAGGAACAGCGCGACGGCATCAGTAAAGGTCTTGCCGTTCAGTGCGACGGGCTGGCCATCGACGAAGCGCACTGAGACGCGCTCGGCCTTGACCGCGCAGTCGTCCTTCCAGAACGGCACGCCCATGATCGGATTGACGATGGTGATGCCGGAGTCGAGATGTTCGAGATCCTTGGCCTCATGGGTCGCGCCGAGCAGGTTGCTGTCGGTGGAATAGGCCTTCTCGGCTGACATCTTATAGGCGAAGCCATGCGCGGTCATGAAGGCCGACATTTCGGCGCGGCCGCCGAGCTCGTCGATGAACTGGTCATCGAGCCAGGGCTTGTAGATCTTCAGCTCCGGATTGGTCAGCAGGCCGTAGCGGTAGAAGCGCTCGATGTCGTTGCCCTTATAGGTGGACCCGTCGCCCCAGATATTGACGCCGTCTTCCTTCATGGCCGAAACCAGCATGGTGCCGGTCACTGCGCGCCCGAGCGGCGTGGTGTTGAAATAGGTGATGCCGCCGGTGGAGACATGGAACGCGCCGGCCTGGATCGCGGCGATGCCTTCATGCACGAGCTGCTGGCGGCAGTCGACGAGGCGGGCCTTCTCGGCGCCGAACTCCATCGCCTTGCGCGGGATCTCGTCGTAGTCTGCCTCGTCGGGCTGGCCGAGATTGGCGGTATAGGCGAAGACCCTGGCGCCCTTCTGCTTCATCCAGAGCAGCGCCGCCGATGTATCGAGGCCGCCGGAAAAGGCGATGCCGACATTCTTGCCGGTGGGGAGGCTCTTCAGGATCGTGGTCATGGGGCGTCCAATCGAGGCTAGTTCGGTTGTATTTGCCGCGCCTGCGGCGCTTTGGGTCAGCGATAGCGCGGCCGGGCAAAGCGCGTCAACGCGGGAACCGCAAGGAGCGCGCTACTGTCGTCACCCGGCCGTGCGCGCAATTGCGCGCTAGGACCGGGTGACCCAGTAGACTCCGGCCGGCGTGTACTGGGTTGCCCGGTCAAGCCGGGCAACGACAATTTTAGTCGTGATGCTGCTCGGTAATCCGGTTGCCCAGCGTAGGCTTCGGCGGGTTTCGGCCGGACAGCATCCGGCGCCGCCAGGCATAGCCGGGCCAGGCGATTTTGGTCAGCCAGCGATCGATGCCTTCATCCGTCATCCGGGTCCGTGGCCAGCGGTAGATCCATCCGTGAACCAGCCAGATCACGAGAAACGAGGCGAGGCCGGCGATGGTCACGTCGGTGAAGAAATGCCCGCCAAACGCCATCCGCCAGCCCGAGGTGGCAAGGCCGAACACGGTCGCCGCCGCGTAAGCCGCGGGACGCAGGCTCGGCGGCGCCAGTGCTGCGGGGGCATAGGTCCAGAACGCCGTGGCGCCCTCGCCGGAGAAGAAGGAGCAGTTGCGCCGGCACTCGCCGCTTGGGTCCCACCAGGCCTTGAACTGCCAGGGGCCGCCGAATTCGGTGACGGAGACGGGCCGCGGCCGATCCCAGAAGCTTTTGAAGGTGAAATTGGTGAGGAAGCCCGCCGACATCAGCATGGTGATAACCAGAAAGGCCATGGTGCGGCCCTTCACCATCAGCGGCCGGTTTGGCCAGATCAGCTTGACGATCAGCGCCAGGATCGACGGCGCCACGAAGGCCCAGGCGATCCACATGGCCGCGTGGCGGGCGAATTGGGCGTAAGGCAGCCCGGAATACGCGAAACCGCCGGCGTCGGGGCTGTAGAACAGCGCGGCGAGCTTGAGGTCCAGTTCGGGCCAGATGCCGAAAATCACGAGAATTGCTGCAAGCAGCACGAGCGCAATGAGGAGGCCGGTCCGGTTCATGGCGGGCGGTTTATCCGAGCAGGCGCGGGAAGGAAAGTTAAAGCGCTCGGGCATGATCCCGAAAAGTGGATGCCGGTTTTCGGATCAGATCATGCCCGGAAGCTAAGGCTTTGCCGCGGCATCCGGCTGCGACGGCAGCTGTCGCGGCTGTTTCCATGCTCCGGCCTTACGGCCGGCGATCACCCAATAGATCAGCCCCGAGACGATGCCGGCGCCGGTCATCACTTCCAGATGACGACGCACGATGCCGTCGAATGTCATGGTGGTGGTGTCGTAGGGGATCAGGCCGAGATAGCAGGCAACGCCGACCACGCCGCCGCCGATCGCATAGGCCAGCACGCTGCGGATATTGAACGTCTCGGTGATCACGACGACGATGATTGCGGGGATCAGCGCGAAGCCCGAGAAGAAGATGAAGCCGAAACCGATCAGGACATTGATCGCATCGGCATTCACGATCCCGGTATCCATGGCGCTGAGTTCGGGGAACAGGATCGAAAAGATGACGATCGTGCCGCCGACCATACAGGCGACGCAAAAGGCAAAGAGAATGACGAACAGACGGCCGATCAGCGCCATCGTCAGTCCGTCATCGCCATCGCGCGCAGTGCCTGCCGCTCGCGCGCCGACAGCTTCTCGGTCTCCGACTTCAACTGCCCGCAGGCCGCGAGAATGTCGCGGCCGCGCGGCGTGCGCACCGGCGAGGAATAGCCGGCATTGAAGACGTATTCCGAGAACGCTTCGATCTGCGCCCAGTCCGAGCACTCATAGCGCGTGCCCGGCCACGGATTGAACGGGATCAGGTTGATCTTGGCGTGAATGCCCTTGAGCATCTTCACCAGGAGCTTCGCATCGTCCAGCGAGTCGTTGATGCCCTTCAGCATCACATATTCAAAGGTGATGCGTCGTGCATTGGAGGCGCCGGGATAGTCGCGGCACGCCTGCAGCAATTCTTTCAGCGGATACTTCTTGTTGAGAGGCACCAGCTCGTTGCGCAGTTCGTCGCGCACCGCATGCAGCGAGATCGCCAGCATCACGCCGATCTCCTCGCCGGTGCGCTTGATGTTCGGCACCACGCCCGAGGTCGAGAGCGTGATGCGCCGGCGCGAGATGCCGATGCCTTCATTGTCGGAGACGATCAGCAGCGCGTCGCGCACCGCGTCGAAATTGTAGAGCGGCTCGCCCATGCCCATCATCACGATATTGGTGATGCGGCGATTGGTGCCCGGCTGGTCGCGGTCGGCCCAGTCGTTCAGCCGGTCGCGCGCCACCATGATCTGGGCGACGATCTCGCCCGGGGTCAGGTTGCGCACCAGCCGCTGGGTTCCCGTATGGCAGAACGAGCAGTTCAGCGTGCAGCCGACCTGCGAGGAAACGCAGAGCGTGCCGCGGTCGGTCTCGGGGATATAGACGCACTCGACCTCATGGGCGCGTTCGCCATGGGTGCCCGAGGGCAGCTTCAGGAGCCATTTGCGGGTGCCGTCATTGGAAATCTGCTCGACCGCCACTTCCGGCCGGTCGACCGTGAAATGCTGCTCCAGCTCGGTCCGCATGTCCTTGGAGATGCTGGACATTTCCGCAAAGCTCTGGACCCCGCGGTAATACAGCCAGTGCCAGATCTGCTGGCTACGCATCTTCTGCTGCGCCGGCTTCACGCCGATGGAACCGAGCTTTTCGGCGATCTGAGCGCGGGACAGGCCGATCAGCGAGGGTTTTGCCAGCGGCACATAGGTCTCGGTCGCCACCTTCTCCAGCGGGATCTGACCCGGCGGGAGGGTGGTTTCAACGGCAGTGCTGGCCTCGGCAGAAGCGGGGGTCATGGCGTTCGATCACTGATGTCACGGGAATTGAAGCCTCAAATAGGCTTTTCGCGCCCGAATGGAAAGGCGCCAAATGCGGCAATATTAACGGCGACAAGGATTTAGGGCGAGTTCCGCCGGCGATTACCGGCGGCACTCCTGGGCAACCTTGTCCAGCGCCTGGGCCAGGCCCTTCAGCGAGAACGAGTCCGTGGTTTCGGTGCCCTTGGCAGAAAGGCCCTTCACGGTCACGTCGCCGGCCTTGCGCAGCGCCTCGACGAGACGCTCTTCCTCGGCCGCATTCTTGATCCAGAGCCCATCGCCCTGAGTGTACATCGCGAATTTCGCGCCGCCGACATCAAGGGTCGATTCATAGCCGGGCTTCAACTGATAGCCGATCATGATCGAGACTTCGTTGCTGACCTTCTCGGCCGGGCGGGTCGAGATGAACGCGTAAGCGGGATCGCGCGGACGGTTGGCGGGATTGGTTTTCGACGACGCCGGCTTGGCGAGCGCGAAGCAGACTTTCTTGCCGCCGGGGGCCGCGGTGTAAGCACCCCACGGGCCGAACTGACCGAGCAAGGTCGGCTCGGCACTGCCTGCGGCAGCGGGCGCCGGCGCCTGCTTGGCCGGTGCAGCCTTGCCCTTGGCAGCCGTCTGCGCCTGCGCAAGATCGGAAATGCCGATCATCGCCACGCTCAAGGATACAACTGTCAGGATTCGCCGCACGGACATCAGGTGTCGATCCTCTATCTTTGTGACTGGAAGATGGCCTGGAATCACGCGCGCCAACAGACTTGCAGATAAACGGTGCGGTCTTGTTTGGAAAGGCTCGTACATCGCGTCGAAAGATAGCAGGGCGAAGCACATAACGCGCGCTGCGTGCGTTGCTGTCCTCAGCTTTTCGCGCGCGCCGTGCGTTGCGCCGCCCATTGCGTATCGGTCCAGTGCAGCAGGTCTTCAGCGCCGGATGAGCGCAGATGCGCGCCGCCATCCTGCACCACCATCTCGCCGTTGATGTATCCGGCCTGATCGGAAATCAGGAAGCTGGCGAGATTGGCGAGCTCGCTGTGCTCGCCCACACGGCCGAGCGGATTGCGTGCAGCCGGCCCGGAATCGCGTCCTTCAGGATGTAGCTGCCCGGTCGCGCCCGGTGTCGGAAAAGGTCCCGGTGCAATCGCCACGAGACGAACGCCCTTCGGTCCCCATTCGACGGCGAGCGATTTGGTCATCGCCAGTAACGCGGACTTCGCCATCGCCGACGGCATGGTGAAGGCGCGACCGGTAATCGTGGATGTGGAGAGGATGCTGAGCACCACGCCGTTGTGATCGGATTCGATCCAGCGGCGCCCCGCCTCCAGCGTGCAATACATCGCGCCATGCAGCGTCGGGGCGAGGATCGCGTCCGCAGCGCGTGCCGAGAGATGCTCACTCTGCGCGATAAATGTCGCGGCGGCGTTGTTGACGAGAATGTCGAGCGGGCCGTCCTGCCAGATCGCAGCCATCATGTCGGCAACAGCATTGGCATCGCGAATGTCGCACGCGAAGGTGTGGACCTTCGCATTATATGCGGCGCGAAGTTGCGCAGCGGTTTCGTCGAGCGTCGCGCTGCGTCGGCCGCAAATCAGCAGTTCCGCGCCGAGTTCGGCAAAGCGGTGGCTCATGGCCGCGCCGAGCCCGGAGCCGCCGCCGGTCACGAGAATGCGCTTGTGGGCGAGGAGACTTTTTTCAAACATTGTTCGCTTCCTCCATTATCCGCTAAGCGGAATGCACCCCGTCAATGGTGGTTGCAGGCTTGCGCTAATTCATTCATGAATCGCCGAACTGTCTCAAGCCGAAGGCCAGGTTGATCAGATGAAAGCCATTCTCTGCTCGCAATATTGCGAACCCGACGATCTCGTTTTTGCCGATGTGGAGGATCCCGTTGCCGGTGAAGGCCAGGTGGTCATCGCCATCAAGTCGGCGGCACTGAACTTCTTCGACATCCTGATGATCCAGGGCAAGTACCAGATCAAGCCGCCATTCCCGTTCTCGCCTGCTGCGGAAGTCGCTGGTGTCGTCGAGAGCATTGGTGCTGGCGTCACGTCGCTGAAGGTCGGCGATCGCGTCGTTGCGTCCATCGGTCACAACGGTGCCCGGCAGAAGGTTGCTGCGGCCGCCGCGTCGGTGATCAAGATCCCCGACAATCTTGATTTCGACCGCGCTGCGGGTGTTATCGTGATCTACGGCACCGCGCTTCATGCGCTGGAAGATCGTGCGTCGCCGAAGCCGGGTGAAACGCTGGCCGTGCTCGGCGCCGCCGGTGGCACCGGTCTCGCCGCATGCGAACTCGGCAAGCTGCTCGGTCTCAAGGTGATCGCTTGCGCATCGTCGGACGAGAAGCTGGAATTCGCCAAGAAGCATGGCGCCGAGCTTGGCCTGAACTACGCCAAGGAAGATTTGAAGGAAGGCCTCAAGTCGCTCACCGGCGGCAAGGGCGTCGACATCATCTTCGATCCGGTCGGCGGAAAATATGCGGAAGCAGCGTTGCGCGCGATTGCATGGGAAGGCCGCTTCATGGTGATCGGTTTTGCGGCCGGCGACATTCCGAAGATGCCGCTCAATCTGGCGCTGCTGAAGGGCTGCGATATCCGCGGCGTGTTCTGGGGCGCCTGGGTGCGGCAGAACCACGAGAAGTACCGCGCGAGCATCACGAAGCTGCTGAACTGGGCCGCCGAGGGCAAGATCTCAGCACACGTGGATCGCACCTTCCCGCTCGAGAAGACCGCGGAAGCCATGAAGGTGCTGGGTGGTCGTCAGGCCATGGGCAAGGTGATCTTGCACCCGTAAGACGAATTAGCCTTCGTTGGGGTCGTCGTTAAGGCCGCGCGCGATAGCGCGTCGCGCGGCCTCGCGATGATCGTCATTGATATGCGTCGCTACCATGCGCAGCGCTGTGGCGAGGATCGCCGCGTCATCGCCAAATCCGAGGATCGGCAGCACATCCGGCACGAAATCAAACGGCAGAATGAAATAGGCAAGCGCGCCGAGCAACGCCGCCTGCACATGGCGCGGTGTCTGCCGGTCGAAGGCGCAATAATAGGCCGCGAGCAGGTCTTCCATGAAGGGCAGCTTCACGGCAAGTCTCTTCAGCTTGCGCCAGAATTGCTTGCGAACGCTCTCGCGGTCCTGCGCCAGCCGGTCGGCAGGCTCAAATCCCACGCTGTGTTCGGTGGCCATCGGCAATGTTCCTCGCTGCCTGGTCATACCTGTTTCAGATGGTGTCTTCGATCGCGCTCCGCAACAAATCGTCAGACGCCGAGCTGCTTCGCGATGGCGTCCATGGCCTTGGCCAGGTCGATGTCCTTCTGGGTAACACCATCGGCATCATGGGTGGAAAGCACCACGTCCACGGTCTTGTAGACGTTGCGCCATTCCGGATGGTGGTCGTGCTTTTCGGCCACCAGGGCGACCCGCGCCATGAAGCCGAAAGCCTCGCTGAAGTCCTTGAAGGTAAAAACGCGCGCGATGGCGTCCCGCCCCTTGGCTTCGCTCCAGCCGGGTAATTCCTTCAGCGCCGCCTTGCGCTCGTCCGCCGATAGCCGATTTACCATGGCAACCTCCTGCATCACCTGAACTTTACCTCAACGCGCAATGACACATCATCGATCCATGCCACAATAAGGCGCTAATCGCGCGCAACTGGGTAACCACGCCCTCCGGTAACCATGGTTGAGGCGGAACAGGCGGACAGCCCGGAACTTTGCTAGACTGCGGCTCTAACCCACTTTGGTGACAATGGACTTGAAGCGCCTGTTTTCGAGATCGATGACGGACGGACCCGAGGTCATTGGACCGATCGGGCTGCCGTCGCCGCGTTCGATCCGGCGCAAGGTGACGCTGATCACGCTGGCCGGCACGCTGGCGATCGTCGCTGCGGTGGCTGGCGCCTATTATTTCGCGATGAAGCCGGTGCCGCTGCGTATTGCCGTGGGTCCGCAGAACAGCGACGACGTCAAGGTCGTGCAGGCATTGGTGCAGGCCTTCTCACGCGATCATCGCTCGGTGCGCTTGCGCCCGCAGATCACCGATGGCGCGACGGCCAGCGCACAGGCTCTCGCGGACGGCAAGGTCGATCTCGCCGTCATCCGCGGCGATCTCACCATTCCGAAAAACGCCCGTGCGGTGGCGACGCTGCGCAAGAATGTCGTGGTGATGTGGGTGCCGCCGACCAAGGGCAGGACGGCCCGCGGCAAGAAGGCAGCCGCGAAAATCACCAAGATTCCCGATCTCGCAGGCAAGCGCGTCGGCGTGATCGGCAAGACCCAGGCGAACGTCAATCTGCTCAACATCATCCTGCGCCAATATGGCGTGGATCCCGCCAAGGTGGCGGTGACGCAGTTCTCGACCAATGACGTGGCAGAGGCGGTGAAGGACCAAAAGGTCGATGCGTTCCTTGCGGCAGGCCCCGTCAACAGCAAGATCACCGCCGATGCGCTGCAGGCGACGGCGCGCGACGGCGGCACGCCGACATTCCTCGCCATCGATTCGGCGGACGCGATTGCGCAGAATTATCCGGTCTATGAGGCCTCGGAGATTCCAGCTGGTACGTTCGGCGGCGCGCCGGCGCGGCCGGATGATGACGTGAAGACCATCAGTTTCGCGCATCATATCGTTGCGCGGCAGGGCCTGTCGGAAGTCACCGTCGCGGCGCTGACGCGGCAGCTCTTCGCGATCCGCCAGCAGATCATCAATGACTTCCCGTTGGCCGCGAAGATCGAGACGCCGGACACCGACAAGGATGCGGTGATCCCCGCCCATCCCGGCGCTGCCGCCTATGTGGACGGTGAAGAGAAAACCTTCCTCGATCGCTATAGCGACTATATCTGGTGGAGCCTGATGGGCCTCTCGGCCATGGGCTCGGCCGGTGCATGGTTCGCGAGCTACTTCCGCCGCGACGAACGTAACGTCAACGTCTCGCAGCGTGATCGCCTGCTCGACATGATCGCGCTGGCGCGCAAGAGCGACTCGCTTCCGGAACTCGACAGCATGCAGGAAGAGGCCGACGGCATCCTGCGTGACACGCTCACATGTTACGAGCATGGCGCGATCCAGGAAGGCACGCTGACCGCCTTCAATATCGCGCTCGAGCAGTTCCACAATGCTGTGGCCGATCGAAAGGCACTGCTCGGCATGATCCCGCCGGAGCCCGCGCGCCAGATGCCGCGGCCGCTGGCGGTCTAACGCTTCAGATAGCGCCATCCCACCACAACGCCGCTGACTGAGACGATCGTGCCGAGGATCGACAGCAGGATCACGACGATGTCCCAGGCCGGGCGGTATTTCAGCAAGAGCTGGATGTCGAAGCTGTGCAGTCCATTGTACAGCCAGCGATAGGTGCGCCGGTTCGCATCGCTGCGGCCGAGGACCTCGCCGGTGAGCGGGCTGATGTGAAACCAGGTGCCATGGGCATCGTCGAACACCGCCCGCAGCACGGGTAACTCACGGGTGCGGTGATTGGCGTACCAATAGGCATCATAATCCGACAGCACCTGTCGTTCCGTCAGCCGTGCCTGCGGCTCCAGGTGACTGGCGGCCTTCCAGAGACGATCCGGCTGCAATGGCGCGATCGCCCCGGTGGCCGCATCCGTCGGCGTCAATGTCCCATCGCGCGCGGCCAGGATCATCAGCGGCATGCCATCGAACCAGACGAAACGGACTTCCACCGCGCCGACAGGCGTCGGTGGCAACTGGGCCGCGATGGTCGGCGCGTCATGGCCGGCATAGCGCTGCAGCGCTTCGCGCATGCCGCCCCGGTCGGCGAAATATCTGCCGGGATCGAGCGACATCCAGCCGGAGAACATCCAGGTCAGCACGAACAAGCCGGCGATTAGGCCGGTGATGTGATGCCATTTCATCCAGCCGCGATAGGGCGACACTGTCCCGCCCGAATAGCGCCGCTTCAGCCGCACGCGCAAAATACCGATCCAGATTCCGGTGATACCGACGATCAGGCAGATGCCGGAAATCCACAGCACGACCGATCGCCACAGCGACTGATCCTGACGCAGGATGGTGGGATAGATCCAGTGCGGGATTGCGCCGAGCCAATTCCACACGCGTTCGTGATGCGTCGTATCGAGCGCGACCTCTCCGGTTCTTGAGGAGACGTAGAGTTTGGTGCCGGCATCATCGCCCAGATTGACCAGATAGAACGGTCGAAGCACATCGTAACGCGCGACGACGCTCCATTGATCGCGGTCGATCATCTCTTCGAAACGCGGCGATTTGCTTGCAGGATGATGTGAAGCAATCGCAAGCGCCTGCTGCTCGGAAATCCCAGCGATCGCATGACCATCAATCGCGGAGATCGTCTGTCGTTTGCCGCTCCAGTCGCTCAGCCGATAGACCGGCTCACCATCGAGCATCATCAGGCGTAGATCGCGCGGATAGCGCGTGATGCCCGCAGCCTTCATCGCATCGTCAGGAGAAAGCCTTGCCTTCTCCCATGCGATCTCGGGCAGCGCCGCCAGCCTCTCTTTGTCGGAGAGGCCGGGGAACGCGACATACATCATCACCACGCCCGAGATGAACCACATGGCGAAGAACAGGCAGGTGACGATGCCGATCCAGCGGTGGGTGAGATACAGCCACTGCCGGAGTTTTCGTTTCAGTCCTCGTGCCACGCGTCAGAACTTCACGTTCACAGCCAATTGCGCCGTGCGTGGCATGCCGAGGATCCACTGATTGTCGCTGTAGCTCGACGTCGCATAGATCTTGTCGAAGATGTTCCACACGCGCAGTGACACGGTCGTGTTGACATCCGGCTTCCATTGCAGGCCCGCACTGACCAGCGTGTAAGCCGGCATTTCCAGCGTATTGGCGCTGTCCGCATAGGTCTTGCCGACGATCTGCACGCCGGCATTGGCCGACCAGTTCGGTGCGAAGCCCCATGTCGCCCAGATATTCGAGACGTTCTGCGGGACGTTGAACGGGACATTGCCGGTGAAGTTCACGCCGCTATCCTGCTGGAAGTCGTCATACTTGGCGCGCAGGAAAGCGGTGTTGGCGTCGATGCGCCAGCCGTAATCCAGAACGAGGCCGATCGAGGCCTCGACGCCACGCGAAGATTGCTGGCCGACCTGCTGGACGACACCGCCGCTGCCGGGAATGACGGACAGAAGATTGTTCTTCACGATCTCATAGCCGGCGAGGGTCCATTCGCCGCGGCCGCCCCAGAAGGACTGCTTGACGCCGATCTCGGCCTGCCGGCCGGTGGCGAGATCGAATTTGGAATTGGCATTGCTCGCCGAGATCAGGCCGCCCACCGTGTCCGCGGCCGTCGAATACTGGCCGTAAAAAGCGAGGTTCTGGATCGGCGTATAGACGACGCCGGCGCGCCAGCTCGTCGCCGAGTAATCCCGTGTGTAGCTGTTGGCGGGATTTCGGAAGTCGGTACGGGTCACGCTCGGCTGGTCCTGCCGCACGCCGGCGATCAGCGCCAGCTGCTCGGTGACGGCGAGGCGGTTTTCGGCAAAGAACGCATATTGATTGGTGGTCGCGTTGTAGCCGGGGCGCGTGATGTCCGGGCTCTCGAACAGGCCGGGATTGAAGTTATAGGGATCGACCGACGAGAAGCCTCCGAAGGGCGAATTGCTGGTGTGCTTGAAGTCGATGCGGTTGACGTCGAAGCCGGCCACGAAGGTGTTCACCATGCCGAACAGGTGGCCGGTGAAGGTGGCGTCCATGCGGTCGCCGACTTGCTGCTGCTGGTGGAAGATTTCCAGATAGTCGCTGCGGTCGATCTGACCGGTGCCGGGATTGAAGCCGTAGATCTCGACCTCCTTCCAGTGGCGCTTCGCATACATGTAATAGAGCGTGTTGCGCAGCGTGATGCCGTCGGCCACCTGCCATTCGGTCTTCACCTGGCTCCAGCTGTCCTGGTAGCGGATGGTGCTGTCGCTGACATTGTAGTTCTTGAAGCGGGTCGCCGGATCGAGCTGGCCGTTGATCAGCGGCGTGCCGAAATATTTCGACGGATGCCGGTCGCCATAGTCGGTGGACAGCGTCCAGGTGACGTCCTCGTTCTGCTTGATCTGTACGGCGGCATGCAGCGCGATGTTCGACTGGTTGTCGCGATCAATCCAGCCGTCGCTGGCATTGCCGGTGACGGCGATGCGATAGGCGACGTCCTTGTTGATCGGCCCGCCGCTATCGAGCGCGATGCGGCGTGTCATGTTGGTGTCGATGGAGAGTTCGGCCTGGTTGCGCGGAATCCAGAGCGGCAGTTTCGAGACCACATTGACGGCGCCGCCAATGGCGCCTTCGCCATACATCACCGAGGCCGGGCCACGCAGCACTTCGATCTTCTCGGCGGTCCAGGTATCGAACGGGAAATTGACGGTACCCGCGCCGACATAGAGGCGGGTGCCATCATAGAGAGAAGTGACGGAGCCGCTGCCGGCGAAGCCGCGGGTCGAGAAGGCGATGCCGCCATTGCCGGGTTCGCCGATGGCGGTGAAGCCGGTGGCATTCTGGGTCACGGCATCAACGACATTCAGTTGGCCGCGCTCGGCCATGGTCTCCGCCGAAATCACTTCAACACTGGCCGGCGTCTGCAGGCGCGTCAGGCCGAGGCGGCTGCCGGTGGACGTGGTGCCGGTGAGATTGAGCGTCGGTGCTGCGAAGACCGGGCTAGTTGGCGTCGCAACCGGCGGAGCAGTCGTCGCGGCGACATTGCGCTGCTGGCGCGAGCGTACATTGCGCGCGGCGTTGCCGGTTGCGGCACGGCGGGCGCGTGGCTGCGTGGCCGACGGCTGCACGACGACAGGATCGAGCGTCTGACTGCGTTGTGCTGTCTGCGTCCAGCCTTCAGTGGGCCAGAGCAGGCAGGACAGCGCGACGGAGGAGAGGAGCAGGTGGCATCGTCTGGATGCGGAAGGATGGAACGACATCGGCTTGAGACTCGCGATAACGTGGCACGTCACCGCAAACAAAGCCGCCCGTGGTCCTCAGACCGATGATGCGACTTCCACCAGGACACCCCGCCCAATGTGCTCGCGTGTGACCACGACTGACGGCAGGTCTCCTGGCTCGCGGGTCGGTGCCTGTCACCGCCTTCCCAGGCTAGGGGCCCAGTGGCATGTGGCGAAGGCTCGCCGCTTACAGTTGCGGGGGCAGCCGCGGAATCGGCTCTATCAACAAAGAGCCTCACCGCATTCCCTTTTGGTCCCCGGAAGGAACCGTCGCGATCACGTTAGGGTGAAAATCTGGAATGAGTCAATTCGCAGACGAGTGGTATGGTGAGTTGTTGTCGCGGTGTTGAAACGGCGCATCACTCCCACTGCGGGACAACTCGCACTGTCATCGCCCGGCCGTGCGCGCAATTGCGCGCTAGGACCGGGCGATCCAGTAGACACGGATTTTCGTGATGGAGCTTTCGCGACAGCGTGTACTGGATCCCCGCTCCGTGCACGCCTTCGGCGTGCTAGGCGGGGATGACAGCTGGCGCGATCAGAACTTCACATTCACCGCAAGCTGCGCCGTGCGCGGCATGCCGAGCACCCACTGATTGGTGCCGCCGGAGACGGCGTAGATCTCGTCGAACAGGTTGTAGACGCGCAGCGAGACGGTGGTGTTCGTATCGGGCTTCCACTGCACGCCCGCATTGACGACATTGTAAGTCGGGCGCGCCAGCGTGTTGGCCGCATCGGCATAGGTCTTGCCGACGATCTGGATACCGGCATTGGCCGACCAGTTCGGTGCAAAGTCCCATGTCGCCCAGATATTGGAGACATTCAGCGGCACGTTCTGCGGGACATTGCCAGCAAAATTGACGCCGCTAGGCTGTCTGAACTCATCATACTGCGCCTGCAGGAAGGTTGTGTTGGCATCGATCCGCCAGCCGTAATCCAGCAGCATGCCGACTGACGCCTCGACGCCGCGCGACGACTGCTGACCGACCTGCATGATGATGTTCACATTATTCGGATCGCGTGCGACAAGGTCTTTCTTGACGATCTCGTAGCCCGCCAGCGTCCATTCGAAGCGGCCGCCGAGCAGCGACTGCTTGACGCCGGCTTCGATCTGCCGGCCGGTCGTGAGATTGTAGTTCGCATTCGCTGCATCGAGCGCGAGCAGGCCACTCGTGACGGGGTCCACCGCGGTGGCGTACTGGGCGTAGAATGCGAGATCCTTGATCGGTGTGTAGACGGCTCCGGCGCGCCACGTCGTGTTGGAGAAAGATTTTACGAGACTGTTCGCCGGATTGATGAAGTCCGTGCGCGTGACGGTCGGCTCGTCCTGACGAATCCCGGCGATCAATGACAGCTGCTCTGTGAGGTCCAGCTTGTTCTCGGCGAAAAGCGAATACTGGTTAGTGATGCTGCGATAGTCGAGAATGGTGGGCTGTGTGCTAAAGAAACTTCCCGGGATCGGATCGTAGAGAGACACGGTCGAGGTGCCGGTATTTCCCACACGGAAATTGGCGTCACGACCGAACTTGATGTGGTTCACATCGAAGCCGGCAACGAACTGATTGGTCAATCCGAACAAATGCCCACGGAAGGTGGCATCCATGCGGTTGCCGATCTGCTGCTGGGCTTGGTAAATCTCGGTATTGCCGTTGTTGCGGGTGACGAGGCCGGTCACCGGATTGGCGACGTAGCTTTCCGCGTTTCGCCAGTGACGATGGACATCCATGTAGTACAACACGTTGCGCACAGATACGCCGTCGGTCACGTTCCATTCGGTGCGGATCTGGTTCAGGTTGTCCTTGTAGTGAACGATGCCGTCGCTGAAATTGTAGTTATTGAAACGGGTGGAATCGAGAATGCGTCCATTGACCAGGGGTGTTCCCCAATAGCGCTGCGGCTGTACGTCGGCATAGTCGCTGAGGAAGGTCCAGGTGACGTCCTCGTTCTGCTTCACCTGGATGGCAGCATGCACGGAGACATTTGAATTGTTGCCGCGATCGACCCAGCCGTCGGAGAGATTGCCTGTGGCAGTGATGCGATAGGCGACGTTTTCGCTCACCGGGCCGCCGCTATCGACCGCGATACGCTTGGTCATGTTGGTGTCGAACGAAATCGCGGCCTGGTTGGTGGGTATCCAGGTCGGCAGTTTCGACACCACATTGATGGCGCCGCCGATGGCGCCGGATCCGTACAGCACAGAGGCCGGCCCACGCAGCACCTCGATGCGCTCTGCGGACCACGTGTCATAGGGGAAAGTCGCTGTTCCCTGGCCGACATAGAGTTGGGTGCCGTCATAGATCGTCATGACGGAACTGGAGCCGGTGAAGCCACGTGCGCTGAAAGCGAGGCCGCCATTGCCAAGCGAAGGATTGGCGGTGATGCCGACCGCATTCTGCGTCACGGCGTCATTGATGTTCTGCTGGCCGCGCTCCGACATGGTCTGCGCGGAGATGACATCGACGCTGGCGGGGGTCTGCAGGCGGGTGAGGCCGAGACGGCTGCCGGTCGGCGCGGTGCCGGTGAGATTCAGCGTCGGTGCGGCGAAAGCAGGGCCGGTCGGCGTCACAACGGGCGCTGCCGTGGTCGCAGCGGCATTGCGTTGCGGACGCGCCGCGCGGCTTGCATTGCCGGTGGTGGCGCGGCGTGCGCGCTGCGGCTGGGGGATGGCTGGACGACAACAGGATCGAGCGTCTGGCTCGGCTTTGCATCCTGCGCGGTGCCTTCGGCGGACCACATGAGGCACGGCAGTGCGACGGTGCAGAGGAGAAACTGGCGCCGGAACGACGCGGCGGAGGAAACGGAGGTCATTTGCAAAAAAGGACTCGCGATAACGTGGCACGTCACCGCAAACCAAGCCGCTCTGCACCCGCTGACGAACGCAACTCGACTTCCATCAGGACACCCCGCCCAATGTGCTCGCGTGTGACCACGACTGACGGCAGGTCTCCTGGCTCGCGGGTCATTGCCTTGCGCCGCCTTCCCGGATCGAAATCCAGTGGCTCTTGGCGCAGGCTCGCCGCTTACAGTTGCGGGGGCAGCCGCGGAATCGGTTCGCGCAACAAGCGTTGCGCGGGCCTCACCGCATTCCCTATTGGTCCCGAAGGAACCGTCATGCTCACGTTTGGGTGATGTTGACGAATGTGTCAACGCACGCGCGGATCGATGGCGCCTTTATGGCCATTGGTGTGTGGATCATGCACCACTCGCTCGCGTTACACGATCTGGCCATGGCGTAGTCTGCGCATCGCAAAGATTGCGATAATGAAGCTCACAAGCAGCAGTAGCGCCGCGCGGGACGCGATGCGCCACGCGGTTGTCGTGGTCGCTGTCTCCTGCCGCTGCCACACTGGCAGCGCAGTCATCTCGGCACGCGTCGTCGCGCGGTCTGTTGCGATCTTCGGCGCGAAGAATGCGCGCCAGCCGTTGTGGAAGGCTTCCGTCTGGTTCTTGAAAGCGACGAAACGGCGGGAATCGTTACCCGCTACGAGATTCAGCGCCTCATTGACCAGGATCGCGGGTGACAGGAAGCCAATCAGATCCACCAGTTTCTGCTGTTCCAGCAATTGATGGTCGAACTGATTCAACAACGGCTCAACCTGTGCGTCGACGCGTTGCTTGGCCAGGAAGAAAGCGCGCATGCGGGGCGGGACCTCAATGCGACCGTCCTTCACTGCCAAGGTCTCGGGATCCGAGGCATAGCGATAGTCCGTGCTGTACATGTCTTCATACTCGCGCAGCGCATCGGCGGTCACCACGCGTGTGCGACTGGCAAGCTCGGTGCGCGACGGCGCCGGGCTGATGGCGCCGACGACGAGATTCATCACGATGGGCAGGATGAGGACGAGGAACGTCCAGCCGGAGATCAGGATCAATGCGTTCGACGAGGACGCACGGCCGAATGCATTGACCAGTGCTGCCAGCGCGAACCAGAACAACGTATAGCCGGCGACCACCAGCGCCCACAGCGCCATGAACAGCAGCGAATCCATGCTGCGCGTTTCCGGAAACAGCGACAGCAGCACGAGCGGCGGTAGCGGCAGTATCACGGCCAGGAAGACGAGATAACGTGCGCTCGCTTTGGCGGCGATCAGCGTCGTCAGTGCCATCGGCTGCGCGAACAGCATCCGCAGCGTGCCCTGTTCGCGCTCGGCGGACAGCATGTTGAAGGACAGGCCGATCACCAGCAGCGGCAGTACGAAAGTGATGACGAAAGAGAGATCGAAATGTCCGCTGAGCAGATTCCAGGGATTCTCGATCTCGGTGTCGTACATGAACTGGACCTTGCTCAGATACGAGATGCGATAATAGTTCGGCACCATGTCGGATTGACCGATCGCCAGCGCCGCCAGCGGCAGATTCGGCAGTGTGGTGTGGCGGCCGGCGAGGCCGCCCGCGAGCGCCGCCGGATTGGCGGGGTTGCCGAACGGGACCAGCGCCTGCTTGCCGTCGAGCACGGATTGCAGCGTCTTTTCGTTGGCCGCTTGTCGCTTGGCGCTGTGTTCGATGACCTCGGCGATCATCGCGCTGCGCTGCTTGGCCTGGGTGATGCCGACGAACAGGCCGCCCAGCACCATCGCCGCGAGCAGGATGGCAACGATCGGCAACGTGCGGTCGCGGGTGAGGATGGTCAGCTCATGCCGGAAGATGAGCTGGAACGTGGATGTATGCTTCATCTGCGACATGTCAGGCCATCCGCTTCAGGCTGCGAGAGACGGCGATGGAAGCGAGCGTCGCGGCAGCGGCGAACATCGCGGCCAGCAGCAAAAGGTCGGGCCAGTAGCGGCGGGCTGCAAAGCCGATCGTCGGCAGCTGATATTTGAATTCCGGCACGGTGGCCCAGAGTTTTGAGCCGGCCTTGTAGCTGAAATGAGCGTTGCCGAGCGTGTCGGCATGGGCGACGAGATCGTCGCTGACAATCTCCTGGATCTTGCGGCGTTGCAGTTCTGCGGCGGTGGAGAAATCGCGGTGCTGCGCGAAATCGGTTCCGGCTAGGCCCATGGAAAAACCGCGCAGCGTGATGACGGGAGCGACGAGGCCGATCCATTGCTGGAAGCGCTGCTGGCGCTCGAACGTGTCCCACAATTTGCCGAAGGTCTGGTCGAGCACGCCATAGCCTGCATGGTCATCGACCTTGAGCGCTGCGCCCCATTTGCTGAGCGGCAGAGACGGATCCCATTGCTCCTTGACGCCGAAACTCGATTTCCAGGCCTCGCCTGCGGCTTCGGAGATGTCGTGCGACAAGTGATTGTTGAAATCGAGCCGCGACGGCGTGGGATCGATCACATTGGCAATTTCCGATGCAGTGCGCGGGGCGATCAATGTCGCTGCGACCCAGAAGCCAAGCAAGAGCACGACGGCAGCGCGCGACGAGCGCACCATGGCGGAGACCGCGATGGTGAGGAAGACGAAGAAGCCGAGATAGAGCCCATAGCCCGCAATCAGCCAGAGCATGCGATAGACCACATCGAGCCGCTCGGCGGAGGGCAGGCTGATGGTGGCGACGACCGAGAACACCAGCCAGACCGGAATCACCAGCGCGCAAGCGCAGGCGGCGAGCGCGAGCGCCTTGCCGAGTAGCAATTGCCGCGCGGGCACGCCGATGCTCAGCAATTGCCGCAGCGTGCCGCGTTCGCGCTCGCCGCTGATGGCGCCGAAGCCGATCACGATGATCAGCAGTGGCACCAGTACCTGCACAATCCATGCAGGCGAGAGCTGGCCGAAACGCTGCAGCCCGGTGGCATCCTGCGCCGGCCGGAATTTCAACTCGCTCTGGCGGTGCGCCTGCAGCCAGACGGTGGAGCCGACAAAGGGCTCGATGCCGGGATCGAGCACCGCCAGCGGCGGCTCCGGCTTGAACACATGCATGCCCTGTTCGGCGGCATCATGCGGATGCCGCTCGCCCTGTTGCAGCCAAGCCTGATAATCCAGCGCCTGGCCGGCAGCGCGCTCGTGATTGATCTGCGATTGCCGGATCGATCCCGACGCCAGTGCGACGATGGAGAGCAGGATGATGAGCGCCGCAGCCCACAGCATGCGGCCGTCGCGGATGATCTCGCGCAGATCCTTGAGGGCGATGGTGCGGATCACGTCAGGCTTTCATATGTTCGAGATAGAGGGCCTGCAGATCCGCGTGGCTGACATCGGCGCTGTTCAGTTCCTGCACGAGCTTGCCTCGGCGCATGATGCCGATACGGGTGCCGGTCTGTTTGGCGTGGAAGAGGTCGTGGGTCGTCGTCAGGATGGCCACGCCATTGCGGCTGGCATTGACCAGCAATTCGGAAAACTCGTTGGCGGCGGACGGATCGAGGCCCGATGTCGGCTCGTCCAGCAGCAATGCCTTGGCGTTCTTCGCCAGCGCGATGGCGATGCCGACTTTCTGGCGCATGCCTTTCGAATAGGTGCCGACGCGATCGTCGGCCGCTTGCAGCGGCAGGCCGGCGGCCTGCAGGAGTTCGAGCAGGCGTTCGCGGGGTAATTCCTCACCGATGGCAAGGGTCGCAAAGAAAGCGAGATTCTCGACGCCGGACAGCTGCGGATAGAGATTGACCTGTTCGGGGATGTAAGCGAGCAGCCGCTTGGTCTCAAACGGCTCTGCGGCGACATCGCGCTTGTTAATCAGCAGGCGACCTGCTGTCGGCTGAATGAAATTCAGAAACAGATTGATCAGCGTGGTCTTGCCAGCGCCATTGGCGCCGAGCAGGCAATAGATATCGCCGGGCTGTACGTTGAGCGAGACATCGTCGAGTGCGCATTTGGCACCGAACTGCTTCTTGACGGTGATGGCCTCAAGCATGGGGCGCCGTGCTGAAGCTGGACAGGAAGGAGATCATCCGAAGGACTCGCGATAACGATGCACGTCACCGCAAACCAAACCGTTTTGCCATTCGAAGCGAAGGCAATTCGGCTTCCATCAGGACACCCCGCCCAATGTGCTCGCGTGTGACCACGACTGACGGCAGGTCTCCTGGCTCGCGGGTCAATGCCTTGCGTCGCCTTCCCGGACGGAAATCCAGTGGCATGTGGCGCAGGCTCGCCGCTTACAGTTGCGGGGGCAGCCGCGGAATCGGATCGTCGGAAGAACGAGCCTCACCGCATTCCCTTTTGGTCCGTTAGGAACCGTCGCCGCCACGTTTCTGTGAAATGGCAGAGCGAGTCAATGCCGCGAGTCTGCCATAGTGCGGACGCTGCGGCAGCCTGTCACAGCGTCGTCGCGCGAGATGCTTACAGCCTCTGCGTCACCATCGCGATCCCAGGAGAGCACAATGGCCATCCGCGTGTCCCGTCGCCGCTTTCTCACCACGGCTGCCGCTGGCGCCGGCGTGTTGGCGATGCCCTCGCTCAGCCGTGCGGCGGATCGGCCGGTGGTGTCGCATGGCGTGCAGTCCGGTGATATCGGGCTCGATAGCGGCATGATCTGGTCGCGGGCGGATCGCCCTGCGCAGATGCTGGTGGAAGTGGCGACCACCGATTCCTTCAAGCATGCACGTGCTCTGCCGCCGGTGAATGTGCTGCCGGAGAGTGATTTCACCGCAAAGCTGCTGCTGGAAAATCTGCCTTCGGGGCAGGACATCTTCTACCGCGTGCGCTTCCGCGATCTCGCGCATACGAGCGTGGTCGGCGAGCCCGTCAACGGACGCTTCCGCACCGCGCCGGCGGATCGGCGCGATGTGTCTTTCGTCTGGGGCGGCGACGTCGCCGGGCAGGGCTGGGGCATCAATGCCGATGACGGTGGCATGGTCACCTTCGCCACCATGCGCAAGCACAATCCGGATTTCCTCCTGCATAATGGCGATACGATCTATGCCGACGGGCCGATGGTCGCCGAAGTAAAGCTTCCGGATGGGGCGCTCTGGAAGAACACCACGTTGGTGCCGGAGAAAGCAAAAGTCGCCGAGACGCTCGATGAATTCCGTGCGGCGCATAAATACAATCTGCTCGACGACAATGTGCGCGCCTTCAATGCTGATGTGCCGATCTTCGGCCAGTGGGACGATCACGAGGTCACCAACAATTGGTCGGCCTCGAAGCAATTGCCGGCCGCCTACAAGGAGCGCGATATCGGCGTGCTCGCCGCGCGTGGGGCGCGGGCGTTTCACGAGATGTATCCTGTGCGGATCAATCCGGCCGAACCCGGCCGCGTCTATCGCACCCTGAACTACGGCCCGCATCTCGATGTCTTCATGCTGGACGAGCGCAGCTATCGCAGCCCGAACGGGCCGAACACCCAGACGAGCTACGGCCCTGAGGCGTATTTCATCGGCCCGGAGCAACTGGCCTGGCTGAAGCGCGCTTTGCTGGAATCCCGCGCCACCTGGAAGGTGATCGCCTCCGACATGCCGATCGGCCTGCTGGTCTATGACAACGCAGCCACGAAATCGGGCTCCGAGGCGATTGCTCAGGGCGATGGTCCGGCGCTCGGGCGCGAGCTGGAGATCGCCGACCTGCTCCGCTTCATCAAGGTGGCCGGCATCCGCAATACAGTGTGGTTTACCGCCGATGTTCACTACACGGCGGCCCATTACTACAACCCGGACAAGGCCCAGTTCCAGGATTTCGAGCCGTTCTGGGAGTTTGTCTCCGGCCCGTTCCATGCCGGTACCTTCGGCCCGGCCGGGCTGGACAACACCTTCGGCCCCGAAGTCCGCTTCGTGAAAGCGCCGGGCAAAGGGAAGCAGAACCTGCCGCCCTCGGCCGGTATGCAGTTCTTCGGTCACGTAAAGATCGAGGGGGCAACCGGCCAGATGACCGTAACGCTCCGGGATCGGGCCGATACGGCCCTTTGGAGCACCGTTCTGGACCCCAAAATGGGCTGATTTGCCGGGCAGATTCACGTTGTTTTTGGAGGATTCCTGACTATATTGCGCCGCAACGCGCCCGAGTACCCGGCTTTTTCTCCAAGGCCGGGTTTGCTTTTGCAGGGATTGCCCCAGCGCGTTTTCAGGCAGGACAGAGTTGGTCGCGCATGGAGCGCAGGTCCAGCCTCTTGCAGAACCCGCTCAGGGCATCCGTTCGTCGAACCAGAAGAAGACACATGAAACTGCGCAACATCGCCATCATCGCACACGTCGACCACGGCAAGACAACGCTCGTCGACAAGCTCCTGCAGCAGTCGGGCACCTTCCGCGACAATCAGCGCGTCCAGGAACGCGCGATGGATAGCAACGATCTCGAAAAAGAACGCGGCATCACCATTCTCGCCAAGTGTACGTCGGTGCTGTGGGAAGATACCCAGATCAACATCGTCGACACCCCAGGCCACGCCGACTTCGGCGGCGAAGTCGAACGCATCCTGTCGATGGTCGATGGCGTCATCGTTCTCGTCGACGCCGCTGAAGGTCCGATGCCGCAGACCAAGTTCGTGGTCGGCAAGGCACTCAAGCTCGGTCTCCGCCCGATCGTCGCCATCAACAAGGTCGATCGTCAGGACGCCCGCATCGACGAAGTCGTCAATGAAGTGTTCGACCTGTTCGCAGCGCTCGACGCGACCGACGAGCAGCTCGACTTCCCGATCCTGTACGGGTCGGGCCGCAATGGCTGGATGGCCAACAGCCCGGATGCCTCGCACGATGTCGGCATGAAGGCGTTGTTCGAGCTGGTGCTCAAGCATGTGCCGGCACCGGTTGTCGAAGAAGGTCCGTTCCGCCTGCTCGGCACCATTCTCGAAGCGAATAACTTTTTGGGCCGCATCATCACCGGCCGCATCGCCTCGGGCTCGGTGAAGCCGAACCAGACCTTCAAGGTTCTGTCGCGCGACGGCAAGACCGTCGAAACCGGCCGTATCTCGAAGATCCTTGCCTTCCGCGGCCTCGAGCGCCAGCCGGTGGATTTCGCCGAAGCCGGCGACATCGTCGCCATCGCGGGCATGACCAAGGGCACCGTGGCCGACACCTTCTGCGATCCCACGGTCGAAACTCCGATCCAGGCGCAGGCGATCGATCCGCCGACCGTGTCGATGTCCTTCATCGTCAACAACTCGCCGCTCGCCGGCACCGAGGGCGACAAGGTCACCAGCCGCCTGATCCGCGACCGTCTGCTGCGCGAAGCGGAAGGCAATGTCGCGCTCAAGGTGGTCGAGGCCGCTGACAAGGACGCGATGGAAGTCTCGGGCCGCGGCGAATTGCAGCTCGCGATCCTGATCGAAAACATGCGCCGTGAAGGTTTTGAGCTCTCGGTGTCGCGGCCGCGCGTGGTGCTCACCAAGGATGAGAACGGCAACACGCTGGAGCCGATCGAGGAAGTCGTGATCGACGTCGATGACGAGTTTTCGGGCGTCGTCGTGCAGAAGATGAGCGAGCGCAAGGCCGAGATGATGGAGATGCGTCCGTCGGGCGGCAATCGCCTGCGTCTCGTGTTCCACGCGCCGACCCGCGGCCTGATCGGTTATCAGGGCGAGTTGATGACCGACACCAAGGGCACGGCGATCATGAACCGCCTGTTCCACGATTACCTGCCCTATAAGGGCGAGATCGCCGGCCGCCGCAATGGCGTGCTGATCTCGAACGACCAGGGCGAAGCGGTGGCTTACGCCATGTTCAAGCTGGAAGATCGCGGTCCGATGATGATCGAGCCGGGCTGGAAGGTCTATCGCGGCATGATCATCGGCGAGCACACCCGCGAGAACGATCTCGAACTCAACGTTCTCAAGGGCAAGCAGCTCACCAACATCCGCACCACGTCGAAGGACGAAGCGGTGCGCCTGACCCCGCCGATCCGCATGACGCTGGAAAAGGCGCTGGCTTACATCGAGAGCGACGAACTGGTGGAAATCACCCCGAAGTCGATCCGCCTGCGCAAGAAGCACCTCGATCCGAACGATCGCAAGCGCGCGGAAAAGAGCAAGGAAGCGATCGCCTAAGCGGCGGCGTTTCTCTTCACTGTTGCGAAATGCCCGGCGCGAGCCGGGCATTTTTGTTTGGGGGCCGTAGCCCGGATGGAGCGTAGCGTAATCCGGGATTCAGACGTGCCACATATCGCCGGTCCCCGGATTGCGCTGCGCTCCATCCGGGCTACGATGATCACGACAATCCGGAATGAATGATTCCATGACCGCCTCTCTTCCCTCGTCCGTCGATGTCGCCATCATCGGCGCCGGCGCCGCCGGCCTCGGTGCCGCACGCACGCTTGAGAATTCCGGCCTCTCGGTGATCGTGCTCGAAGCCCGCGACCGCATCGGTGGCCGCGCCCATACGATCATGGCGGCGCCAGGCATTCCGTTCGATCTCGGCTGCGAATGGCTGCACTCTGCCGACAAGAACGATTTCGTCGACATCGCAAAGCAGCTCGGCTTCAAGGTCGACAAGAACCGCCCGCCCTGGCGCGAGCAGACTTACGATGCAGTCTTCTCGAAAGCGCAGCGCCAGGAATTCTTCGCTGCGATGGATGCGTTCTACGACCGCGCCGAAGAGGCCGCGGAGAATGACGATGATGCGCCGGCTGCGACATGTCTCGAGCCCGGCAATCCGTGGAATCCCATGATCGATGCGGTCTCCACTTACATCAACGGTTTCGAGCTCAAGGACGTGTCGCTGCACGACATGGATTCCTACGAGGACACCGAGGTGAACTGGCGTCTGCCCGATGGCTACGGCACGCTGATTGCCGCTTATGGCGCGCCATGTCCGGTGGCGCTGAATACGGAAGTGACGGTCATCGATCACTCCGGCGCGCGGGTGAAGATCGAAACCTCGCGCGGCACCGTGAGCGCGGCGAAGGTGGTCATCTGCGTGCCCACCAATCTTCTCGCCAATGAAAACATCCGCTTCCACCCGCCGCTGCCGGAGAAAGTCGAAGCTGCCGCCGGCTTGCCGCTTGGCGCCGACAACAAGGTGATGCTGGCGCTGGACGATGCCGAGAAATGGCCGGCCGATGTCGGCTTGCGCGGTTCGTCGATCGCCACCGGCATCGGCAGTTTCCATCTGCGTCCTTCCGGTCGGCCCTGCATTGCGGGCTTCTTCGGCGGTACCTTTGCACGCGAGATGGAAGATGCGGGCGAGGGCGCACTGGCCGCGCAGAGCATCGAGGAAATCGTAAAGCTGCTCGGCTCGGATATCCGCAGCAAGCTCACGCCGCTCGCCGAGAGCCGCTGGTGCCACGATCGTTTCGCGCAGGGCGCCTATTCGGCGGCGAAGCCCGGTCATGCGGAGTCGCGCGCAGTGCTGGCCGCGCCGGTGAATGGCCGTCTCTTCTTTGCGGGCGAGGCCACCTCCCCGAATTTCTTCTCGACAGCGCATGGCGCGCGGGAGAGTGGCGAGCGTGCGGCGAAGGAAGTGATGGCAAGTGCCAAACGATAAAGCCGTCATTGCGAGAAGCCTCTTTGCGACGAAGCAATCCAGTCTTCGCTTGCGGCTCTCTGGATTGCTTCGTCGCTTCGCTCCTCGCAATGACGGCTGAGAGTTACTCGATCACCCGATCGCGTAGCGATGCATCCGGCACCATGCAGGCATCGCTGCGACCGAAGATGCGGTAGCGATTGTTTGCGATGAGACTGTAGACAGGATCACGCAGTGCCGCGGGCACGACCAGCAACACGCGCACCCAGCTCCATCGCGGCAACAGCGAAAGTGTCGTCAGCGCTCCGTCCGATTTAAAGTGTGCGATGCCACCATGGATCACCGCATTGGTGTCGGGGTTGTTCGGGTCAATCCCGAATTGGTGCGCAAGCCTTGAGCCATAATCCGACTGGATCGGCGTGAAGCGAAAGCGTTTTGCCACATCGCGCTTCGCGACGAACATGATCCAGCTCGAGCAGAAGATGCAGACGCCGTCATAGAGAATGATGTCGTCGTCGGGCCAAGGAGTGGTCTGGTCAGCGGTCATGGCTTGGCGATCATCAGCCACAGCGTAGCCAGCATCGCGCCAAAACCCAGCGTGCCGAGCACGAGCGAGCGGCGAAACAAGGCGTGATAGCGCGGCGGCGGAGGTGCGCGATCAGCCACAGCGGTCCGCGTGATGGTGCGAATTTCGATCTGCATGAACAGCACCGGCAGCCAGAGCAGGCTGGCCAGAGCATAGAGGATCAGCGACGCAATCATCCAGGGCTCTGCGGCAGACGTGGATGACATCTCCATCAGCAGCCCGCCGGTGAACGGCTGCAGCACCATGGCCCCGCCAGTCAGCAAAGCGGTTGCGGCAAGGGAGCTGTTGGCGGTGGCTGCAATGAAAGCGCCGTCGCCAGAGCGATGGGCTTGCAACATCATAAAGGCAATGCCGCCGCCGGTGCCGAGGATGACGACGGCGCCGAGCACATGCAGGAATTTGAGAACGAAGTAGACTGTCATCGCCGGCTCAGGCTGCCAAACAAACAGGTATCCGGCTCTGCGTATCATGGCGTTGCGGCCGGGCAAGTGGTGTCGGCGCGAATCAGATCGTCGATGATGCGGCGACAACACATGCGTGTAGCGGATTCTTGCATCGCGGATTTGAAGGTATCGCGGTGGAAAACCCGATCGGCCGCTGACCCATCCCGCAACGATCTGTCTTTTTCCGGGACAGATTTTCGCGGAACTGATGCAAAAATTCCACACATTAACTGATAATTAACGATGCCCTTGAAGACGGCCGGGCGTGCTGCTTTGATCGCGTCATGAGCACAACCCTGATCGATGTTCGGCCGGCCAAGACTGCGGACGCAGTCGAAGTGGCGTCCACCCATGACGAAGCCTGGCGCGCCGCCTATCAGGGCCTGATTCCCGGTCCCGAACTGGAAAAGCTCATCAACCGCCGTGGCCCACAATGGTGGGATTCGGCGATCCGCAAGGGTAGCCGCGTTAGCGTGCTGTGCTTCGGCGACAAGGTGGCCGGTTACGCCAATTACGGCCGCAACCGTGCCCGCAGCCTGCAGTTCGAAGGCGAGATCTACGAGCTCTATCTGCGTCCGGAATTCCAGGGCCTCGGTTTCGGCCGCCGCCTGTTTGCCTCGGCCAAGCGCGATCTGGTGCAGAGCGGGCTGAAGAGCCTCGTAATCTGGGCCCTGTCGGACAATGAAGGCGCGACGGAATTCTACCGTGCTTTGGGCGGCCGCATGGTAGCCCGCTCCTCGGAACGTTTCGGCGCCAAGTCGCTCGACAAGGTGGCCTTCGCCTGGAACGCGTGAGGCCAAACTCCGCTTTCCGGTATTTCTGCTAAGTCTTTCACCAATCGCGCAATTTCGCGCGGTTTGGCGTTGAATCCGGCGTCCCGCTCCGCTACCTCTCGCGCATCTGTCACGCGAATTCCGGAGCTTTCGATGCGTCTTGACGCAATCCCGCTTGGCGCCAAGGCGCCGCATGAAGTGAATGTCGTCATCGAAGTGGCGGTCGGCGGTGAGCCGATCAAATACGAGATGGACAAGGCCTCCGGCGCGTTGTTCGTCGATCGTTTCCTCTACACGCCGATGCGCTACCCCGGAAATTACGGCTTCATCCCGCACACCCTTTCGGGTGACGGCGACCCGTGCGACGTGCTGATCGCCAACACCCGCGCCATCGTGCCCGGCGCCGTGATGGCTTGCCGTCCGGTCGGCGTGCTATTGATGGAAGACGAAGGCGGCCAGGATGAGAAGATCATCGCGGTGCCGACCTCGAAGCTCACCCAGCGCTACGACAAGGTGAAGAATTACAGCGACCTGCCGCAGATCACGCTGGACCAGATCCAGCACTTCTTCGAGCACTACAAGGACCTCGAACCCGGCAAATGGGTGAAGGTGGTGCGCTGGGCCGATGCCGCGGAAGCGCATAAGCTGATCCAGGAAGGCATCGACCGCGCGAAAGCCGAAAAGAAGTAACGGCTGATCAGCCGGCGGTGCAGGGGGACATCCGATGCGCCGCTTGCTGATTGGGTTACGCAATCTCATCCTCGTCGCGATCGCCATTGTCGTGGTGCTCGCGGCGGTGGTTCTGGTGAATACGTTCCGGCAGGGCTCGAAGCAGATCGCTGTTTCGCCGGCGCCGAAGACCGCGGTGGACGAACAGGCCGCCGCACAACGCCTCGCCGAGGCGATCCGCTTCCAGACCATCTCCAACGCGTTCAATCCCGATCAGGCGGCTGGCCCGCTGCGCGCGATGCATGCGCATCTCGCTGCGAGTTTCCCGGCCTTCCATGCTGCGACGAAGCTCGAGGTGGTTGGCAACTACAGCCTGTTGTTCATCTGGCAGGGCAGCGATCCCGCGGCGGGGCCGATCGCGCTGCTGGCGCATCAGGACGTGGTGCCGGTGGCGCCCGGCACCGAGAAGGACTGGCAATATCCGCCTTTCGACGGCGTCGTCGCCGATGGCTTTGTCTGGGGCCGAGGCTCCTGGGACGACAAGGGCAATCTCTATTCGATCTTGGAGGCTGCAGAAGCGCTGGCCAAGGCCGGCTTCCGTCCGAAGCGGACGGTCTATTTTGCCTTCGGCCATGACGAAGAGGTGTCCGGCACCCGCGGCGCGCAGGCGATGGCGGCGCTGTTGAAATCGCGCGGCGTGAAGCTCGATTTCGTGCTCGATGAAGGGCTGCTGATCACCGAAGGAATTTTGAAGGGGCTGGAGAAGCCGATGGCGCTGATCGGCGTGGCCGAGAAGGGCTATGCGACATTGGTGCTGAATGCGCGCGCGACACCCGGCCATTCCTCGATGCCGCCGCGCGAGACTGCGATCGGCATGATGAGCGCGGCACTGACGCATCTGGAAAATGCGCGGTTGCCGATGCAGATCCGCAGCACGGTGGGTGAGATGTTTACGACTATTGCGCCGGAGATGAGCGGTTTCAATCGCGTGGTGCTGACGAATCTCTGGCTGTTCAAACCGCTGCTGCTGCGCGAATTTGAAAAGAGCGGCCCCACGGAAGCGACGGTGCGCACGACCACGGCGCTCACCATCTTCAACGCCGGCGACAAGGACAATGTGTTGCCGGGCAATGCCGAAGCGGTGGTGAATTTCCGGCTGTTGCCCGGTGATACGCAGGCGAGTGTCACGGAGCATGTGCGGAAGGTGGTTGCGAATGAGAAGATCGAGATCAAGCCGTATCCGGGCAATACCGATCCGCCACCCGTGACGGGGATCGCGAGCGAGTCATATCGTGCGTTGAACACGACGATCCGTGAGGTGTTTCCCGATGCTCTGGTGGCGCCGGGGCTGATGGTGGCCGCGACGGATTCGCGGCACTATGCCGGGGTGACCGACAACATCTTCCGCTTTTCGCCGGTGCGCGCGAACTCAGAAGATCTCAAACGCTTCCACGGAACGAATGAGCGGCTCAGCATCGCGAATTACGCGGATATGATCCGGTTCTATCGGCGGCTGCTGGAGAATGTCGCGCAATAACTCTTACTGTCATTGCCCGCGAAAGCGGGCAATCCAGTATGCGGCGGGAGTTGTGATGACGCGCAGGAAGCGGTGTCTACTGGATCGCCCGCTTTCGCGGGCGATGACAGAGGGGAATTAAACCGCCGGCGGCTTCAGCCCGTTGATCGCGCAGGCCGCGCGCAGCGTATTCACCAGCAGGCACGCGACCGTCATCTGGCCGACGCCGCCCGGCACTGGCGTAATCGCACCAGCCGTTTTCAGCGCTTCCTGATAGGCGACGTCGCCCACCAGCTTCGATTTGCCATCTGCGGCCGGCAGGCGGTTGATGCCGACATCGATCACGGTCGCGCCCGGCTTGATCCAGTCGCCACGCACCATTTCGGATTTGCCGACGGCGGCGAAAACAAGATCGGCCTGCGCGGTCAGCTTCGGCAGTTCCTTCGAGCGTGAATGCGCGATGGTGACGGTGGCGTTCTCGTTGAGCAGCAATTGCACCAGCGGACGGCCGACGAGATTGGAGCGGCCGATCACGATGGCATTCATGCCTTCCAGTGATTTGTGCACGCTCTTCGCCAGGATGATGCAGCCCAGCGGCGTGCAGGGCGACAGCGCGTCCATGCCGCTGGCAAGGCGCCCGGCATTGACCGGATGCAGGCCGTCGACATCCTTGGCGGGATCGATGGCATTGATCACCGCCTGTGTATCGAGGCCCTTCGGCAGCGGCAGCTGCACGAGGATGCCATGCACCGAGGCGTCATTGTTCAGCTTCTGCACCAGCGCGATCAGATCGCTTTGCGCGACATCGGCGGGCAGCACGTGCTCGAAGGAGGCCATGCCGGCTTCCTGGGTCTGCTTGTGCTTGCTGCGCACATAGACCTCGCTGGCCGGATCGCTGCCGACCAGCACTACGGCGAGGCCGGGCGTCAGGCCGTGATCCCTTTCACCCGCGCCACTTCAGCGGCGACGCGGCTGCGGAGTTCGGCGGCGATCACTTTCCCATCGATCACGCTGGCGGTCATGCTGTGTCCTTGTCGTCAGACGGGGCGGCTGCGAGGTCGCGCAGGACGAGCCCCAGTTTCTTCGGGTCGCCATTGACGGCGATCTGTTTGATGCGGGAGGTGGCGCCCGACAGCAGCCGGACATCCCGCTTCGGTACGCCGAGCTTTTTCGCAAGCAGCTCGGTGACGGCGCGATTGGCCTCGCCGCCTTCGGCAATGGCGCGAACACGGAGTTTCAGCACCGCGCGGCCATTGGCCATGGTCTCGATCCCGTCGATGTCGTCCCGGCCGCCGCGCGGTGTCACGCGGACGGCAATGCTGATGCCATCGGCACCGTATCGCCAGGGATCCGCCAACGGCCTCAGATCACGTTCGGGTAAATGTAATAAGAGATCACCCGCTGCAGGAACATGATGATCAGGATCACGACGATCGGTGACAGATCGAGGCCGCCGAGGCTCGGCAGCATCCGGCGGATCGGCGCCAGCACCGGCTCGGTGATGCGATAGAGGAACTCGCCGACGGCGGCGATGAACTGGTTGCGGGTGTTCACCACATTGAAGGCGATCAGCCACGAGAGAATCGCGGAGGCAATCAGCAGCCAGACGTAAAGGTCCAGGACGATCAGCACGATATCGAGAACGGCGCGCATGGCGGGAGGGCTCAAAGGTTGGGTCGCGGATTGGACCTTCGGCTAAATATCGGTTCAAGCCTGCGCAAACAAGGGAAGGTTGGGCTGGAAAAGCCCGGAAAATCGCGACCTTGCGCGACTTGCCGGTCGTTCTTGACTTGCCGTTAACAGGGATTGTAAATGGCGCCCATTCCAGACCAGCGCTGCTTCGCGGCGCTGTTCTCGACGGGCCCATAGCTCAGCTGGGAGAGCGCGTCGTTCGCAATGACGAGGTCGGCGGTTCGATCCCGCCTGGGTCCACCATCCTTCGCTCGCTTCGCGAGCTACGGCTCGGCAAGCCAAACTCCATCCATCGGACGCGAAGCGAGGGAAGGATGTCGCGCTGGAGCCCGCAGGGCGAAAGCGGACGCAGTTGAAACTCTGCCCCTAACCCTGCCCCACCCTTGTCAGCTGCAACCGCGCCACCGCCCCGGCAATAAAGCTCCGCGGGAACAATCTCAGCAGCACCGGCACGATCTTGATCCCCAGCCCCGGGAACACCGTGCCCTTGTTCGCCATCAGGCTCTTGTAAGCCAGCGCCGCCACATCCTTCGGCGAGACGCCGAGAATCGCCGAATCCAGCCCCGGCTTGAACCCCGCGCGCGCCTGGAATTCCGATGGCACCGGACCGGGGCAGAGCGCGGTGACGCGCACGCCTTTGGGGCCGAGTTCCTGGCGTAGCGCTTCGGTGAAGGACAGCACATAGGCCTTGCTGGCGTAATAGACCGCCATGCCGGGACCCGGGATCAGGCCGGCGATCGAGCTCACATTGAGGATGCCGCCCTTATGTTTGATCACCTGCGGGGCGAGGCGCAGCGACAGGTCAGTGAGGGTGCGGACATTCAGATCGATCATGCGCAGCTGCGCATCGCGGTCCATATCGACGGCAAAGCCGAACATGCCGAAGCCGGCATTGTTGATCAGATACTCAACTTCGACGCCGGCGCTTTGCAGCGCGTCTTCGATCTTGGCGCAGGCATCTGGTTGTTCGAGATCGCAGGGAATGACGATGGGGGCCTGGCCGCCGGAGGCGACGATTTCGGCGGAGAGAGCGGTGAGGCGATCGGCGCGGCGCGCGACCAGTGCCAGCCGATGCTTGTTCGCGGCGAAGACGCGGGCCATCTCGGCGCCAATTCCCGCCGAAGCTCCGGTAATCAGGGTTACGCGCTCAGTCACGGAAATTCTCTGGCAAAAATGGCTCGAAGGCGAATAGTTCTAACCAACAGGCGTAATGAAGATAACATTCATGCGCAAGCGCGAATGGCTATGGGCAAGCGTTCGGCGGTCGGCATAGCGGATCGCGCAATGTGACGTATTTGTAGGGTGGGCAAAGGAGCAGAGCGACGTGCCCACATTCAAGTGCACGGCAGGGAAAGGTGGGCACGGCGCAAGGGCGCCTTTGCCCACCCTACAGGACTATGCGATGGCGTCGGTTTCGGCGGCATCTCCGGCCACGCGGCGCTTGAGTTCGACGCGATCGCGCGCGGAGACGCCGAGCAGATCGGCAGCACGCCAGACGACGTTTTCCTCGAATTCGCTGACCTTACCATCTGCGAAGACCAGCTCCCACATCATCTCCACCAGACGAATACGGCCGGGTTCGTCCACCACGCGCATGATGACGCTGGTGAAGTGATAGAGATCGACGGCTTCGCCCTCGACCAGCGTCGCTGCTTCGATCAGGCGATCGGCGGTGCCGGGATTGAGCTCAAAACGCGTTTCGATCAGGCTATGCAGCTTATCCTGCTCGATCTTAGACGGTGCGCCGTCGATTGATATCACGTGAATCAGCAACGCGGTGGCCGCGAGACGAAAGCCGGTGTCGTCGAATTTCTGATCGGCCGTGGCATCTGGGGCCACAACATCTGAAATGAATTGGCGCAATTTTTCGAGCATGAGATTTTGAACCAGATAGGCGGGGCGCGCACCATGCGACGAATGGCCCGACGCGTTGTGCTGCGGAAATGAAACGCGCACAAGTGATGACGGTTCCTCACCGCGCAATTACAGTTAAGTAAGCCTTCTTCCGAAGGGTGACTTGGTTGGATCAAGGAATCTCATAGACCAAAACTTTGTCAGCAATGCCGCGTAAAGCGGCAGTCTTCTCGATGGGGGCGGTGCTGGATTGCTGCAGGATGGCCTCCACCGCCTTGGAGGAGATCACTGGCGACGTCACATGAATGGATTGTGACGTGGCGAGACCCTGGACGCGGGCGGCGATATTCACGGTCTGGCCAAAATAATCCTGCCGCTCGTTGAGCATGACAGCGAGGCAGGGGCCTTCATGGATGCCGATCTTGACGACGAGATCGCGCGTTTCGCGTTCGTCATTCAGTCGCTCCATCGCTTTGCGCATGTCGATAGCGGCACGCAGCGCCTGTTCGGGGCGGGTAAAGGTGGCCATTACGCTGTCGCCGATGGTTTTCACCACAGCGCCGCCCTCAGCCGCGATGATGTCGAGCAGTGCGTGGAAATGTGCACGGACGAGATCGAAGGCCTTGAGGTCGCCGACGCGTTCATAGAGCGCGGTGGAGCCCTTGAGATCGGTGAACAGGAATGTCAGCGAGGTGATCTGCAGGCGTTGGTCGATACTGAGATTGTCGGCCTTGTAGAGATCGCGAAAGGTCTGGTTGCTGAGAATGCGCTTGGCCGTGACGAAAGGTTTGCGCTTGCCGATCAGGTGATGGAGCGCGTCGGCGGCGACAAGGATCGAGGGCAGTACGCGGGTGCCGGTCTGATTGTCGTAGGCGATGGTGAGCGGGCCGGGCTGCAGGGTGGTGGTGAGCGTCGGCGCATGTTCACTTCTATAAGTGAGCGAGAGCTGTCGGATCTCGTCGGTCGGTTCGCCCTGCACGTCGATGAAATGCGCCGTATGTGTGACCGGCTCGAACAGGATGATGAATTGCGGTGGCAGCTGGAGCGTGACTTCGGCCTTTTGATGCGCGGGCAATTCGCGCGCATCGAGTACGACGTCTTCCGACAACGTCGCCAGCGCATCGGCATTGAAATCGATGCCTGAGCTCCAGAAGATCTGGCGGAAATATTCCCAGATCGGCAGCGAATTCGGGTCATGCGCGGCGATGCGACGGATACGAGGAGAAACGGTGAAGGCGACTTCCACCTGCTCGTCCACCGAAGCGGCATAGCCACGGCCACAGAGGCCGCATTGATAGTCGTCGCTGCGCAGTGATTTCAGCGTGCCGTGGGCATCCAGCACCCCACCGCAGCCCGGACACATCACATTCCAAGTGAGGTCGAACAGGCCGAGTTTTGACGCATGCAGGAAGCCGGCGATGGTCTTTTCTTCGTTGAGGCCCGTTCGCGCAGCAAAATCCAGCGGGTTGACGCGGTTGAGTTCGTGGTCGGCGCCGTCCTGCGTCAGACGCGCGATCGCATCGGCGACCGCGGGATCGGTGACCTTCCTGAGGCGCGAGAACTGGGAGAGGATGTCGCTCATGGACGGATAGATAGGGCGGGTTGGGCAGAACTCCAAGACGCTACTAACTCCGCCCTCATCCTGAGGAGCCGCGTAGCGGCGTCTCGAAGGATGGTCACAAGCTCGGAGCGCCTGCAGCTCATGGTTCGAGACTCGCGCAAGGGCGCGCTCCTCACCATGAGGGGCTTAGCGTAGGACGATCCGAAACATCGGCGATCGATCCGGCTGTGTGGTCACCACGCCCACCGGCATCACCGGCTCGCGCTCGGGCAGCGTCACCCGGAAATTCCCGATGATCTTCGCCAGTGCCAGCGTGGCCTCGACGATCGCAAAATGAGCGCCGATACAGACGCGGGCGCCGACACCGAAGGGGAGATAGGCGAAACGATCCGGCTGTGGATGGCCGGGCATGAAGCGCTGCGGCATAAAGGCGTTCGGATCGGACCACCGCTTTTCGTTCCGGTGCAGCAGCCATGGCGCGATGAGGACGATGTCGTTCTTCGCCACACCCATACCACTGATCGTGTCGGGCGCGCGGGCGGCGCGTGCGATCAGGAATGCCGGCGGATAGAGCCGCATGGTCTCGTCGATGACGGCGCGGGTGAACTTCAACCGGTCGAGATCGAGCGCGCCGGCGGCCATCGCCGTGCGCGCTTCACCCGCCACCTGCTCCTGGGTGGCGGGATCAAGCGTCAGCAAATACAGCGCCCAGAACAGCGCCGTGGCCGTGGTCTCATGACCAGCGAGGATCATGGTGGCGACCTGATCGCCGAGCTGGTCGTCGGTAAATTCGGTGCCTGTCTCAGGATCGCGGGCCGCCAGCATCAGCTCAAACAGGTCGCGCGGCGGGGCATCGTCGGCCTTCCCCGCGATGCGGCGTTCGGCCACCAGCATGGCGACGAAACGCGTCCAGCGCCGGCGGAACAGCCAGCGCGGAATGTCCTGCGGCGTCGGCCAGCCCTGCGGCAGCAGCAGGTCGAAGAAATGCGGCCGGGCCAGGGTTTCGCCATATTCGATCACGAAGTCGCGCAGCACTTTGCCGTGTTTCGCCATGCCGTAGGAGAACATGGTGCGCCCCGCGATCTCCAGGGTCATGTGCTGCATGATCTCGCGAAGATCCACCGGCTCACCAGCCTTGCCCTGCAGGTCGGCCACCGTCTCGTCGATGGCCGAGAGCATATGCGGCACCAGAGTGCCGACTGCGCGCGGCGTGAAGGCCGGCGCCAGTGTGCGACGTTGATGTTTCCAGATGCGGCCTTCGGCGGTTAGCAGGCCGTCACCGAGCAGCGGCCGTAGCACCCGGAAGGCGGCCGGGGTGCGGGTATAGTTCTCGTAATTGTCCACCAGCACATGGCGGACCGCGTCGGGGTCGTTGAGGATGAAACTGGCATGGCCGAAGAAGCGGCCCTTGATGATGTCGTCCTCATAGGCCTTCTGGCCCCAGGTCTCGATGGCGCTGCGGCGCATCGCGGCCATCCGGGCGCGGGCGGTCATGTCATCCGGCGCACGCGGCGGGGCCGGCGGCACCACGCGGCGTGTCGCGGCGGGAAAGTCGTAGACCTCGGCAATGCTCACGACAGGCCTCGCATCTTGTGAGGGAGCCGGATGATATCACCGGAAGAATCCGGCGTCATGACGGCGTGTTGTTTGCAGATGCAGCATCGATTTGTAACGCGGCGGCTGGACAGGCACCGCAAATCGCAGGCATCAACGCAGACAATGACGGAAACGCTGAAGCCAACCTCCACCCCATTGCCCTCCGACGGAATTGCGGCGCCGCTGCGCTATCCGGTATTCCGGCGCATCTGGCTGGCGAGCCTGCTGTCGAATCTCGGCCTGATGATCCAGAGCGTCGGTGCCGCCTGGGCGATGACGCAGATGACGGCGTCCGCCGACAAGGTCGCGTTGGTGCAGACAGCCTTGATGCTGCCGATCATGATCCTGGCCATGCCGGCCGGGGCATGGGCCGACATGTATGACCGCCGCATGGTGTCGCTCGCCTCATTGGCGCTGTCGCTGGTTGGCGCCAGCGCGCTGACGGTGATGGAATGGACCGGGCACATTACGCCGAACATTCTGCTCGCCTTTTGCTTCGTGATCGGTAGCGGGATGGCGTTGTTCGGACCGGCCTGGCAGTCCTCGGTCGGCGAACAGGTGCCGCCGGAAGTGCTGCCGCCCGCGGTGGCGCTGAGCGGCATCAGCTACAATATCGCGCGCAGTTTCGGCCCGGCTATCGGTGGCGTCATCGTGGCGGCCGCGGGTGCTGTGGCGTCGTTCGGCGCCAATGCGCTACTCTATGTGCCGCTGTTTGTGGTGCTGCTGTTCTGGCGCCGCACGGTCGAAGTGTCGCGGCTGCCGCGCGAGCGGCTGAATCGGGCGATGGTCTCGGGTATCCGCTACATCGCCAACTCGCCGTCGATCAGGATCTCACTGGCGCGTACGCTGATCACCGGTATCTGCGGCGGCTCGATTTCCGCGCTGATGCCGCTGGTGGCGCGCGACCTGCTGCATGGTGGTGCGCAAACTTATGGCATCATGCTCGGGGCCTTCGGCATGGGCGCGGTGATCGGCGCGATGAATATCGGCCCGATCCGCAAGCATTTTTCCGGCGAAACGGCGATCCGCGGCTGCGCCTTGATCATGGGCATGGCGATCATCGGCGTCGCCATCTCCACTGAGCCTGTGCTGACGGCGGCGTCACTGGTGGTGGCCGGTGCGGTCTGGATGGCGGCGATCGCGCTGCTCAATATCGGTGTGCAGCTCTCTGCGCCGCGCTGGGTGGCTGGCCGCTCGCTCGCAGCCTTTCAGGCGGCGATTGCTGGTGGCGTCGCCATCGGCAGCTGGGGATGGGGCCGTCTTACTGACATGGTCGGTGTCGAATGGGCGCTGATCGTGTCGGGCGTCGCGATGTTGTCATCCCCACTGTTCGGTCTGATCTGGCGGATGCCGCCGACCGGCGCGCGCGATGAGGATGCGGAACGGTTAGAGGATCCCGAAGTGCAGTTGCAACTCACGGCACGCAGCGGTCCGCTGGTGGTCGAGATCGAGTATCGCGTCGATCAGGAACAGGCCCGCGCCTTCCATGGCGTGATGCAGGACGTGCAGCTGTCACGCCAGCGCAATGGCGCCTATGGCTGGTCGATCGCGCGCGACATCGCCGATCCCGAACTCTGGACCGAGCGCTATCACTGTCCGACCTGGATGGACTTTCTGCGTCAGCGCAATCGCACCACGCAATCCGAGCGCGCGCTGTATCTACGAGCCGCGGGCTTCCATCTCGGGCCCGATCCCGTCCGCGTGCGCCGCATGCTGGAGCGGCCCTTCGGCTCGGTGCGCTGGAAGGAAGAGACGCCGGACCGCGCCGCGACAGAAGTGCTGCCGGCCTCAACGCCAGCGGGGAGCAGCTGATGCTCTTTCTTCACCTCTCCCCACCGGGGAGAGGTCGCGCGCTCTTGCGCGCGGGTGAGGGGGCTTCACTCCGGCCGAGCGTGGGGCGCCCCCTCACCCGGCTTGCTTCGCAATCCGACCTCTCCCCGGTGGGGAGAGGTGTCCGAGCGTCGCTGTCATTGAATCACTGTCCGTTATCGGCGAGCACTTTCGCGCAGGCTTTGCCGAGTTTGCTGCGATGCTCTTTCAGGCAGCTCAGCACGACCATGTCGCCATCGTTCATCTTGGCGCGGCAGAAGCGTGATGCGTCACGCGAACAGGCGTTCTGATTGGCGGGCGTGTTGCCTTGCTGCGCGAGCACCGGTGTTGCGAGCAGCAGGAACGGAACGATCAAAAGGCGTTTCATGGCAATGTCTCCCTGATCAATTGGTCAATATTGAATGCGGCCGCAGACAAGACCGCGGGCGTGGCGCAATGATGGCGATCTCGGTGTAGCCCGGATGGAGCGCAGCGCAATCCGGGAACCGGCGTCTCGACTATCTCTGCTGTCCCCGGATTACGCTGCGCTTCATCCGGGCTACGGGACTGAGTTAGTTCCGCGAACCGCCGAGCACGAGATCATCGCGGTGGATCATCTCCACCCGTCCGGTGATGCCGAGAATGTTCATGGCATCCGGCGAGGAGCGTCCCTTGATCTTCTCCGCATGCTCGGCGTCATAGGCAACAAGCCCGCGGCCGATTTCATGCGCGTCGGGATCGCGCACGATCACCGCATCGCCGCGTGAAAACGCACCATCGACGCGGATCACGCCGGCCGGCAGCAGGCTCTTGCCTGCGCGCAATGCAGCGACGGCACCGGCATCGATGGTCAGCGTGCCCTTGGGCTCCAGCGATCCCGCAATCCAACGCTTGCGCGCCGTGACGGGATTCGCCGGCGTAAGAAACCACGTGCAGCGTCCACCATCGGCGATCGCCTGCAGCGGATGATCGATCTTGCCGGAGGCGATGATCATATGCGTGCCGGCGGTGGTGGCGATCTTGCCCGCCTCGATCTTGGTGTACATGCCACCGCGCGACAGTTCGGACTCGGCCGCACCCGCCATGCTCTCGATATCGGCGGTGATGTGCTCGACCACCGGAATGAGCTTCGCATCGGGATTGGCGCCGGGGGGGCGGTGTAGAGGCCGTCAATATCCGACAGCAGTACGAGCAGGTCCGCCGACGTCATCGTCGCAACACGCGCGGCGAGGCGATCATTGTCGCCGTAGCGGATCTCGTTGGTGGCGACAGTATCGTTCTCGTTGATCACGGGCACCGCGCGCCATTCCAGCAGCTTGCCGATGGTCGAGCGCGCATTGAGGTAGCGGCGGCGCTCTTCGGTGTCCTGCAGGGTGACGAGAATCTGCCCGGCGCCGATACCGTGATGGCCGAGAACTTCCGACCAGATGCGTGCCAGCGCGATCTGCCCGACAGCGGCAGCGGCCTGGCTCTCTTCCAGCTTCAGCGGGCCACGCGGGAGTTTCAGGCGATGACGGCCAAGTGCGATCGAGCCCGAAGAGACCACCAGCACGTCGCGGCCGTCGGCATGCAGCTTGGCGATATCCGCGGCCAGCGCCGCCAGCCACTCCGCGCGCACCTCGCCGATCGCATGGTCGATCAGCAGCGACGAGCCGACCTTGACGACGATGCGGCGGAAGTTTTTGAGATCGGGTGACGACATGGTGATGCTTCTTGGACGACGGTGTCTGTGATGTCTCGGAGGCGCTTCATATTCCCTCTCTCCGTTCTTACGGGAGAGGGTTAGGGTGAGGGGCTCTTTCCATCCGCTTGCATGAAAGATGAGGAGAGGACTGGGGCCTGCCCCTCACCCGCCCGGCTTCGCTACGCTTCGCCGGACGACCTCTCCCCGTGCAGGACGGGGAGAGGTTAGGTCCGCGCGCCTTGCAGACGGATACGATCATCGAAACTTAGTTACTCACCGGCGCCCATGGCTCGGCCTGCGCGGCAGACTTCGCCTTGTCGGAGACTGGCGCTTCGCCGATCACCTCGACCAGCGCGCGCAGCGCATCGGCCACGCCGTCGCCGGTGGCGCCGGAGATCAGCAGCGGGGTCTTCTTCGACGCGCGCTTCACGCGGTCCTTCTGCTTCTTCAGCTCGTCCGGCTCGACGGCGTCGATCTTGTTCAGTGCCACGATCTCGATCTTGTCCGAGAGATCGCCGGCATAGGCTTCGAGTTCGCCGCGCACGGTCTTATAGGCCTTGCCGGCGTGTTCGCAGGTGGCGTCGATCAGATGCAGCAGCACGCGGCAGCGCTCGACATGGCCAAGGAAGCGATCGCCGAGGCCCGCGCCTTCATGCGCGCCTTCGATCAGGCCGGGAATGTCGGCCAGCACGAATTCGCGGCCGTCGCTGTTCACGACGCCGAGCTGCGGATGCAGCGTGGTGAAGGGATAGTCGGCGATCTTCGGCCGCGCTGCTGAGACCTTGGACAGGAAGGTCGACTTGCCGGCATTGGGCAGGCCGACCAGGCCGGCATCAGCGATCAGCTTCAGGCGCAGCCAGATCCAGCGCTCCTGGCCGGGCTGGCCGGGATTGGCGTTGCGCGGTGCGCGGTTGGTCGAGGACTTGAAGTGGGCATTGCCGAAGCCGCCATTGCCGCCTTCGGCCAGCACGAATGTCTCACCGAGCTTGGTGAAATCGTGGATCAGCGTCTCTTTGTCTTCGTCGATGATCTGGGTGCCGACCGGCACTTTCAGCGTGATCGAGGAGCCATTGGCGCCGTGGCGGTCCTTGCCCATGCCATTGACGCCTTTCGGCGCCTTGAAGTGCTGCTGATAGCGATAGTCGATCAACGTGTTGAGGCCGTCGACGACCTCCACGATCACGTCGCCGCCGCGCCCGCCATTGCCACCGGAGGGGCCGCCGAATTCAATATACTTCTCGCGGCGGAAGGCCACGCAGCCGTTACCACCGTCGCCGGAGCGAATGTAAACTTTTGCTTCATCGAGGAATTTCATGGCGTATCCGTATCGCAGGGGGCTGTTTGCGGCAACAACTCATCGCCGCGCGCCAGGCGACGAATGGCTGCCTTGCTGCGGTTTCAATCGCGTCCTAAAGGTCTTTGATTGCTGTTAACCAATGCCGTGCTGCATGATCCGCGCAGCCGCTTCCCTACAGGCGCATATGGGCATGTTTGCGACCATTTCGACCGCCGCGGACAATCGCGCCGCCCGGATTGCTGGTATCGGCCTGATGCTGGCTGGCATCGCCATGTTCTCCTGCGGCGATGCCATCGGCAAATATCTGGTCACGACCTATTCGGTCGGGCAGTTGATGTTCCTGCGCGCCATCGCGGCGCTGACGCTGCTGGCGCCGATGATCTGGCGCCATCGCGGCGACTTTTTGCGGCTGGACCGGCCGGGGCTGCAGGTCCTGCGCGTAATTCTGTCTACGCTGGAGGTCGCGGCTTTCTTTTGGGCCGCCGGTTATCTGCCGCTGGCTGATGTCATTACCTATTATCTCGCCTGTCCGATTTTCGTCACCGCGGGCTCGGCGATCTTCTTGCGTGAATCCGTGGGATGGCGGCGCTGGACAGCAGTGGGGGTCGGCTTCCTGGGTGTGATCATCGCGCTGAAACCGTCGGCGCAGATGGTGACCTGGCCGGCGCTGATCGCGCTCGGCGGCAGCCTGTCCTTTGCGGCGCTGATGCTCATCACCCGGTCGCTGCGGTCGGCGCCGGATGTGGTGCTGGCGACGTCACAATTCGTCGGCACGTTCACTTTCGGCGCGGTGCTGACGACGTTCGGCTGGGTGACGCCGGGCGCGGCGGATCTCGGCCTGTTCTTCCTGGCGGGCGTGGTGTCGATCGGCGCGCTCATGTGCGTGAACCGCTCACTGAAACTGGCGCCAGCGAGTGTCGTGGTGCCGTATCAATATACGATGATCATCTGGGCGGTGATTTTCGGCTGGCTGATCTTTGATGAGATACCGGCGCCGGCCACGCTGATTGGTGCTGCGATCATCATCGCGGCGGGGCTCTATATTTTCCTGCGGGAACAGAGGCTGGGAAAGATCGCGGACGAAGTGCCGCCGGCCGTGTGACTTCTCCGTCATTGCGAGCCCTGACGAATTGCGAAGCAATTCGTTTGGGCGAAGTAATCCAGAAAGCCAAGGGCTGGATTGCTTCGTCGCTACGCTCCTCGCAATGACGGCTATCTCCGCGTCGAGCTTGCCCAGTTCTTCAGCGAGCTCCACACGCCGCGCGTCAGCTTGAAGCAATCCACCGGCGTCGATGATCCGATCGCCTCGAAGCGATGCAGTTGCACGCCGGTCCACTGGAAACCGCACTTTTCGAGAATGTTGCGCGAGGCCGGATTGGCCACGCGCGCGCCGGCGATCAGCTGATCGATGGCGAACTCCTCGAATGTGTAGTCGATGGCCGCGCGCACCGCTTCGGTGGCGAAGCCGCGGCCCCAGTGTTCGACGCCGAGCCAGTAGCCGAGTTCCGGCAGGTCCGGCTCGCGCCAGTCGATGCCGACCATGCCGATGGGGCGATAATCGAGTTCGATCAGGAACACCGCATCGGTCGCGGCTTCGTCATGCAGCGAGCCGACGAACTGTTCCGCATCATTCTGCGAATAGGGATGCGGCAGCCGGCGGGTGTTCTCGGCAATGCGGCGGTCGTTTGCAAGTTCGGTCACCGCAATGGCATCGGCCATCACGGGCTTGCGCAAGGTCAGGCGCTGGGTTTGAAGAACAGCGGGTCTGCTCTCGCTCAGGCGGGGTGTTGGAATATCCTGCAGCATTGTCGGCTCCTGCAGTGCGCCCCGAAGCGACGCACCAAACGAAAAGGGGAGGCCGGTTTCCCGCCTCCCCTCTGGAGCCCAATTCTGGCGCTCCGCCGGTTCAACAGGACCCGGCGGACTCCATTTGAGTGTCCACCGTTTATTCGGCCGCGGCCTGGGTGATCGGGAGTACCGACACGAAGGTGCGACCGTTGGCTTTGGCTTTAAACTCCACGCGACCTTCGACCTTGGCGAACAGGGTATGATCTGTGCCCATGCCGACATTAAGGCCGGGGTGCCAGGTGGTGCCGCGCTGACGCGCAATGATGTTGCCGGGAATCACGCGCTCGCCGCCGAACGCCTTGACGCCGAGGCGCTTGCCAGCGGAATCGCGGCCGTTGCGGGATGAACCGCCTGCTTTTTTATGAGCCATAGCTCGTCTCCGATCTCGATCTTGTCAAAGATCAATTCCTTGCGGGAATTGTCTCACGGAAATTCAAATTTGCGCAGCGGATAATTCCGCTGCTGCAGCGATTCTATTTACTCGGCCGCTTCGGCCGGAGCGGCCTTCGGGGCAGCAGCCTTCTTCGGGCGCGGGCCCTTGGTCGGCGCCTTGCCATCGGCGAGGATCTCGCTGATGCGGACGAGGGTCAGCTCGTCACGATAACCACGCTTGCGCTTCGAGTGCTTGCGGCGGCGCTTCTTGAAAGCGATGACCTTGGGGCCGCGCTTGTGGTCGAGAATTTCAACCGCAACGCTGGCGCCAGCAACGGTCGGCACGCCGAGCACCGGCGTATCGCCGCCGAGCACGAGCACTTCACCAAGCTGCACGATCGTGCCGGCTTCGCCAGCGATCTTGCCAATCTCAAGTACATCATCCGGAACGACACGGTACTGCCGGCCGCCGGTTTTGATGACTGCGAACATCGTTCTAATCCTTCGTGTTCGATCCCGTCCTCGGATCAAGCGACAAGCAATCGCTCCGGGGCGGCTTTTTGTTCAGTCGATAAGGGTTTTGCATTCTTGCGATTGTGATCGACGTTGCGATCCACGCAAAAACAATCGGCGCGAGACAGGGCCTGCGCCGAAGGGTGCTTTATAGAGGGGGAGAGCGGGGAGTCAAGGAAAGAAGGCCGAAAAACCAGCCAAAAACAGAGTCTTGGCTGATGTGTGGCTCCGCTCTCTCAGCCGTCTTGCCCGGGCTTGTCCCGGGCATCCACGCCTTCTTGCTTCCATGACTAAAGACGTGGATGGCCGGGACAAGCCCGGCCATGACGGAGTCCGAGCGGCCGTTACGAAGCCAAGCTCCTCATTTCCTTGATCAAATCAGACTTACCCTCAAAACCGATGCCCGGCAGTTCCGGCATCACGATATGGCCGTTCTCCACCTTCACGCCATCCGGGAAGCCGCCATAGGGCTGGAACAGGTCGGGATACGACTCATTACCACCGAGACCGAGGCCGGCTGCGATGTTCAGGGACATTTGGTGGCCGCCATGGGGGATGCAGCGGGTCCAGGACCAGCCGTAATTCTTCAGCATTTCCAAGGTCCTGAGATATTCGACAAGACCATAGCTAAGTGCGCAGTCGAACTGCAGCCAGTCGCGGTCCTTCCGCATGCCGCCGTAGCGGATCAGGTTGCGGGCGTCCTGCATGGAGAACAGGTTTTCGCCGGTGGCCATCGGCTTCGGATAATGCTCGGCAAGCTTCTCCTGCAGCTCGTAATCGAGCGGGTCGCCGGCTTCCTCGTACCAGAAAAGATCGTATTCTCTCAAAGCCTTGGCGTAGTCCACCGCGGTGGACAGGTCGAACCGGCCATTGGCGTCGACGGCGAGCTGGCAGCCCGAAGGCAGCAGCTTCAGCACGTGTTCGATGCGCTTGAGGTCGTCGGTTAGCGGAGCGCCGCCGATCTTCATCTTCACGACATTGTAGCCGCGATCGAGATAGGATTTCATTTCCGTGGCCAGACCTTCGAGGCCCTTGCCCGGATAGTAGTAGCCGCCGGCCGCATAGACGAACACCTTTGGATTCGCGACGGTACCGTAACGCTCTGACAGCAAACGGAAAAGCGGCTTGCCGGCGATCTTGGCGACAGCGTCCCAGACGGCCATGTCGATGGTGCCGATGGCGACCGAACGTTCGCCGTGGCCGCCCGGCTTTTCATTGGTGAACATGGTCGCCCACACCTTGTGCGGATCGATGTTTTCGCCAGTCGAATCAATGAGATCGTCTGGCTTGGCTTCGAGGATGCGCGGCGCGAAACGTTCACGGATCAAACCGCCCTGGCCGTAACGGCCGTTGGAATTGAAGCCGTAGCCGATGACCGGCTTGCCGTCGCGGATCACATCGGTGACCACGGCGACCAGGCTCAGCGTCATTTTGCTGAAGTCGATGAAGGCGTTAGCGATAGGGGATGCGATCGGAGCGGTGCGCTCCCGGACTTCGACAATGCGCATGGTTTTCCTCGTTTTCGCGTCTTTCGGTGCGGCGACACGGCGGCGCAGATTTTGCGGATGGCCCGAGGCAATAGGCCAATCTCAGCCATCTCTGAAATGGTCATTTTTCATATAAGGCATTCCCATCTAAGATGGCTGGATGCGCAGCTTCGATCCCGTCTCTCTCCGTCTGTTCATCGCCGTGTGCGAGGAGCGCAACATCGCGTCGGCCGCCAAGCGCGAGGCGATCGTGCCGTCGGCTGTCTCCAAGCGCATCAGCCAGATGGAAGACGAGGCCGGTGTGCAATTGCTCGAGCGCGGCCGCCGCGGCGTCACGGTGACGGCGGCGGGGGAGGTGTTGTGGCGCTATGCCCGCGAGAGTCTGCAACTGCTCGATCGTATGCAGGCCGAACTCGGCGCCTTTGCCGATGGCGTGCAGGGGCATGTGCGGGTGTTTGCGAGCAAGTCCGCGGTGGCGCAGGTGCTGCCCGAGGATGTGAGTGCCTTCGCCAAGAAATATCGCGATGTACGCGTGAGCCTTGAAGAGCGCGAGATCTGGGAAGTGGTGCGCGGCGTCGAGGAAGGGCGCGCCGATATCGGCGTGTGCTGGGATGCCGTCGATCTGCGCGGGCTGACCACGCATCCCTATCATCGCGACCGTCTTGCCGTGGTTGTGCATCCCGATCACGCACTGGCATTGCGTGAAACCGTATCGTTCGAAGAGACCGTCGATTACGAGCATGTCGATATCGTCGCGCGCAGCATCATGCAGGCGACGCAGCGGAGCGCGGCCGCGGCAGCCGGCAAGCAGATGCGCTATCGCATCCAGGTCTCCACGGTGGATGCCGCCTATCGCGTGGTCGCGGCGCAGCTTGCGGTCGCCATCGTGCCGCAGGAAGAGGCATCGGCGATCCAGCAAACGCTCGGATTGAAGGTGATTCCGCTCAACAATGACTGGGCGCAGCGGCAATTCGTCATCGCGGTGCGAAACAAGGGGCTTAGCCTGCCGGCACAATTGTTGCTGGAAAGTCTCCAGACCAGCGTGAAGTTAAGCTCTGTTGTCATCGCCCCGCTTGATGGGGCGATCCAGTAAACACCGGCAGCGGTGATGAAGCCGTTCCGCTGCCGTGTACTGGATCACCCGCGTTCGCGGGTGATGACAAGCGTGACGGCGGATCGCAGCCGGTCTAATATGCCTAGACAAATGAGGAGGCCGCGATGACCACCCCTTTCGAACCCGGTGAGATGTCCCTTGCCGATTGGCGCGCAATCTATCGTGGTGTGATACCGAAGCTGGATGCGCAGCATCATCCGCGCATCCAGGCCAGTGCGGATGCGGTGGCACGGATCGTGGCGCGGGGTGAGCCGGTCTATGGCATCAATACCGGCTTCGGAAAGCTGGCCAGTGTCGGCATCGCGGCCGAGGATCTGGTCGCGCTGCAAAAGAATATCGTGCTGTCGCATTGCGCCGGTGTGGGCGAGCCGCTGTCACAAGTCATCACGCGGCTGATGATGGCGCTGAAGATCGCGTCACTGGCGCAGGGCTTTTCCGGCGTGCGGCTGGAAACGATCCAGCTCCTCGAGGCAATGCTCGCGAAGAACATCATCCCCGTGGTGCCATCGCAGGGCTCGGTGGGCGCCTCCGGCGATCTGGCGCCGCTCGCCCATATGACCTCGGTGATGATCGGCGTCGGCGAAGCCTTTGCGAACAACACGCGCATGCCGGCCGTCGAAGCACTCGCATCCGCCGGCCTCACGCCGATCGAACTCGGCGCCAAGGAAGGCCTTGCGCTGCTCAATGGCACACAGTTCTCGACCGCCTGCGCGCTGGCCGGTCTGTTCGAGGCGGAGCTTCTTTTCAAGAATGCGCTGGTCTCCGGCGCGCTCTCCACCGATGCTGCGCGTGGCTCCGATACGCCCTTCGATGCGCGCATCCATCAGCTGCGCAAACATGACGGCCAGATCGCGGTGGCGTCAGCGCTGCAGGCGTTGATGGCCGGCAGCGCGATCCGCGAGTCGCATCGCCTCGGCGATGTACGCGTGCAGGACCCGTATTGCCTGCGCTGCCAGCCGCAGGTGATGGGCGCAGCGCTCGATGTGCTGCGCCAGGCGGCCGCGACATTGCTCACCGAAGCCAATGGTGTCTCGGACAATCCGTTGATCTTCCCCGACGAAGATCTCGCAATGTCCGGCGGCAATTTTCACGCGGCGCCGGTCGCTTTTGCGGCCGACATGATCGCACTGGCGGTCTGCGAAATCGGCTCGATCGCCGAGCGGCGTATCGCCATGCTCGTCGATCCCGCTCTGTCAGGCGTGCCGGCCTTCCTAACGCCCCGGCCGGGGCTGAATTCAGGCTTCATGATCGCCCAGGTGACGGCGGCGGCGCTGGTCTCCGAGAACAAGCAGCGCGCTTATCCTGCCAGCGTCGATTCGATCCCCACCTCGGCCAATCAGGAAGACCACGTCTCGATGGCCGCGCATGGGGCGCGGCGTCTTTCTCCGATGGTGGAAAATGCCTTCGCGGTCATCGCCATCGAATTGCTTGCCGCCGCGCAGGGATGCGACTTCCATGCGCCGCTCACCTCGAGTGCCCCTCTCGAAGCCGTGCGACAGCGTATTCGCGCTGATATCGCCCATCTCGATGACGACCGCTATTTCCATGCGGACATCGAGAAGGCGCTCGCGCTGGTGCGTTCGGGCGCTGTCACGGGATCTGTAGGGGGCGCAACGCTTCCCGGCCTTTGAGTGCGATCAGTCGCCGTGGCGCACCATGGTATCCCACATACGTACGAGGTCGATCAGCGTTGTGGCGGTCATCTTTCGCATCATTGCGCTGCGGTGAAGCTTGACGGTGACTTCGGCGATGCCGAGCGTGCCGGCAATCTGCTTATTGGTATGACCAGATGCCACATGTAGTAGAATTTGCCGCTCGCGCTCGCTTAGCGTGATGAAGCGCGCTTCGATGTTCGAGACTGCGGCTTGATAGGCATCGCGGTTGCGTTCGCTCGCTAGGCGCTCACGCCGTGCAGCCTGAAGTCGATGCATGGTCTTTCACCCCGATCTGCCTGTTTCCATGCGCTATCGCGCTCATAAACTCAGTATCGTAAGCGCGGGGATGACGCCTTGTGAAAGCCTTCACGGATGCTTGAAATTGCTTCCATGCGGCTTCGCCTCGCATGCCGGTAATATGAGGGCCGCGGATTATGGTGCAAATTCGCGCATCGATCACGCAGCATTGTTAGTTTGGAGCCCTGCTTGGTGCCCGCTTACCAAGCTTGAGCTGGGAGTAGTCTTGTCAAGCCATGGCGTCTCACGCACACTCGCTCGCGTTTCGATGCAAATGGTCGCCGCAAGCAGTGTCTGAGGATGATGCGGACATGAATGTGAAGCTCGAACTACCTGGCACCGAAATCCTGAGACGTAACAGCGGGCCGTCGCTCCGTGAGCATCTTTCCCGCGAACGCCGCGTCCTCATGCAGGTCGCGGCCGGTAGCCGTTTGGCGGACGTACTTGAAGAGTTGTTGTTGAGCGTCGAAGCGTCGTCCGGCAACCATATGATGGCGTCCATTCTCCTTGTCAGCGACGACGGTCGATATCTCCAGCATCTGGCAGCTCCCAGCCTGCCTCCGGCTTACAACAAGGAGATCGATGGCGAGCGGGTCGGGGAGGGGGTCGGATCGTGCGGCACCGCGGCCTATCGTGGTTCGCCGGTCTATGTAGCAGACATCGACACTGATCCGTTGTGGATCGATTATCGTGCACTCGCGACGCAGCATGGCCTGCGTGCATGCTGGTCCACGCCGATCAAGGGGATGGACGGCTCCACCCTCGGCACTTTCGCTGTCTATTACGACGCTCCGCGCTCGCCACGGCCGCGTGATCTCGAGGCCATCGCGGCTATTACCCTGACAGTTGCTTTGGTGATCGAACGCCATCGCTGTGATCTCGAATTGCAGCGCCTGCGCGCCGAACTTAGTGCCCTGGCCAAAGCAAAATCCTGACCGGTCATCGGCAATCCGCCTGCCGGGATAGACGACACAACAATCCTTCGCGGATGCAACCTTTCGGTTCCATCGGCGTTGTCGGTCGGTTCTCGCGCTCAGGGGCAACATGGCTGACGAAGTAGTAACGACACCCATCGGCATCGGCGTTCACGGTGCCAAGCGTCTGCCATCGGTGGACGTGGATACATTCAATATCGAGATCAAGGATGGCGACGGCTTTCTGGGCGATCGTGCCAGCAAGCGCGCATTCCAGAAAATCGTCGAGGATCTGCGCAAGCCCCTGAAGAAGAATGGCGAAGATCCGCTCGGCAAGAAGCCGGTCAAGGAGATCGGCAAGAGCGAGCTCGACGAGATCCTGACCAGCGACGACGTCAAGGCGGCGGCGCTGGTGCATGGCGCCATCGAAGAGTTTGCGCAGGAATTCGCCTATGTGATCCAGCGCTTTTTCAAGAACAAGGTGTGGGAAGACACCGAATGCATCGTGGTCGGCGGCGGTTTCCGCCAGAGCCGCGTCGGTGAACTCGCCATTGCGCGCACCGACATCATCCTGAAATCCGAAGGCCTCAAGGTCGATCTGATCCCGATCCAGTACCACCCCGATGAGGCCGGCTTGATCGGATGCCTGCATCTGGCGCCGTCATGGATTTTTGAGGGATATGACAGCATTCTCGCCGTCGATATCGGCGGCTCCAATATCCGCTGCGGCGTGGTGGAGACCAATTGGAAGAAATCGAAGGATCTCTCCAAGGCCGAAGTGTGGAAGTCGGATCTCTGGAAACACGCCGATGACGAGCCGACTCGCGAAGGCGCAGTGAAGCGCCTGATCAAGATGCTGCAGGATCTGATCAAGGCTGCCGAGAAGGGAGGCTTCAAGCTGGCTCCCTTTATCGGCATCTCGTGCCCGGGCGTCATCAACGAAGACGGCACCATCGAGAAGGGGGCGCAGAACCTGCCGGGCAACTGGGAGAGCAGCAAGTTCAACCTCCCGGCGCTGATCGCCGAAGGCATCCCCACGATCGGCGATCACGACACCGCGGTGCTGATGCATAATGATGGCGTGGCACAGGGTCTGAGCGAAGTTCCGTTCATGCAGGATTTCGACCGCTGGGGCGTCCTCACCATCGGCACCGGCCTCGGCAATGCCCGCTTCACCAACCGCAAGCGCGAGGGGAAGAAGGACAAGGACGAGAAGGACGACAAGAAGGCGAAGAAGGCCAAGGACTGAGGGCGCGAAAGGGGCCTCTGCGACCTCGGGCACGTGACGGTGTAAGACGCCTGGCGCTTTCGCGAATCGGTCCGTCGTCCTCGTGATCACCGCGGCGCCGGAGCGGTTTGACCCCAAAATCCAGGTCTTGGTGCCTCGAATCGAGCCGCCGGAGGTCTGAGCGGGGCCGATTTCACGGCGTCATGGTGGGCTCGCGGCTGAATTTCCTCATCCGACGCTTGTCTGTCCGGCCGTCCTCGCCTAGAACACCGCCAACCACCCGGAGCGCGACCTCCGGAGTTCGGCACCAAGGAGAGGTGGCAGAGTGGTTGATTGTACCGCACTCGAAATGCGGCATGGGTGCAAGCCCATCGGGGGTTCGAATCCCCCCTCTCCGCCATCGGCTCAATTAAGTCGCTCGATTTGCTATCGAAACGCAAATTGTGAGACGCTCACCCCACATAATGTCCCACAGTTCGTAGGTGCAGGGCTCGCAATCCTCGTCCTTACATATTGCCAATTTGCCAATACGAGCCACGTCTTCCTCAGCGCGGGCCGTTCTCGTTATTTTTCCCGTCGAGAAACTAAATACCTTCACTGGGCTTCGTTGCATGTAAGGATGTGGCGGTATCGGGCTTGCTCGACGCTATTTCGTTATCCTTGAATAATCGGCCGATGGAACCATGACAGAGATCATTTGGGGAGCAGCGAAAAAGCCAGTCGCAAGTCAGGCTTTAGCGGAGCACATCGAGCGGGCGTTCAAAGGAGAAGGCGTCCTCTACATAGGATATCCCGTCCTCTCTGTGCCTGAGGGTACAAATTCCATCGACGCCCTGTGGGTGAGTCCAGAACATGGGGTGGTAATCTTCGATCTTGTGGAGGGACTTGAGGTCGTTGGCTACGACGAACGACAAGACGAATTGGCGAATAGTCTTGAGACAAGGCTCAGGGCGCACAAGTCGTTAATGAGAGGAAGAGATCTTCTTGCGGTTCCCGTCGTTGTGACTTTCGCGCCGCGAAATAATTCCAACGCAATTGATGATAGTCACGCTCTCGTTAATGATCAAAATCTCGTTGAAGTGCTCAACGAGATCAACTGGACTCGCCCGGACCTATACACGGCAGTTCACTCAGTCCTTCAATCAATATCGAGCATCCGACGTGGGAGAAGGCGGCGCAATCTCACAAACGAGCAATCTCGCGGCGCTCAATTAAAAATACTCGAAGATTCGATTGCGAACCTGGACTCGCGCCAGAGCAAAGCGGTCATCGAAACAGTCGAGGGCGTACAACGTATCCGCGGGTTGGCGGGGTCGGGCAAAACGATCATTCTCGCTCTTAAGGCTGCCTACCTACATGCTCAGCATCCAGACTGGAAAATCGCTGTTACATTCAACACGCGGTCTTTGAAAGCGCAATTCCAACGGCTGATTGGCACTTTTGTCGTTGAACAAACAGGTGAACTACCCAACGAAAATCTTCAAATAATTAATGCTTGGGGTGCTCCCGGAAACGCCAGTCGAACTGGCGTTTACTATCAGTTTTGTAAGGCGAATGGCATCGAGTTTCTTGATTTTTCAGCCGCAAAAGACAAGTTTTCAAGTTCAAAAGCCTTTGAGGGCGTCGTAGATTTGGCGCTGGCGCTTGGCGGATCGAAGGACCCAGAGCCGCTCTTTGACGTAATTCTCGTTGATGAAGCTCAAGACTTTCACCCAAACTTCCTGAAGCTTTGCTATCTCGCTCTCGGAAAGTCGAAGCGACTTGTCTACGCTTACGACGAACTGCAGTCCCTGACCGAAAGCAACCTACCTCCGCCCGAGGAGCTTTTTGGTCTGGGTGCTGATGGCGTCACGCCAAATGTAGTCTTTAGGCCGCCGGAGCCGGGGCAGCCTAGCCAAGACGTAATTCTTGAAAAGTGCTATCGCAATTCTCGCCCAGTTCTAGCGACAGCGCATGCACTAGGTTTCGGCATATACCGAGATCCAGACCCGAAGACCGGGACGGGTCTAATTCAAATGTTCGATCAAGCTCATCTTTGGGAAGAAGTTGGGTACCGCGTTATGCGCGGAGAGCTTCGAGACGGTCATGAGGTAACACTTGGGCGTCCCCCTTCAACGAGCCCAGCTTTTCTAGAGCGTCCGAACGATGTGGATCGGTTGGTAGAATTTCTTGTATTCGATAGCGCTAAAGATCAGGCGACTTGGCTAGTGGACCAGATCGAGCGCAATATCAAAATAGACGAACTGAATTTTGATGACATCATCGTCATAAATCCTGACCCTATCACCACCGCTAAAAGTGTCGGTCTGCCTCGGAAACTCCTGTTTGAAAAAGGATTTCAATCGCACTTGGCTGGCGTGGACACATCCTCTGACGTCTTTTTCAAAGCTGATGAGCAGTCGATTGCCTTCACCGGCATCTTTAGGGCGAAAGGTAACGAAGCGGGAATGGTGTATGTGATGAATGCTCACGACTGCTACAGGTCTTGGGGCAGTCTGGGGCGCGTAAGGAATCAAATCTTCACTGCGATAACACGCAGCAAAGCTTGGGTGAAGGTTTGCGGAGTGGGAGAAGACATGCGGAGACTTAAGGAAGAGTTCGAGCGTGTTGAATCGCACAATTACGAACTGAATTTTGTCTATCCCACTGAGGAGACTCGAAAGCACTTAAGGGTTCTCAATCGAGACCTAACGGCGGAAGAAAAAAAGAGAATCAAGGGCGCTGTTACGAGCGTATCGAGTTTGGCCGATGACATCGCCGCCGGCCGCGTGTTGCTTGAAGATCTACCTAAGAAAGAGTTGGACAGGCTGCGCAAACTCCTGACGAGCGGGTCGGCGAATGGCGTTACCTGAGGCAATAGCGCGTGAGATCAAGATTCTCACGGCCGACTTAATAGAAGTTGGCCTTAGCGTTGACCAAAACTTCCCTTCATTGCGAGATTTCGCCGGTGGCATTCGAGACTTAGGATTCGGCCCCTCAGAGGGGCTTTCTCAAACGCTACGAAATGTTGCCTACGCGACCGCTTATGAGACTCTGAAAGAGGGAAGAGCATATAACGTGCGGCTTATCGATGGCGGCCTGATGCAATTTCTCTACCGTTTCAGGAACGACGAACTCGTGACCCATCGGCTCGCATTCTTTCCCTCCCCTGATCTGCTCGAATTTCAGAACAACCCGGAAGTCTACGAACTCGACGAAATGTATGGGGACGTGCTTCATCGGAATGTGGTGACAACGCCCTTGAGATTCGACTTTGATCGAGATGCTTTTGTCGAGGTCCACCATCCCATGGCGCATTTGACTATCGGTCAGTACCGCAATTGCAGGATCCCTGTAAGCGGACCGTTGAGCCCCTTTATGTTCGTCAATTTCATCCTCAAAGCGTTCTACAATACGGCTTACCGCCTTTACTCAGGGGAAATTCGCGAACACGCTTATGATTATGTACCAACTATTACTGCCGCCGAGACAAGATTTGTTCATATGCAAATTGGTGCGCCGGCCTGAGCTCTCAGCTCCGTACCACCCTTAGCCCGCCGGAATTCCGTCGCGATGTCACCTTATGGTATGCCAAAGTTACACTAAGCCCCTCTCTTCAGCGACTATTTGAATAGGCGTAACCTCTGGGTTGACACTGACTATTTGCGACCTCGTAGCCTCGGGCCTAAACCCTGAGGTGATGATATGGCCCGCATCGGCTACGCTCGTGTAAGTACGCTCGACCAAGATCTCGACATACAGCTTGCCCGGCTTAGGGCCGAGGGTTGTGGTATCGTTCGTTCGGAAAAGGTTTCTGGCGGCTCACGCCAAGGCCGGCACGAATTGGCGACCGTCATCGAATTTTTAAGAGACGGCGACGAACTTGTCGTCACCCGTTTGGATCGGCTCGGCAGGGACACGCGCGACGTGCTTAACCTCGTGCATGAGGTGGAGCAGCGCGGGGCCTTTGTGACGGTGCTCGATCCTCACATCACGACGCGCGGTGAGATGGGGCACGTCATGCTCACCGTTCTCGGCATGGTTGCCCAGATGGAGCGGCGTTTCATCAAGGAGCGGCAGCGCGAAGGCATCGAGCGGGCGAAGGCCAGTGGCATATATAAAGGTGGAAAGCGTCGGCTGGATCGCGAACGCATCATAAAACTGCGTGACGCCGGCAAAGGGCCAGCCGCTATTGCGAGAGAAGTAGGTTGCTCGCGAATGCACGTCTATCGGGTCTTTCGGGAGGGCGGTTAAACCTTGGCTACCAACGGTGGACGTCCGCAATTGGCGGATTGTGTTGAAGAAGCCGGCAAGTTGGCTATCGACGCGGGCACAGTGGGGAGCCACGCGAGCGTCTGCCCCAGTTCAGTTAGGCATTGGAGCCGATGGCGGGATCAGTCTTGCCAGCTTTCCAAGGTTCTGAGCGGTGGCGGCGAGTTGGAACTCGTCGCGAGCACCGCAAGGACCTCTCAGACGAAGCCGGTCGAGGCGTAGGATACGCTTCAGATGCGCGAACAACATTTTGATCTTATTGCGTGTAGGTCGCGAGTTTCCGTAGGCTTCCCGCGTATGAGCAGTCGAGGAGAGCAGGTCCGCAAGCATTGTTGTGCAGTATACGCCCGGTGTCGGCTGGGATCGTGTGCCACCGATAATGTCAGGCATCACAGGTTTGCGAAGTCTAATCACCCAAATCAATTGTCGAGTGCCAGGAGATGAGGTGCCTTTGTGAACCGCTTTTCGAGAAGCACAAACGCTGTGGCTAGGGCCTGAATATCTTTCGAGGTAAAATCGGAAAATATGAAAGTATTAAACGCTTTTCGTCGTGCATCGATGGCGGAGAGTGCTGTCGCCGTGCGATCTGCAAGGAACATAAGGACGACGCGACCATCTTCTGCTGACTGTTTCCGAACAACATAGCCTGCTTTTTCGAGCAGTTTCGTTTGCGCAGTGACGAAAGATGGGTCCACTCGAACCCGCCTTGCCACGTCGGCAACAGACACTCCATTGCCCTCGTCGAGCTCTTGAATGGCCACGAGGATGAGCCACTGCGGTACTGACACGCCAAGCGCTTGAGCCCAAACAGACTGGGTTTCGAACAGTAATTTGCCGATGTTCTCAAGCGATCTGATCACGACCTGTGATGGGTCTGCTGAGGACATCGTACGGGGCCTTGTTATGGGTCTGTAAGGTTCGAATCCGGCATAAACCCAGAACGCTCATCTTTTCAATGGTTTATTGCGGCCGCTCACATGTTCGTGTGTTGCCAGATTGCCACTGTTCTAAATTTCCATCGAACTAAGGCGGCAAAGTGTTTTGATAATGTGAGTTACTAATGCATTCTCGTTCCAGCGACGGGGCAGATATGCCGACTCGCTCCGTTGAAGTAGTTCGCTTGAGTGCCTCGCGTTGTGCGGGTGTTTCCGAAAGCGCGAAGTACTCCAGCGGTTAGTTTGGGGATCGGGGGAACTAATCTTCGGGCGCTTGCGCCTAGCAGATCTGGAACCTTCCCTTAGGAACAACTTGGAGGTTTAACATGACGAAGATTAAGAGCCTCATTCTCGGCTCCGCAGCCGGTTTGATTGCCATCGGCGGCGCACAGGCAGCTGACCTTCCGGTCAAGGCCAAGGCCGTTGAGTATGTGAAGGTCTGCTCGCTCTACGGCGCAGGCTTCTACTACATCCCGGGCACCGACACTTGCATCAAGATCGGCGGCGCGATCCGTATCGACACGTCGTTCAACTCGGCCGGCTACGAAGTTGCCTACCTGCAGGGTGGCGCTGGTGGTGCACAGGCCTGGAACCAGGACTACATCAACTCCCGTTCGCGCGTGAACATGACCACGGATACGCGCACCGCAACCGAATATGGCGTCGTTCGTACCTACGCGAACATCCAGTTCGACTTCTTCCAGGGCCGTGAAAACATCGCTGGCGGCTTCCTGGAAATGGACTACGCCTTCATCCAGTTCGCCGGCTTCACCTTCGGTAAGGCTGTCTCGAACTTCGATCCGCAGTGGGCGCTCTCGAAGCCGATCATCTCGTCGGGCACCTATGCAGGTTCGAACAACGCGACCGGTATTCCGCAGCTCGCCTACACCGCTTCGTTCGGTAATGGCGTCTCGGCAACCATCGCAGTCGAAAATCCGACCCCGTATCGCAATGCTGGCCTCGTTAATGCCGATACCCAGCTGATCGGTCCGTTCGGTGCTGCGACGTCTGCCTACGGCACGACCGGCAACAGCTTTTTGGGCAACGCCTACGGCGGCACGCACATCCCTGACGTCGTCGGCAATCTTCGCCTCGACCAGGCATGGGGCACCCTGCACTTTGCAGCCGCGATGCATGCCAATACGCCAGGCTTCTACGGCCCCGGCACAACTGCCACCAACACCAACGCCAACGGTCATCCGGATGAACGTTATGGCTTCGCTGTGAACGGTGCTATCGAGTTCAAGAACCTGCCCACCGGCGCAGGCGACACCTTGAAGCTCGAAGCAACCTACGCCAAGGGCGCTGCCAAGTACGTCTTCGGCGGTACCATCGACACGGCTGGCGCTGGTCGATACGCCCGCGCGGACGCCAACACCATCGGCTTCGGCTACGTCCTCGACGGCGTTTACGGTGCAGGCGGTCAGGTCGAGCAGAGCGAAGCTTGGCAGGTCAGTGCTTACTTCGAGCACTACTGGAATCCGGCTTGGCGTACGTCGGTGTTCGGCAACTACAGCCACATCTCGTACGGTGACGCGGGTAACCAGCTTCTCCTCGGTAATTTCACCCGCACGGGTGGCACGAGCACCAGCCCGCTCCTCGGCGCAACTCTCGTCGGTTCGACCGGAAACTTCGACTTGGGTATTGCTCAGGTCGGTACCCGTACCGCTTGGACCCCGGTTCGTAACCTGACCCTGTCGGCCATGGTCAGCTACACGCGTCTGGAGCAGAACCTGGGCGGCTCTTACCTCGGCACCGTCGCCAGCCGTCCGACCCCAGTTGGAGGCTTCGCCGTCACCAACCAGAACGTGTTCGACGGAACCGTGCAGATCCTGCGCTCGTTCTAATACCGACCGCCTTACGGCGATCAGTATCTGAAACAAAAGTCCCCGGCGGGAAACCGCCGGGGATTTTTGTAAGCTGAACAATCTGACTAACTAAATTGTTTTACGAAGCTTCGTAACTAATGTTATGATCCATTCATTGGCGGCGCCACCGCAGCCAATGAATAACCTCCAAAAACCCCAGAGGATGCCCCTCTGGGGTTTACTTGTTTGAAATGATGAAGAAATTTCGTCATCAGCTTGGGAAATTTGCGGGTGATGCGGTTTGGTTGAAAGTGATGAGCGACGGCGCCAATGCCACCGGCAGAGCCATCTGGGCGATGCGCCTTAACTTCGAGTGCAGTGAGCGCACTAGATCCCTCGTTGGATGCTCCAGGAGAGACCCATCAGCGGGCGACGTTCTCGCTGGGCGGCTAACTTTGTGTCTGAATCGACCAAGGACATCGCCTGGCAATAGTCGGCATCCAGCAGCACGTACCTCTGCACGATCTCAACGCGATGATCGTTACGATCTGCTACCTCTAATGCGGTCCGTTCCGCGATGCGCTGAAAATAATCCGACATAGCGGAGAAGAGCCGGAAGTCATTTAGTTGCCTCCGGTCTCGGGCCAAGCTCGTGGAGCTGCTCGCAGCCGCTTCGGTGTCGCAAACTGACTTACGTTGCTCCGGATTGGAAGCATTGCATCGCAATAGTTGCTTGGACCAAGCGTATCAGGCAACGACGACCGATCATCCACATGACGGCCGTCATTCACATCAAATGTACAGCCGCGGGACTGACGCTCAGTCGTTCATGACGCCGTCCTCGACTTTTACGTTGAACCCGCACCTAGCCCGTTCCGTCCTGAGGATCCCGCGCCACATCGCGAGTGTTCTCGTAGATCGAGCGCGGCACCTTGCGAGTATTACGCATTCGGCTGTGGATGTCTGAGTCGAATGTCAGATAGCGGGCCATCCGAATCAGACCGCATTGCTAACTAGTCGCCATGCCTAACAGAATTAGTTTCCTGAAAGCTCGGTACTGCCGCGCGGTACTAAGAACTGCGGTCAATAGTCCTGACGAACAGGCCCGCCGGCTCGTCTACTGCCTTGCAACCGAGCAACCTACGGCCGACACAGATTCCGAGATCGGCAAGGCTGAGCGTCAAGCTCTAGCCTCGTTGGCTAAGCTCGCTGACCGGGTTGTTGACCGTGGGAGCGTCGCAATTGGCACGTATTGGAAAGAGACGAACGACGTCAGCGAGCGGTGGATTGAAGCTGCTCATCAAGAAGATGACGATTGACCCAGTGGCTGCAAAAACGCCCTAAGCTCGGTGACGGCTCAAGGGCAGCTACTCGACACCCTGCGCAGTTCTAGCGCGGAAGTTTCCTACCATTCGTCGTTCCCTCTCACCATCAAACCTTTGGCGCAAAGCGAACGCCCGATGGCTGTGTCGCTGGCTTCTCAAAGCGCAGAGCGGCTTTGGACAGCTCGGCATTATGTGACCCGCCTTTAAAGGCTAAGTGTAGCGAGTATCGGCCCCTGGAACGGGCAGCGCGAGAGTTTAGCTTTGCTGCCCATTCGAGGGGGTAGGGTTGATCGTGCCAAGCAACGACAATGACCCTTCGACATTCCCATATAAGGGCTCGCGGTTTACCACGGAGCGGCCCTCTTCGCCCTCGATAACTACCGTTCTAGTTTGGCCCGCTGGACTATGAACCGTCTCGACCAATCTTCCGTCAAGAAATCTACCGAACACATCGAATGATTTCATGCTCGCATAAGAAGGAATTCGGATCATGCGGGCAAGGATTGGCCATGCATGGCCGCATGCAAAAGTTGCGAGTGCACTAACACGCTCCCGCGATCTCTTAGGATGAAGTGCAGACCTATAGAGTCTATGAATCCAAACGGCGGGCAGCACAGCGAGATAGCAAACGAAAATCGTTGCTACGAAGGTTCCGTAGTAAACGATTGCAATCATAATGCGGTTCATGACTTGATATTGCGCCTGATGCCGACGAGACGCACGAGCGCGCCACTCCACTGTTATCGCGCCACCACAGACGCGGAAACAAGCCGACGCATCACCAACTTGGGTGAGGCGACCTGACGCACGCGCCGGATTCGGCTTGTGTAACCATCAATCCCACACAGAAGTCGTTCAAACTGTCGAACGAAGCGCGACACTCGATTCCGTCGCGCGGGTTGTCGCGTTCGGCAGAATCGCATCGATAGCAAATGAAATCGTTGCTTCTGGTGTCAAAGTTCATCGCATGACGGCACTTAGGGCAAAGCGGAAGAGGCATTCGCGCCGCTCCATAAAATGAAAAGGTGAAATCAGCAAAATGGCTGACTAGGTTGCCAATGTCAGCACCGCGGTCATGAGGTAGTCATGTCTTTTAAAGGACGGCTTCTGCCGAGCGAGCACCTTAGGCTCGGAACTCTAAACGATCCCCTACGAAACCGCTGCTTGCTGCCAATCAGACTTGATCGAGCGTCTCAAACATCAATGGAACGGCGGGACCGTAGTCGAGGCGCGACGCGCCGGGCAATAGCCTGATGTTTGGTGGTCGTGAAGTGACCTGCGGCTTTTCCGGTCGTTGTGAGGGCAAAGGTGCTAAAGTACATGGCACCGCGCTTGTTGGCCGGATGAGCGTCTCATTACGAGCGAAGCTTAGGCTCTTAGTGCCATTCGCCAACGGGTGAGGTCACCGAAAGAGCGTGCAGGAGGGCTGAGAGGCTACAATCCACGCGCTCACGGCAGTCTTTGCCGAACCCATTCTACCCATGCAGACAAAACCCTGCTGGGGGAGCACTCACAACAGTAGACGCCTTGATTGGACAAAGGTTCACCGTGCCTCGGCTAAGGCCGGCGGGACGACCGGTTCATTCGCCACACGCCGTAGAACGCCAAAAGACCGCCCACGATCAATATGACGCCGACAATCTTGCTGGCCGTGACGGTGTCGCCGCCAAGTGGCCAAAATGCATATGCAACGATGCCTAGACCAATCGTCGTCAAAACCGCCGACACTACGGCGTGCTCGAAGAAGATCGAGGCAACCAGTTCAATCAAGAACTCTATGATCTCGTCCATAATGTTACGCGGTTTTTGTCGGAACTGCTGGCTGCGATGGTGTCGTTGGCACATAAATTGGCCCCACAGGCGAAGTGGTGTCGCTGCGCCACTCAGGGTGTCCTAACGCTAACTGAAAAGCTGAGACACGCGCGAGGCTGTCTGATTGCAAGCCCACAATCAGCGCGGTTATCAATGCTACCTGCGAACCTGCATCCCCGATCATACTTAGCGAGTGGATGCGCATCTCATCGCTCCGGTTTCAGAAGCGTTCGCGCCTTATTCATGTCAAAACCTGCAATTGCTTGAATCGCGCTCTTCTTCACTCTCGAATCAGTCCTGTCGCTGGCCCTGCTACTCCGAAACTCCGTCGAGTATGCTACCGAAATTGCAGGTAAGCCTGTTAAAGCCGAAAGCCGTTCAACTTTGTAAAGCATCGTCTTCGGATCCAACTCCTTTATATAGGCCACCATCACTTCCTGCTTCTTGGCGTTATCCATTACCAATAGCTTCGCTCCACCCGCTTCTGCTTTTGCTCGTGCGATAAAGGCTTCCGAAACGTCGTGATCCTTGGCGCTGGGTTCGATTGATCTAATCATTAGGGTTTCAGCGACATTGGAATCTTTCTTCAAGCGGAATGTCACCGCGTCCTGCGATCCTTCTTGCTGATTGAAGAGAGCGCCATTGAACTTGAGTGTGCCGGAATAGGCCGTGCCTGAAACTGCCATGGTAGCCGTCATCACAATTGCCGCGCAAACAAGTTTCATAGAAATTCCAATCGTTCTGGAGAGCACGCTGGAAGATTGCTACTCGGATGTTTCAGCGCGATGTCGTCGCGGCGCATAAATCGTTTCAATGGAGCGGAACGCATGGCGTCGCCAGCACAGGGGGCGAGAATTCCGATCATCTATTGAGCTTTACGGGAAAATCGTTTGACCGCGATCCTGGCTCAGGCCGAGCGTTGCGTTGCCCCGTTAGAAACGACGAGCCAGCACAAATGTGCAGTCTCGACCGACGTTTTTTGACCCGCAGGAAGGCGAAGAGGTTACGCGTCAATGGTCCCAATACGCGTTGCGGTGAACCAATGCCGGGGCTTCGATGACCAAAGCTTCATCTGCCTCCTTCGCGGTCATCCGCTTCGCCGAGCACTATTCGCCTGTGGTGGCATTTTTTCTTACTCGACACGTCGATTGGAGATCTCGAGTGAAGTTCAAACTCGCCGCTGTGATACTCGTCGCAAGCCTCCCGTTCGCATCGATGGCGTCCGCAAAAAGCACGGTTTCGTCCGACGTCGCCAAGATTGATGCATGCCTTAAAAAATCGGAAGAGACCGGCGGTTTCGGTGGCGCGTGCGTCGGGCTCGTTGCCGACCCTTGCATAAAAGCGGCGCTGGGAGTGAGCGACGACGTCGCCGCTTGGAGATCCTGTGCGGCGTTTGAACTCGCCATTTGGACCCGGAAAATGGATGAGGCGCTAAAGATGGTTCAGAACGGCGGGTTTCCCGATAAAATAAAGGCGGTCAAGGACGCGCAAGCGACGTTCGCCGCATCGCGTGATCGCTTCTGCGCAGTGTTCGACACAGTCGAACCCGGCATGTACCGGGGTGACGCAAACTACTGCCGTATGCGGGAGACCGCCAACCGTGCGCTGAGCTTGATCAAACTCGGCGCTGCGGTGAACGAGCACTGAGACATCCCAATCATTTACTCCGACGCGAACGTGACCTGCGATTAGACCAAAGCGGTTTAGTCCGACTAATCGTTGAGGTGCGCCTCGAACGCAGGAAGACCAGAATGACCCGTTCGCTGAGAAGACAAGTCGCTTTTATCGCACTCACTTTGGCGGCGCTTGCGATGATTTCGCCAGCAAGATCGAGCGAAGGCAATGCGGCTTCCAAGAACGCAAAGGTAGCGGCAAATGCGCTGCAAGAGTACGGCAATGACCGGCGTAGGGCAGGGCTTCGCGCAGACTTTGCAGCGCCAGCGGTAGACGGCTTACTGCGCGTTATCTTCGATTCAGAGCGTCTTTTGGCATTACCCGAGCCGACGGCGCAGGATCTACCGTGGCTCATGGACTGGGCTGATGCAGCGAATCGCGGCTACAAACAGTTGTTCCTGTTCGGCCTTGAGCCCGGAAAGCGGATCGATCAAACCCTCTTGGCACGCAATATGCGTGACTACGAGGATCAAATCTCTGTCGGAATGAGCTTTCTAATCCGCATAGTCGCAATGGAGGTCAATGCTTCAGCGCTCTTTATGGCAGATCTTCCAAAAGAGCAGGTAACGAAAATTCGCATTGATGGCTTTCGAGGCTTGCGGAAAGGCGCGGCCGAATGCGTGCAGGGCGCACTGCTCGCGGCGGCCGCGAATGACATGAAGCTACAGAATGCGCGTATGCTGGTCGCGGCTGTTCGCGATACGCGAGATACTTGGGCCAATGCGCTTTATCCAGAAGACCGATCCCAAACCATGGCTGTGCTGAAGCACATCATCGCGCACGTTAGCGACAAGGAAATTGTCGAAGGTGCGGCGGACGTGCTCACGGCGCTTGCGAAAGAAAACTGAAGACGATTTTAGCAAGAGAATCGTGCGCGCCCTTTAACGTTGCGCATCAGAGCAATGCGGCGGCCATTCAGGCGTTGGCTAGGTCTATCGTGCCAGTCGATCCGTTCGAAGTGCGCATTTTCGAAGCGATCCTCGTATTCAGCAATTCATCGGGCAAAGATGGACAGACCGCAGCGGTTTTGAACGGCGATAAGACTAACACCGCAAGCTAAAGAGCGCGTCCTTTAGAGGACGAAAAATCAGAATATCGACCCATAGATTTCGCGAAGCTGATGTGAAGGATGTCGATTGCACATCAGAAGCCGTCACTTCAATTCGTCGTCGTCTTGCCGCTGCGCATAGACACGAGCAATTCCTCACGAAATTCTAAAATGAGCCATGCTGTTTCTTCGAAGCCGTTGGCAAGTTTATCCTGCCGAAAATATGCCGTTTGAGTAGCTTCCAACTTTGACGGAGGACCGAGAGCCGCCATCGCCTCCGAACGCGATATGCCCAGCCTTAGGTGTTTGTCCAGGACAACGGATGAAAACCTTTCCGGTAACGTGGCGCAATCGGTTGCGGTGTCAGTGTTTTCTGCGGTCAGTTCTTGGACGATTTCGGTGATGAGGTGTTCGGAACCACCTATCTCTCCGCCGGACACGACCCAAAGTCGATACCGCGCGTCCCGATAACACAGCCAGTAAGTGCTTCCGCCGGCGTCGCCTTGATTTTGGATGGTCCCTGAGCCCACTGCGTTGCGCACCGCTCCGAGCGTCGTCTGCTCGAAGTTACCAGCAAACGCACCCAGCGAGAAGCCGGTCGCCACTCTTGTCACGGCTGTCGGTTGCACGTTCTCAAGGGCTTGCGTGTCGAGTGGCGGCGGCGATGTTTGAGCCAAGGAGCTTTCCGCCGAACTCGCGAGCAGAAGGCACGGCAAAAGGAGAACCTTGCAACTAAAGAGTCCAAAGCGCCTCAACCTCAGCGATGTACGATCCCGATCTGGCGTGTCTCGGGCAGAATCGGGGTTTGCGGTCGCCAATATTCTAGATGTCACGCCCATGATCTCGCGTCTTCCTTACCGCAACTTGAGATGTTTGGCCGCTTCACCCGTCAATTTGGTTCAATTGGCTGTGCAGCTATCGGTCGATCTCTTACGAAGCGCTCAAGGCTGACAGATGCGTACTCACTATTCTGAGCCCAGCTGTTCAGTAGCCAATATCCAAACTGATCCGCGCATACGGCCATCGCTAGTCAACTTCACTTGAAGATAAGGCTTAGCCGGATCATAGCGGAGCACCTTGGTCGAGACGGTTCTGGTGAAGGACCAAGCCGTTCGGGTTGCGATCACGGAGCGCTCGAAATCCAGCAACAACCTCTCGTCACGGCCAGCCTTTAACTTGCGCCATGTCGAGGCCGTCGTCTGATCTTGGAACAGCAGTGTATTGGCTTTGATGTCTATGACGGTGCCACTACGATAAGCACTCGTTCCGTGAGAGGCGACCGGCGAAGCAATCAAAAGGAGGATGCTTACGAGGGCTCTCATCGGCGTTAATTCCTAAATACGAGCGCAGACGCATCTTCGATGAGAAAGTCTGACCAATAATCAGTCCGATAAGGCGACCTGTTGGTTCAGAATCTGATCCTTCGCGCAGCGCACTGCGGTGACGCGCAATCTCCGGTCATGGCGCAAAGCAGTCTTCCAGAAAATCCTACGCTGTCGGCGCGGATCGGATTGGCCCTGGAGTTACCACGCCTGCTATGAGCGGTGCTCTCGGCGCGGCTTCAGCAGGGCATTTGTGACGAGCAGCAACGGTACGGTCAGCGTCGTCCAGAGCACGATCAGGAACCAGTGCCAGAAGATGACCAGTCGCGCCATCACCGTCACGCGATAGGGCGTGAAATAGATCAGGCCTCTCAAGATTCCAAAGTAGAGTATGAGCCCCGCCGCGGCCGACAGGCCGGCAATGATCAGGCAGCGGCATGCACTCCAGAGGTTATTGCGCTCTGCGGATCGGCTCATCGCGAGGGCCGTCAGAAAAGGAAGGAGGGCCACATAGATCATCGGCGCAATTGTGAGGTGACGATAGCGCAGATCGGCAAGCGCCTGCCACAGCGTCGCTACGTATCGCCGCCATTGCGCGATCAGGGATGGAGGCTCCAAGGCGAGCGATGCTTCGAGCAGAAAAATCGCGGAGAAGCCGACCACAATCGCAAACACCGTATGACCGAAAGCGATAACAGTCGCACCCGGTTTGTACGGGATCGCCATCCTCCAGGTTCGAGAAAACATTGTCGCAGTCGCAGTCCAGTGAACATGAGTTCCTGGCGTTTGTGGTCGTCGGCAGTGATGAGGTTCACGCGAGGAAAATTGCGTCCGATCCGAACCTTCGGCGTCGCCGGAAGACATATTCCTGCACCGCAGCTTTGCTGCTCTGCCGATCGTGACGCTTCGGGCGTGAGCGACACGCAGACCCGATCACATGATGGACGAACGCTCATGCCTCTCGCTGCGGTTCGGCGGCTGCTGTTCTCGGCGCGCCTGGAAAACCTGCTTGGTCGCAGCCTGCGCCGTGGCGAGCGCGTCGTATGGCGCGGCGGACCCGATGCTGTCGCAACAATCCTGATCTGGCGATACGGCATCTGTGCCGGCGTGCTCTGGCTGGCCGTCCTCTACTGGATGTCACCCGGGGACTGGCTCGGCGAATTTATCGTGCCGCTGACGATGATGGGCGGCTGCCTTGTGGTGGCGCCGTTCCTGATGGCTTTCCGGGATCTGCAGACGCTTTTCGTGATCACCGATCGCCGCGCTCTGATCCTCAGAGCGGCATGGCGCGGGGACAGCTCGGATTCGGTGGACTTTGTCCGCATGGACGATGCACCTGAACTGTTGCGTGTGTCGGACGGCGTTGCGCATCTCAATTTCGCATCGGGGATGCCGACCAGCCTTCCAGACACCGACTATACCGGCCGATACGGCTTCCGTTTTCTTCCCGATGCCGCTGGTGTCCTCGACATTCTGATGGCGACGCGCGGTCGGGGCACAGGCCCGTTCCGGCAAAGGCAGGCCGTAGCGATGTCAGCCGTGCTTGATCATGCGCACGCTCGTATGCGCGATATCCGGAGAATATCTATGAGACGAGGCCCTGTTTTCCTACTGACACTCGCTGGTGCGTTTATCGGTTCACACGCGGTGCTAGCCTCAGATACTGCGCCATCCGCAAGTGATGATGGCGCGCTGCCCAGTTTTGTTCGGCCGACGCATGGGGCGAGAGCCTGCTGGAGGGCAGAGTTCAGCGCCGCGCAACTGGCCTCAGACAAGAACCGGACGGTGAAGTCTATCGCGCTGTCGATGGAAACGGCGGTCGCCCAGCCGGATGCGGATTGGCCGAAGGGCCGGACGCTCTACAATTATGAGCTCGCGATCTCGTTCGCGAATGGACGCCATGGCCGGGCCCTCGGCAACTGCCTGCCGGACGGGGCGAATGCCATCACCTGCGGTGTGGAATGCGACGGGGGCAGCGCGGTCGTGACCCATGCGCAGGCCGGTGCCATTGATGTGGATTTCAAGAAATCCGGTGGCATCAAGCTGCAATATTGCGGCGAGCCCGGAAAGAAACTGCGATTTCGGCCGAAGGCGTTGGAGTATCGCTTTCAATTGCAGCGACTCCCCGACGCTGAATGCCCCGCAGTGACGATGCCGGACTGGGACGCTGGTATCGACTGACTGGCAATGCCTCTCGTCAAAAGCGTGATGGCGGCAGCACCTTCGTGACTGCGATCAGCTGTCGGTTCGATCCTTCCCATCCTCGCGTGAACACGCCGATGAGGACCGCGAGCACGGTCCGTTCGGCTGTCTTGTGCAGGAAGGCAGCCGCGATATCGTAACCGATCGCGCAGCCCCGCGAGCGTGGCAGCCGGCGCGCATAGTCGGCCAGCCTGATCGTTTCACGACCTGACAGGACAAGCCGGAAGTCGATCGCGGACGGCACGTCCTTGCCGCACGGTTGCGCGGACATGGCCTTGCGCTGGACGAGCACGAGCTTGCTTTTCAGGGCCGGCACGAAGACCTGGTGCCGGCGGTCATAAGGCGCTCCGCGATCAATTTCGAGAAACGGAACGATCGGCGGGTCGCCATCGCGGAGACCGAACCGTTGGATGAGATCGAGGCTTCCATTTTGAAGCTCTGCCAGCGCCTTTTTTCCGCTCGCGCCTTCGCCTTCGAGAGAAACGCGCCTCGGTGTCGCTGCAGCCCAGGTATCCGACGCGGCGTCGATGACGTAGAGCGAGGCGAAGCCACGTTCTTCTGCCTCAGGCTCGGTATATTCGACGAAGGAGAAATAGCGACCATCCGGCGAGAAACGGACATCCGTGAGAACGGATTGATCCCAAGCACAAGCGGGACCCGTGACCATCAACGCGGCGAGCATGTAGAGAATCATGCGCATCAGTGCGGTCATCGATATCCGACGTGCAGGCATCAATGTCGAGATCGGCATTGATGCGCCAGTTCGATGGCATTCAGATCGGCAGCGATGTCGGCGTCGCTTTGCTCAACATTGTAGACGTCGAAAAACGTCTCTGCGTCACTAATCGCGTCCGCGAGAGCGGGGGCGCTGGCATGCACCTGTTCCCATTTCGCGACGAGCATCTCGCGGGTGATGCTCCGGCTCACGCCCAGGCGTGCGCTGCGGTCCAAAGCCGCGCGGGCATTTCGGAACGTCGTTTCATCTTCGCCGTCGTGAAGAACGTAGTAGACGAGGTCGTCGAGGATCGTTCGCGACTTGAACGCGTCCAGCAGCGACCACCAGGCCGTGGGTGTGTCGATGGCAAGCATGGCGCGCGCTACCGAACCCATATCCACGCGCAGCGCGCACAGGGCCTCGCAGAGACGAGGCCCGATGGTTCTGACATGTATCGGATGCCCATGCGCTGGTGTCAGCGCGAGGGGCGCAACGCTGCCGTTCGTCCACCAATCAAGCGCGAGGCGACAGAAAAGCTGGCGCAGCGGGCCAGCCTCGCTGTCCGGCCAGGCGATCATGCCAAGGCGGAACATCTGGATAGTCAGGCTTGGATCAATGCTGGTGGCGAGGAACTGCAGCTCGACCGCGCGCGGCAGCCAATGGAGGAAAGTCGTTTCGCCGCCCGAGCAGTTGGGATGTTCATTGTAGATCGCCGAGAAGGCCTCGGCCGGCGCTGTGCGACTATTGGCATGCGGGCGCATGCGCGCCTTGTCGTCCGGTCCGAAACATTGCGAGCACCAGCCCCAATCAATGGGGTAGTGATCGAAGGCGCGATAGACCTTGTCGATGCATTGTTCCGTCGTCGGGGGACTGAGGTCAAAGGGTTTTAGTGCCCGGACATCGTTATCAGTGCCTTCGAGACGGCGCATAGGTCAACTTCTACAATATGGAGCTCACTGTTGGTGTGCCAACACACCGATAAGTTCACTAGTCTGCGGTGAATAAGGTCCGCAGCGCACGTTACAGTGAGGGGGGCATCTGAAGGGACCCTACGCCGCTCATGGCGCAAAGCGGACCTTGCGGCGCAGACCCGGCGTACCGCGTCATGAAAGCATGGGCGCCTCAGCGGACGTTCACTAGGGGCGGGTCGCCTAGCTTAATGCCGCAATGTGTGCGTTTGCCGAAGGGCAGAACTTCTTTGATCGCCGATGCGTCTGAACACGGCCGGCTAATTGTTTTCCGGGCGGAGGGCATGGACCGCGCCGTTCTTAAGCTTGTGCTTTTAACCTTCGGTTAACCAACATTGCCCAAGCCTGCAACGGTGAAGAACTCAGCAAGTTGAGCGATTCGTTGAGCAGGCCACGGCAATTGCAGCTGTGAGGAAATGGGGCGGCTTGCGCGCCGTTATATGGAAATGCTTTCTGCCATTACCGGCCGCGTTTCGCGGCACGCGCTTTTCGTCAGCACCGCCATTGTCACGCTTCCATTCCTGCTCGCAAACAGCGCCCAGGGCCAAGCCATCTGGGGCGGCACTGGTTCAAACACGACGACATCGGACTATAACACCGATACGAACTGGTCCAATCCGCCAGGCGTCGCACCGATCGCAGCTGCAAGCTCCGCCCAATTCAACGGGACGGGCACACCGAGCGTGGTTGTTGGAACAGGGCCGATCACGCCGGATTCCTGGACCTTCAATTCGGGCGGCTACACTGTTTCCGGGCAAGCCGTCAATTTCAATGGCGGTGGTACGAATCTTACCCAGAATGGCGGAAACAATTCTATTGCCAACAATCTGACCGGCAATGAAGCCGTCGTGTCGGGTGGCACGCTAACGCTATCTGGGACAAATTCCTTCAACTCGGTACGCCTGGACGGCGGTGTGCTGATAGTCGCAGACAACGACAACATCGGAGCAGGCGTTGGGGGCCTCACGCTGAATGGTGGCCTGCTACGCCTCGTCGGGACATTTGGAACGAACAGCGCGATATCGGTCACATCGAGTAGCCGCATTGACACCAACGGCAGCTCGATAACGCTGAATGGAAGTCTCAGCGGATCGAGTACTCTTTCCAAATCTGGTGGAGGCTCGCTTACGCTCGGTGCATCGCTGGACACGTCTGCCTATTCCGGCGGGTTAGTCCTCATCACCCACTTACTGAGCTTGCAAACGAGTCTGGGTGCCGGCTTTGGTTCGATCTTCGTCAACCAGAATCCGGCCATCATCCAGTACGGCAATGGAATCACAAACGCTGCCAGCGTCGTCGGGGATGGCAGCGACACTCAGTTCGATGTCTCTACAGGAACAGCGACGCAGTCCGGTGTCATATCGACCCAAGGCGGTACGTGGTCGGTTAACAAAACCGGCGGTGGAACGCTCATCCTAGGTGCGGCGAACACCTATACTGGCGCGACAAACGTTATCGGAGGTACGCTGCAGGCCGCAGCGACAAACGCTTTCGGCGTTGGAAGCGCTGTGAACGTCTCGGCAGGGGCATTACTGGCGCTGGACGGATACAATCAGACGATCGGCTCTCTCGGCGGCGGCGGCGTGGTGTCGTTGGGTACAGCAACGCTCACGGCAGGCGGCGACAATAGCAGCACGTTCCTTACGGGATATCTCACTGGCAACGGCGGGCTAACGAAGATCGGTACTGGGACGATGAGGCTGTCTGGCCCCAACAGCTACGCTGGCGCGACCTCTGTTGCAGCGGGTACCCTACAAGCCACCGCCGCAGGGGCATTCAGCAGCGCGAGCGCGTTCAACGTAGCCGCAGGTGCAACGTTGAATCTCGATGGATACAACCAGAATATTGGCTCCGTTGCGGGTGCTGGCGCAGTTTCGCTTGGCACTGGCCGACTGAATGCAGGCAGCGACAACGCGTCGTCGATGTTGTCCGGTGTTGTGTCGGGTGGAGGCGGCCTGACAAAGTCGGGAACCGGGACGCTGACCTTGTCGGGAGTGAATACCTATACGAACACGACGGTCGTGAATGCCGGTACGCTCAGCGTCAATGGTTCCATCGCTTCGTCTTCGATGACGACCGTCAATGCCGGCGGCACGCTCGGCGGCAACGGCACCGTCGGCAACACCATGATCGATGGCGGCACGCTGTCGCCGGGTAACTCCATCGGTCTGCTGACGGTGCAGGGCAATCTCTCGCTGACGGCGGCATCGAGCTACATGGTGGAGGTCTCGCCGACCAATGCCGATCGCGTCGATGTCATCGGCACGGCGACGCTTGGCAATGCGACGGTCCATGCGCATTTCGCGCCCGGCAGCTATGTCGCCCGGCAATACACGATCCTGAATGCGACCCTTGGTGTCAGCGGGACCTTCGGCGCGCAGGTCAACACCGACCTGCCGTCGAACTTCAGTTCGACCCTGACTTACGATACCAACAATGCGTATCTCAATCTGGCGCTGAGTTTCGATCCGGGTTTTGGTGGCGGTCTGAATAGCAACCAGCAAGCCGTCGCGAAGACGCTGACGGATGTCTTCAATCGCACCGGCGGCATTCCGCTGGCGTTTGCCGGGCTGAACGCCGCGGGCCTGACGCAGGCCGCCGGCGAGCTCGGCACCGGCAGCCAGCAGACCGCGTTCGATGCGATGAACCTGTTCATGGGCGTCATGAGCGATCCCTTCACGGCAGGGCGTGATGTCGCCTCAAGCGGTGCTGCGTCCTATGCAGACGACGCCATGGCCTATGCCGGCAAGCGGAGCAGGACCGATGCCTTCGCGTTGATGCATCGCAAGGCACCGCTGCCTGCGCCGGTTTTCCAGGAACGCTGGAACGTCTGGGTCGCGGGTTTTGGCGGATCGCGTGGCACCGATGGCAGCGCGGTTGCCGGATCCAACGATACCACGTCGCGCATCTTTGGCACGGCGGTCGGCGCCGATTATTGGTTCTCGCCGAACACCATTGCGGGCTTCTCGCTGGCCGGCGGCGGCACCAGTTTCTCGGTGACTGGCGGTGGCGCCGGTCGCTCCGATCTGTTCCAGGCCGGCGCCGTCGTGCGTCACTCCGTCGGTTCGGCTTACGTCACCGCGGCCGCGGCCTATGGCTGGCAGGACGTCACCACCGAACGCACCGTGGCTGCTGCAGGATTCGAGCGCCTGCGCGCGCAGTTCAATGCCAACAGCTATTCCGGCCGCATCGAGGCGGGCACTCGCGTGGTCGCATCGTGGCTGGGTGGCGTCGGTCTCACGCCCTATGCGGCCGCGCAGGTGACCGCGTTCGATCTGCCGTCCTATGCCGAAACCGAAACCGGAACCGGCGGGGCGACGACATTCGCGCTCGCCTATCGCGGCAAGACCGTCACGGCGACGCGCAGCGAACTCGGCATCCGCAGCGACAAGTCGTTCGCACTGACCAATGCCGTTCTCACGCTACGCGGCCGTGCCGCCTGGGCGCATGACTACTCGACGGATCGCGCCGTTGTGGCGACGTTCCAGGCATTGCCCGGCGCCAGCTTTGCCGTGAACGGCGCCGCGCAGGCGCGCAACGCCGCGCTGACGACGGCGTCGGCCGAGTTGACGTGGATGAACGGCTGGTCGGCCGCCACGACCTTCGAAGGTGAGTTCTCCGACATCGCGCGCAGCTATGCGGGTAAAGGGTTGGTGCGTTACAGCTGGTAGAAGAGGCAGATCTGCGAGCGGTCAGCTGAGCACTTACCGAGAAGCGAGTTATGGGGGCGCTGACGACAAACCTGTCTAAGAAGGCCCGCAAAAAGAGTGGCGGAAAGGCTTTTGGACTAGCGGACGATGTCCGCTCTTGGCGGATTGTGTTGAAAAACTCCCCTGTTGAGGTGGGGCGCCATCGCTGATTCAATCCCGCTATCGGCGGAGGCTGAATCGATGATGGGTCCGAAGCAGATTGATCAGGCGGCTCTGTTCTACGAGTTCTCGCTGGAGCGGCACGTACCATCCGCTCACATGCTGCGGAACCTCGACCGGTTCGTCGATCTGTCAGTCATTCGGAGCGAGTTGGCGCCATTCTACAGTTCGACCGGACGGCCATCGATTGATCCTGAGTTGCTCGTCTGGATGCTGCTGGTCGGTTATTGCTATGGCATCAAGTCGGAGCGTCGGTTGTGCGAGGGGGTTCACCTGAACCTCGCTTATCGCTGGTTTTGTCGTCTTGGCCTCGATGGTGAGGTGCCGGACCATTCGACCTTCTCCAAGAACAGACACGGTCGCTTCCGCGATTGCGATCTCCTGCGCAAGCTGTTCGAGACGGTAGTGCGGCGTTGCATGGCAGAAGGGCTGATCGACGGAACGGCCTTTGCCGTCGATGCCAGCCTGATCGCTGCCGACGCCAACAGGCAGCGATCCGCTGTAGGGTCGGAGGACCATGACTGGGACGCGCTTGCCCGGACGCGGCGGTCCGTCCGCGAGTACCTCGACACGCTGGACGAAGCGGCCTGGGGCGCGGCGAGCGAGACGATGCCGAAGTTCGTGTCCCGATCCGATCCGGCCGCGCAATGGACCGGGGCTCACAAAGGCCACGCCTTCTTTGCCTACGCCGACAATTACCTGATCGATCTGAAGGCTGCGATCATCGTCGATGTCGAGGCGACACGCGCCATTCGACAGGCCGAGGTCGGTGCGGCTCGCACGATGATTGAACGTACCGAGAAATGCTTCGGCATCCATCCCGAGCGTCTGGCTGCCGACAGCGCTTATGGCTCAGCGGACATGCTGGGGTGGCTGGTCAACCAGCCCGCAAGGTGCCGCGCTCGATCTACGAGAGTGCCAGGGACCTAGCGCGCGGGATTGCAAGGACAGAAGACTATGTAAAGTCGCGGCGCGAACGCAAGAAGATCGAGATGTTGTTCGCCCATCTGAAGCGTATCCTGCGCCTCGACCGGCTTCGTCTGAGAGGTCCTTGCGGTGCTCGCGACGAGTTCCAACTCGCCGCCACCGCTCAGAACCTTCGAAAGCTGGCAAAACTGATCCCGGCGCCAACTCCAATGCCCATCTGAACTGGGGCAGACGCTCGCGTGCCGCCCCACTGTGCACACCTCGACAGACAACTCGCCGACTTCTTCAACACAATCGGCGCAAAGCGGGCGTGCGCGCTGATGTCGCTTAGCGCGTTTGGTTGTGATGCAGCTCGAATAAGCCCTCAGGCCGGAGCGAGCCTCTCTGAGTAGATTTGCATTAGCGGGTTAGGGCGAGGTAGCCCAATGTGGAAGAACGCGCATAGGCGTTTGCCTGAGCAATCGTCAGCAGAGATAGTTTTGCAAGCCGGGTCGTCAGACCGTCGATGCCCTTGCCTCGCGAGGCTACTGGAATGGCTCAATGGTGATGTAAGTATCGGAGCCATCGTCGGTTTGCTCGGCGCGATATTGAAGATCTATCTTCTGATCCCGTTCGCGGAGCATTGTATCCTGAATTTGTTGCGTGCCCGCGTTTGCTGCCTTCTGCTCAAGCCCCGCTTTGACCTCTGCACTAAGTTTCAAACGCAGCACCAGCTCTGCTTGGCAGGCACAACGTGTCGGCTCTGAGCGCGAGGTACGGATGCTGCGCAGGTCGTATTCGCTGTTTTTCACATCGTAGATGACGGATAGCCCATAATTCTGCTGAAGCTGCTCGGCGACGAGCTTCTTAACCGTCGCTGTGACGGCTGGGTCGGAGCATTTGGGGCCGGACTTTGAACAAGCTGCCATCCCAACCGTCGCGGTGACTAGCATCGCGACAGCCGCCCGGCGCGGGAAAGTGTTCAATCTCATAATCATCATGTCAGCGATCCTGGGATCAAATTTGTGCGTCGTAAGCGCGAGCCAAGCACCACGCCGGGCGAAGCGGCCGTCTGCGTTGCGCTCAGGCCGGCCGCCTCGGAAACCGGGCGCGCGTTAGGTTGCTTCCGTTGCCGCCTCAGGGTGCAGTAATGCGACCGATTTTCGGGGCCGTGAAAATCGAGGTAGGTCGGGGTAGCCCGTCCAATTGAGGCCCAGCCTGTCGTTCGTATCGACCGAGACGACCTTCGCAGCGTAGTAGGCGTCATCGCCGTCATCGCCCTTCGCGAGGACCACGCTGCCGATCTGAATGTCGGCAAAGTTGGCAGGCTGCTTGGCACCGCCCTTGGGGGCCGGGGGCTCGTCAGCGCCACTTCCGCCGGGCGGGCTGCCTTTGCCTGCCCCGTCGCCGGCTCCGCCCTCAGCGGGCTTCGCTGAAGCTTTGAGGGGCGGCGGGTCATCGCTCAAGCCGGCGGTTGCGAGCAGCTTGTGGTAGAGCGAGATCGGCACCCACGGCGCAAACCCAGATCCGCTTTTGAATGGCCGTCCCTTAGGGAGGTCGGCACTCAAATCCAGAAGCGCTGCGCTTTCCGCTGCAACGGTTCGCATCCCCATCAGTCCGGCTGCCCGTTCGACATCAGCAGCCGGTAGGCCGTCAAATATCGAGCCGTGCGGCCGGCCCCGCTCATCTCTCCCAAACAGGATGATCGGGGCGTGCCGGCTAATTTCAAGTGAAACGGTCTGCATGCTGTTGGCTCCAAAAATGAAGAAGGCGGCCCGAAGGCCGCCGCTGAAGACTTTTCGACTACCGCTAAGCTGCGAGTCGGCAGGCGTACGGCCCGCAAAAAATCATATATAGGATTTTAATCTGCGTGTCAAGTTGGCACACTTCGACGCGCGCGTGAGCTCACCTGCGGCAACGTTGAGCCACAGGTTTTGGCAAACCCGCGTTGCACTCTGGCTTTTGAATTGCTGCGGCCAGACAGGTGGTACTGGTTCCCGAAAGCCATGGCATGAAGGCGCTCAACGCCTCGGACCCTGTTGGCCTTTCCTTTCTTAGCGCTCAATTGCAAGGATCGGACGACGACCAGCTTAGGAGCTGCGTCTTACTGCGAGTTGTCGTTCTGTGCGGGCGGCGTTTGGGGAGCGGGCATTGAAAGCAAGGCCATGCGGATCAACTTAGCCACCATTGGAAGGCCTAGTTCCTCGGCCTTATCGCAGCAAAGCGTCAGGTCATTGGTGAGAAACTTCAACTGAGCGTCTCGGATAACGATTCTGGTCACGGGTCTTCTCTCGATCCGAGAGAACCGCCCCCGTATCTAATTATACGATATAACTACTATGGAAGGGGTGATACCGGATTTCGCGCTGCGCCGCACGCGGTAAGTGTGCAATACTGCTCTGCACGTGGAACTCGCATGGAAGCGACCGCAGTGGTCGCGGGAATGCAGTTCCCAGGAATTTTTGAGATGTCATCCCTGCCGAAGCTCACGGCTCGATCTCGCGCCTATCGCCTCAAAGCATCTGGTCTTGCCCAGATCATCAGGAAAGCCCCGACCATGAGGATCTCTATGCGCTGATGAGACAGGCGCTCTCCTGGATACAACTCGCCGAGAATGAGGAGGCTTTGCAGGCGGCCGATGAAGCGTCTGCGGTGGTGCTGACGCTCCCGACAGAAGTCTTGCCTCACTAGCTAACCACGCTCTGGTTCGCGTGCGTGCGCCACGCTCATTGCCGCCTCTTACAAAAGCCGTCAATTATCTTGAGCTATAGGCCGATCTGGTCGCGAATCGACCTGAGCCCCAGCGGGGTTTTCGACCGAAGGTGGATACGTCCCGTAGCCGGCCGTAACCTTCTCGCCATCGAATATCAGGACCTCACTAACGAGTACGTCTTTCTGATTTCGATACTCGATGACCACGATGCCGACACCTTGAAACACATTCTCAATGGTGAAGCGAAGGTCAGGAACGCGATTCAGGGCGACTGTCCAATATTCCCGAAGGGCGGCCTTGCCACTGATAACGCCGGAGCTGCCCGGTAACATCGCGGCAGCGATTGGTGACGCAAACCGAACATCCTCGTGAAAATGCGCGAGGACGGCTTCAACGTCATGTGCATTCCACGCTTTCAGTTCTTCAAGTTATACTCGGCGGATCGTGTCCGGCGCTTCGCGGAAGTCTTGGCGTTCGCCGGCGGCCTTCGCTAGATAAACAACATGGCAATGAGACTTACCCGGCGTCCGCGTCGGAAGAATCTAAATATCCATTAAATATCTGACAAGGCTCATGAATCAGGTCTGCCCGCGCGGGTCCGAATCCGAAAATCGTCCGACCAACGAAAAACGCCGCCGGCGGGTGCCGGCGGCGTGGTGGCGGGGAGGGCGGGTGCCCGGGGCCTAGTGGCGGGTCAGCACGGCGTCCATGTGGACGTGACCGAGGGGCTGCACCGCGGCCGAGTCGGAGTGGTTGTAGCGGGTCCGCAGGCTCTGCACGGAGATGCCGACGATCGCCGAGATGACCGAGGCCGACACGCCCTGTTCGATGAGCGCGGTGATGCAGGTGTGGCGCAACGTGTGGACGACGACGTCCTCGATGCCCAGATCCCGCATGGCCTGACAGAACGTGTCGCTGAGCCAGTCGCCGGCGGGCTCGCCGTCGTGGCGGCGGAAGACGTACCGCTCGCGGGCGGCCGCATCCCTCTCGGCCCAGCCGCGGACCTCCTTCAGGAGGACCGGGGAGAGCAGCACGGCCGGCGCCGCCTTGAGCGCGGGCGCCTTCGTGCCGGGCGAGCAGCGGTGCATGATGCCCGTCCCGACGTCGATGTGGCCGAACTTGGCGGTCCGCTTCCAGGCCATCTTCGCGAACTTGCCGCCCCGGGTGCCCGTCGGGAGGCCTAGCGTCAGGACGCGATAGACCATCTCCCGGCGGTTGCGTTCGATGCAGGAGAGCGGTCCGCCCGGCGACCACGTGTCGGTCTCCGGGTCGTAGTTCTCGGTGCCGGTCGACCAGCGCCGGACCCTGTCGCGCTCGAAACCCTCAAGCACGCGGTCCCGGCCGTCCGGCTCCTTGCCGGGGCCGAAGGGAAGGACCAGCGGGGCGGAGTGGTCGTTGCACCATGTCCGGATCGCGGTCCGCATGGCCTTCCGCGACGCATGGACCACGCTTGCGGCGTAGGTCCTGCGCATCCTGCGCTCGATCGCGGCGAACACCTTGCCGGTGAGAGCCCCCAGCTTCATGCCCTCGATGTGGGGGCGGAGCCGCCCGAGCCGCTCGGTATCGTTCTTGAGGGCGTGGGTGGCGTCGCCGGAGATCTGCGACACGTGGTAGTCCATGATGTCCGTGCACAAGGTACGGCGCGGGTCGAAGATGCCCTCCTGACGGGCCTCGGTCTGCATCCCGAAGAGCATGAAGGCGTCTTCGGCCTTCTGCTTGTCGCGGGTCTTGCAGGACTTGACGTACACGGAATGGTTGCGGATCACATAGATACCGCTTTTGCGCTGGAACAGGTTGAAGTGGTCGGGCTTTTCACCGTCGACGACCTGCGGGAAGGCTGCCGCCGCGGAAAGTCCCCCGCGACGCAGTTCACTTTGGACGAACGTCATGCTATTCTCTAGCTCCCTGGCGCGCACACGTGTTGTGCTTGGACGCTGATGCGTGTCCGCGCCTACCGACGGCCCTGCCGAGAAATCGGCGGGGCCGTTGCCTTTCCGGAGGACTGCCCCAGCGGCTCATCCGCCCAGGTTCCTCCGGATATTCTCGCCGGCGACATGCCGGCGTGAAACAATCGATTGCCGGTTCCGGCTCGTTTGGCAACAGAAAAAACGACGTGGCCGCCGCGGCCCGTCCGGACGCAACCTACTGCGAATACTATCGAATACTGGGCCGACCGAGCGACCTCAATCGCCCGGCGACGGCTCTCTGGACTGTCGGGCGACGTCCGCCATCGCAAGGATCGCGCGCTTCGTGGTCAGCAGTTTGCGGGCGATCATCGTGGTTTCAAGGATTCGATTTCGGTAGGCATGCCGCAGCGAACTTTCGGACAACGGTCCCTGCGGGAAAAACAAGGCCGCCGCTTCGGCCAGGGTGAGGACTTCGGTTTCGCTCCACGCGGCCGGGTCGGGCCGGGCGGCGACGCGCGGCGGAATCTTTCTCATCGCTGGCTCTCCTTTTCGTGTTTTGGATCCTTGTCGTCCGCCTCGGGTTCAGCCCGGCTCAGCAGCGGTCCGAATACCTGTCGACGGCATCCATGCGGCGGACGTCCACCGGAGCGCCGTCCCTGCCGTAGACCTCGCTGCGGAGGTACGCCCGCTCGCCTTCGAGCTCGTTATCGCCGATATCGACAGACCAGGCCTTCGCCCGGCCCACCGCGCCGGGGTCCCACCGGTAGCCTCGCCTCTTGAGGCATTCCCGCATTTCGAAGGGGGCCCCGACCGCGCGTACCCGCCAGCGGGTCGCGCGGGCCGAGTCCAGCAGCAGTCCGAGGCCGGTCCGGCCGCTGCGCGGCAGCGTGCGGGAGAGCAGCTCGAGGCCCGCCCGGCAGTCGTTGACCGCCCGGTGCCCGTCGTGGAACAGGCCGGCCGCCGCGAGGAGCTGACCGAGCTTTGCGCCCTCCGCGAATCCTTCCGCGACCCATGGGACCTCGCGCCACGAACACGCCCAGGGAAGCCGCGCGAACGCGCCGCAGAACCGCTCGGCGAACGGCCGGTCGAAGGACGCGTTGTGCGCGATGACCAGCCCGGCATCGCCGAGGAAGGATTCGATCTCCGCGGGATCGATCGACAGGCCGGCGACGGCCGCGTCGTCGATGCCGGTCAGGGCCGCGACCGCGGGCGGGATCGGGCGGCCGGGATCGCGGAGGCGGTCGAAGGATTCGTGGACCGCGAAGATGCGTCCGTCGGCCGAGCAGTCGAACGGCACCATCGCGATCTCGATGATCTCGTCGACGGCGGGATCAAGACCCGTGGTCTCGACGTCCAGATAGACCGCCCGCGTGACGGGCGCCCCGTCCGGCTCGGCGAAGGCCGCGAACGGCAGCAGCCGGCGAAGGATTCGATATTCCCCCGTCGATTCCAGGACACGGGCCACCCGATCGAGGCCGCTGCGGTGCGTTTCCAGGTTCATGATGCTCCCCGTCATGCCGCGAGCCAGACCGATTTCGACTTCAGCGGCGTCCATCGTCCCGCAGTATGCGCGCCGCAAAGCACCTTCGCTGCGATCGACTGGGTGGAGAAGGCGATGGCCACCATCAGACGCCGGCGGCCGCTGACGCCCGGGATCGCGGACAGCACTCCCGCGCGGAAAAGGTCCTCGCGGCGCGTCCGCGTGATCTGGTTCACGGATCCGTTGGTCGTCGTCCTCATCTCGCTGCCCGCCGCAACGACAAAATGACTGCCCGACCAGTAGCCCCGCGCCCAGGCGTCGTCGTAGGTCAGTTCGTAGACCTCGGTGCCGGCCGGGACGGTGCCCACGTCGATTTCCATGGGCCCACTGTCCGCCGGGTCCGACCCCTCATCGGTCGGGACCGGCTCCTCGGCTTCCGGCGGCGTGCCTGGACCCGGTTGGAAGATGCGGCACCCCGCGTCGTTGAGAAGGCGGAGGGCGTCGTCGACGATCCTGTCGTGTGTCGCGCGGTCGGCCGCCGTCAGCACCGGTTCGACAGGGGAAGCCCCCTTAGAGACGGCGACCACACTGGCATCGATGGCCGCCCTGGTCAGCCTGAACTGGAGGTCCACGGCGACCCCCTTGTCGAATGCGCAGCCGTCGACGCCGGTCACGACGAAGGCCTCGCGGGCGAAAGCCGACTTTCCTGGATCGCATGCGTGTTCGCCGAGGCGACGGATCGGTCGACCGCTCTCGCCCACGTAGGCGGTCCTGTGATCGGTGATGACGTAAGCCCCGGCCGTGCCGAGAAGACCGGCCGCGGAGACCTGCGGCAGGTCCTTCATCGGGAATGCATGGACGCAGACGCGGCTCGCGCGGTCCGAGAGGCAGCGGTAGGCGGTGACGCCGCCGAACGGTCGATGGATGATCGTCGTCGAGGGCGTGACGGGCAGATGCAAATCCTTGATCAAGGTCGTTCTCCGGTGACGTTGAAGGGAGGCGGGCAGCGGCCGGCGCTATGCGGCCGGCTTGCGATTCGTTCTCCGGACGGCCGGCGGATTCGCATCGAAGTGCGCGCGGATCTCGCGTTCCGACAGATGCCGGCGGACGCCAAGCGCCGACGCGATCGCCTCGACGGCCCGGCGGTGCACCACGATGAGCTCGTCGGCGCGGGACTGAAGCGCCTGGAGGTCGCGCTCCACGCGGCGCTGCAGGTCGCGGTCGAAGCGCATCGCCTCCAGTGCGGCGCCGTACGGAGCGAGAAAAGTGATCGTGTCGCCGAGCCCGGAGCTCGCATGCAGCGCCGCGACCAGCCGGGTGCTCTCTTCCAGGTCCCGCGTCGCGCCTCCGGAGATCTCCACGTGGGTCAGCCGCTCTGCCGAGCGGCCCGCGAGAAGCACGATCACGTCGCGTTCGACGCGGCTGCGGGTGACGAGATCGCCGTCGAGCGGCTCGATCAGCGTGTGGCCCCCGCTGCGGCCCCGGGCCGTCACCATGCAGCGCCGGACCCGGCCCGCGTTCAGCGCCAAAGCGGCGGTTGCATGGCCCGCTTCATGAGCGCTGATCCGGCGCAACACTTCGGGAGGGATAGACCCCGCCGGTAGCAGAACCAGCCGCAGGTCCGCGACGGTCAACGGACGTCCGGCCAGCCGCGCGATGCGTTTGGCCTCCCTGACGAGTAGCATGATCTCTGCGCCCGTGGACCTTTCCGCCATATCCGCGACATCGCCGAGATCTTCGCCGGCCAGCTCCGGGGCATGGAAACGGATGATATTTGTCACGCCTTCGGCGTCGGGCGGGACGATCTCGACGATCCTTTCCAAGCGGCCCGGGCGAGTCAGCGCCGGATCCAGATCCCTGGCGTCGTTCGTCGCCCCGATTATTATGATTCCCTTCCTATTGTCGGCGAACGAGTTGTCGAGCCTGGTCAAGACGTAGTTAACAAAAGGCTTCCAAAAATCCCCGTTGTGGTGTCCTGATACCGTTGCTCGGTTCGGAATTCCGTCGATCTCGTCGATGAATCCGATCGACGGAGCGAGAGACTGGGCCTTATCCATGAACACACCGAACGCACGGATGATGTCGTCGAGGTGCCCCCGTGAGCCTTGGGTGAAGAGGTCGGCAACGGACGTCGCGACGAGAGGGAGACCGCAAGCGGCGGCGAGCGAACGTGAGAATAAAGTCTTGCCCGTACCGGGCGGACCGGAGAGAATGATACCGCGGGGCAGTTCGCTCCACGCCACGGTCCCGGCCCGGTACGAAGCGATATCCGCGGCCAGCGACATCCCCCAGGTTCGCGCCTCGCCGTATTCCAAAGCGGTCGCGAGGACCGGCACGTCGGTGGCCGCGCCCACGCCCGAAGTCGCGCCCGCCGCACGGATCAGCCGCTCGCCGATCTTGCGGTGACCGGCACCCGGCCTGAACGCCGCCACGATATCCGGCAGATCGAGACCGTCACCGGCGCCCGCTGGAAGCTCGCCGGCAGCCCGTCCCGTGTACTGCGCGATTGCGGCGCGGACGACGGAGGTCGTCGGCGGGGCGACGACGATCGTAATGTCGGCGGCGCCGACGAGCGTGGCGGGCAGACTGCCCACGTCGGCGGAGATGCCCACGACGCAGAGCCCGCGGGCGAGCGCGCGTGCCGCCTCTATGTCGGCCGCGGCGGCTGTCTTGCTCGCCGCCGTGGATTCGCGCACCACCCGTGTCCAGCGCTCCCCGAACGTCGTGCCGAACCAGCCCGCCACGGGCTGGACCCAGTTCGCGGTTGGCACCTGGACGATCAGGGCGACGGCCTTTGCTGCATGGAGTTGGCGAAGAAGCTTCGGCGTCATTGCAGCCTCGAACGCCGCGTCGAGGATCGCCGTCAGCGCCGTCGGGCGCGTCTTCTTATTCACCACAGGAACGGGCGCATCGCCCCCTCGTCGAGCGTCATGTCGAAATCGACCTCGCGCTCGGTGGTCTTCTTGGGCCATGCCATTCGCGTTTCTCCGGGTGATTTGAATGAAAGGGCCCGCGGCGGACGCCGCGGGCGTCGGGCGCGGTGTCAGTCCCGCCAGCGGACGCGCGTACCCGGACCGATCACCTGGGTCTCCAGGTCGATCTCGAGCATGTCGGCACAAGCCAGGGAGAGCACCGAGAGCAGCGGATCCTGCGGGCCGCTCACGATCGAGCAGAGCTCGTCGAGCGACATGTCGACCACGTCCGCGAGGGCCCGCTTGATCCGATACCGGGTGTCCAGACTCGTCCGGAAACGGCGGTGCTGCCAGACGGCCCTCGCCGATCTGAAGCGGGGTTCACGCATGATGTCGTCGCCTGTCAGCGTCAGCGGTCGCAGGCCGAGAGCCGCCATCGTATCGTCGAAGGCGGCCTGCCTGTGGGGCGACCGCACGCGCCGGGCCGGGACGACGTCGAGGAAATACGGGCCATCGCGCCGCTCGACGCAGATGACCCCGAAGGCCATCGCTACCCCTGACGCCTCCTGTTGCGCCGCACGGCGAAATTCGAGCCGGAGAACCGCCGGATCGAGGGAGCATTGGATGAGCGCATCGCCGACCAGTCCGCCCGGGTGCGGTATGGGCCGAAGACCTTTTGCACCCAGGAAAGTCTGGCTGCGGAAGGCGATGGCGTGTCGTGATTGCATGCGGCATCTCCAGGATTCGATCGGGCAGGCATGGCGGCGGTCGCTGTGGGGGTGCGAGCGTGGTCGTCCATCGGCACTCTCCTCGGGGTCAGATGTCGAAGGTGAAATACGGATCGAAGTCAGGATTCTCCCAGCGCTCGCCGGGCGACCAAGGGCCGTATCCCTTGGGATTCTGGATGAGGCGGGTCGTCCCCACGGTCAGATCGAGGCTGACATGCGTGTGTCCCGCGATGGCCGCATCGACGCCGAGGTCGAACATCGCCGAGCAGTCGCTCATGTAGGCGGGTGCCAGCGGATCCTTGGCGTAGCCGGACAGCGCAGGACGGCTGCGGTCACCGAACGCGTGGATCGGATGATGTGTGACGACGACGCGGCGGCGGCAGTCGGCATTCAGCAGCAATCCGAGTTCGATCGCCGTCCGGGACGAGCGGTGGCGCGCGAGAGTATGGTGCGGGCGCAGCCGCTGGCTGTAGCCGTGCACGCGGATGCGGCGGAAGTCGTTGAGCTGGTCGGCTGCCTCGGCCATGGAAGCTTCTCGCGTGCCGTACAGTTCGAAATCCGCCCAGAACGTCGCGCCCACGAACGCCACATCGCCGACGATGCAGCCGTCGTCGTGCAGCACCGTCACGTTCGTCCCGCGGGCGGCCTCGCGACCCTTCTCAATCTCGCGGTCGATGTCGCGGCCGAAGGATTCGTGATTCCCGGCGACCATGATCACCGGCCGGTCGGTCACGCGGTCGGCGATCCACCTGACGCCGCGCGCAAAGCCCGGCATCGTGTCGCCGGCGACCACCAGCACGTCGGAATCCGGCCGCGCGCCGGGCGGCGGCAGATCCCAGCCGCGCGTCGCATCGAGGTGAAGATCGGAGAGCGTCCAGATGCGAAGGGTCATGGAAGATCTCCCAGATCGCCGATGGCCACGTCGACGAAACTGTCCGACGCACGGTCGTATCGGCGAGCCCGCGAGACGCGCAGATGCCCGCCCGTGACGACGTAGATCACCTCCACGTTCTCCCAACCGGGCCTGACCTGGACGACCTCGCCCCGCGCGTGGTCGTCGCAGAGCGTGGCCAACCACCCGTTCTGCTCGCGCAGCACGCCCGGATTGCCGCAGATCTGGCAGGTGCATGCCGACCTCGCCTCGGCGAGGGCCACCGCCTCGTCGATGGCCGCCTGCACGCCGCTGTCGAGCCCCTCCACGCGGCGCTGCAGACCGACGACGAGCGTGCCGTGCTTCTCCTCGATGCGGTCGATACGGTACGAACCGCGCGGAGCGAATGTCGCGATCCGCTCGGCCAGCACCTCAACGAGGTCCGCCCAGCCGTCCCCCACGAAGGGATAACCGTGGGCCGTCGCGCTGCCTTCGGCGTCGCGAACGAAGATTTCGGGATGGCGGTCGACCAACCGCCTGCGCCAGGTGTTCTGCATCATGGCGGTTCCTCAGAACAGCCGCGGCCGCGGAGCGGCGGGCACGGTGGAGCGGCGCACCTCGGCCGCGTCGATGTCGTTGGCGTCGAGGTCTATGTCGATGACGTTTTCGCAGGCGAGGGCGAAGACGTCTTCGCGTCGCACGTCGAACTCCCTCAGCGGTATGGCGCCGGAGATGTCGAGCGCGTCGAGAACGGATTGCCGTGCCGGCATGCGGACCCGGTGGCGGGCGTTCTCCCAGACGAGTCTGGCGTTCGAGCAGCGCGGCTCTTCCTCGATCTCGTTCCTCGTCAGCCGCAAGGGAGACGCGCCGAGTGCGTCGAAGGCGAGCAGACGGAGCCCTTCAGCATCCAGAGGACGGACACTGCTGCCGTCGGCGATGTCCAGCGCGAACAGCGCCCCGTCGCGCGAGACGAGAACGCAATCGAGCGGATGCAGCCGCCCCCCGAGGTGGACGGTCCGGATGTAGGAAAGCTCGGCGACGGCCGGATCGAGGGCTGCCTGGATGACCGCATCGTATTCGAGCGCGGTCGTGACGGGGATGGAGAGGGTGGACTTAGGGGTGGTGACGAGATGCGAGCCTGGGGCTCGGTTCGGCGGCTGGATCATGACGGCGGGACTCCACGCGATGACGGGATGCGAGTGTTTCGATCGTCGTCGTCGTGTGGTCGTCGTCGGCCATGTCAGTTCTCCAGCGGTGCGGTCACGGGCGGCGCATAGACCACCGATCGTCGCGGGAGTCAACAGCTATCTAGCTATCTGAATGCAAATAGCTGGATAGCAGCCATTGCATGGAACGGGAATCGGTGGTGTAATTTAAGTCAAATGCCGCGCTGGCTCTTAATGCCCCGGCCGGCCACGTGCCTGTTCGACGGGAGATACGCATGGCGAAGAAGAAGCAAGACAAGAAGAAGAGCGAACCGCCTGCGAAAAAGCCCAAGAAAGGCGATCGCGGCCGCCCCGACCAGAGACTGCAGGTCCTGCTCTACATGAAGGAGCCGATCATCAAGGATCTCAAGAGCCTCGCGATCGCGGAAGACACCACGGCATACGAACTCGCGGAGGAGGCGGTGCTGATGCTGCTGAAGTCGCGGCGGGAGGGCAGCTAACGAATATGGCCGCAAGGATTCGATTGCGGACGCGGTAGACCATATCCCGAACCCATCAGGTTTCTCGGTGGATCGGGTGGAAAAGGAAGAATCCCGGACCACCTCCAGATCCTGACGACGGCGATATCGTCGCCTCGAAGTCATAGGCACCGACGGAAGACGGCGATCCGCCCGAATGGTCGAGGATCAAAAACGCTGCTCGCCCGTAGTAGAGCAGCGAAGGCAGCATATGGCCCCAGCCTCTACCCTCGCCTCGCGGTACGGCGACGCCTCCAGCAGCCGGACTGCTTGTCACTATCGAGTGGAAAACATGCCCAGAAAAGAAGACAGCCGAATTGTCGAAACAGCTACGGAAGCCCGCCAGGGCGAACGAGGACCTTCGGTCCTAACTCTGCTGATTGTCAGTGTGGTCCTCGCGCTGGCGGCGATGGCCGTGGTTTGGTTCGTTTTCTTCCGGACCTAGCGGCACCAGGCTTGGGGCCACCTGGATGTCGACGATCAGCCTTGCGCGCTCCTCATATTCAGCCGCTACCGCCGTGAACCTTTCGCGGGCTCCGGTGTCGAAGGCAGTTGCGGCCATCTCGCGAGCGATCATTGCGAGCTTTCGTAGTTCAGCAATGTCTTCCATTAGACCCCCCGACAGGAAAAGGCCCCGGTATCGGACCGAGGCCTCGCTTCGCCAGGGGTACATCCGCCCTGGTAGCGGCCAATAACGCACGTGATTAGCCGCGGGTTCCGGCAACAAACGCCGGTGGCGTCATGAAGAGCACTTGCACGTGCCCATCCCAGCGACGCGTCTGATGCCGGCGCCGCCCACCAACGTGCCCGCGATCAGCAGGAGCAGGGATGGATCGTCATCTCCATCGTCTAAGGCACTGAAGGTCATCAGAGCCTCAATCGCTGCCACTGCGACCGGTTCGGGCATTCAGCGGCCCTTTGCGCTCGCGCAGCAGCCCCTCGGGAATATCCACGTGTCCGGCGGCACCATGGTGGGCGGCATGGTCGGGAGGCTGCTTCGTGACCGGCGTCACGGCGTCGTAGGCGCCGCTGCGGGTGTCGCGTCCATCGGTGTGCATGTCGTTCGCCATGAGCTGCTACCTCGCTGTTCGAGGTCTCAATGCGTGCGGGCCGGCCTCGTTCCGGGATGCAAAATATGCAAGGGCTCCGGTATCGGACCGAGGCCTCGCGTTTTCGGGGGTACATCCGCCTAATCGCCCGCTTCCCGGAGGGCGGCTCTGACCGCCCGCGTGCCCAACAAGGGCGCGCCGATTGCGAGAGCTTTCTTCCGCACGGAACTCGGTGATCTTTTGAGTGCCACGGCGGCACGCAGCACGGTTGCGCCTGCCTTGCCGAGCTCGACGAGGCGCTCGACCTCTTCCGGGCGCCAAGGGCGCGTCAGCAGTCGCCGCGCCACGATCAAGTCTCCGGACGCTTGAGTTCGCCGTTCAACCATCCTTCCGCTTGCTTCGCCGGGTCCGGCTCCGCCGCCGTGTGAATGAAGCGGCATCTCGGGCACTCATAGGAGTGCACGACGAATCCTTTTTCGGGCAGGCCGCATCGGAGCCAGTGCGTCGCGGCTCCGCATTCGGGACAAGGTGGTGTTCGGGTTCTGGGCATGTGAAGCGGCGCGGGAAAGGTTCTTGCGAAATTCTAGCATCGCCGACCTCCCGATCAATCCCGAGGTACGTCTCTTTTGCAGGACTTAGGCCGCGTCCGGCCTCGGTGCCGTCGAAGTCCTCGATCCGCTGCTGGGATTCCTTCGTTTCGAATGAGACAACGTCAGTCACGCAAGCCGAAATAGGCTAAACTAGAAGCGCTGCACCGCACCCCATGGGGTCTCATGATCATGCTTCCGGGAGTGCAGCAGATCGAAACGCGGACCGAGCAATTTCGCCAGACTTTCGGCATCGTGCCTGACGGTGTCCAGACCGCTGCACTTTTCCGGGCCGTCGGGCGCGAACGTTGCCAAGACGATATGGCCCCCGGATCGAAGGCCAGCCAGCAGGTTCCTTATGTAGGCAGCTTGATCTTCCGGACGGGTCAGAAAGTGAAAGGCCGCGCGGTCGTGCCAGATGTCGAAGCGGCGCTGCGGCTGCCACCGGGTGATGTCCGCCTCGATCAGCGCGACACCGTCGCCCACCGGTCCGAGCCGCTTCCGTACGATTGACAGAGCCGCGCCCGAGATGTCCAGCACCGTGAGATCGCGATACTTCCGGTCGACAAGCGCGTCGACCAGTCCGGACGCTCCTCCGCCCACATCGATGATCGCGTCGTTCGGGCCACCCCCTGCCAAGGCCATCAACTCCAGCGACGGCTCGGGACTATCTTGGTACCAGCTCACGTCCGCTCACCTCTCGTCGCGTAGACGTGTTCCCAGTGCGAAGCGCTCAATCTTTCCTCCTTTGCGACATCGCCTGCCCGGTCCGGCCGGACGAGCCATGCCAATCAAGCGCGGTTCGTGTTCCGAGGCAGGCCCGAACTCACGTGCGCCCTCGCCTTCGTGGAGAGCGGCCAGCCGCGACTGACCGCCTGTGAGGCCAGCATATCCTTGGTCCACCGCTGGGCCGGACGTTCGACAAAGCGCCAAACGAACCAGGACACCACCGCGATGCCGGAGACCACTGCCGCGACCGCCCATGCACCGCCCGCCGGCGCCAGTAAGTGCAGCACGACGTAGCCAAGCTGCATGTGAAGAAGGTAGAGCGGATAGGTCAATCCTCCGATCGCCATCACAAGGCCGGCGGGCAACGGAAGCCGCCGCAGCCGCGTCGCCAGGAAGACGACCGCGATCGACGCCAGGCAGATCACGACCACCATCACGTGGTCGAAGGAACCGCCGGTGTGCGGCCCGAGACGGATCAACTTGTGAAGGGACTGAAATACGGCCGTGCCGATCGACAAGGCGAGGATGGCGTAAAGCTTCGGATCGCGCCGACCGCGGTGGATTTCGTGGAGAGCCAGTCCGACCGCGAAGAAGCCGCTGTCATCCGCCAGGAAGAGTTTCTCGAAGACCGGAGCATCGATCGTCAGCTCGTTGGCGAAAGTGATACCCAGCCAGACCAGGATTATGAGATCGAGACGCCGCGGAAAGATGCCGACCGCCATCAGGACGGCGACCCATGCGTAAAAGACGACCTCGATGACGAGCGACCAATAGGCGCCGTCCATGTAGGGATAGCCTAAGGCGGGAGCCGCGATCAGAAGGTTTGCGGCCCACTGTGCAGGCGATGTGCTGTAGAGCGGTGGGCCCATCGTGAGCAGAGCCAGGAACGTCAAGCTCATGCAGATGATGAAGGTCGGGTAGATGCGGCTGAAGCGGGCAATGGCGAAGCCCGTCGCAGTGCGCCCCTGCGCCGAATAGGCGATCACGAAGCCGCTGATGACGAAGAACACCGGAACGCCGAGGAAGCCGTACTGGGCAAAGCCGGCCAATTCCGGAAGGGCCACCGCCGGCGGGACATCGTTGGGGAGGGCCCCCAGAAACCGTAGTGATAGAAGACGACCGCGGCCACCGCGACGAGACGGAGCAAATCGAGGGCCTGTACCCTGGAAGCCGCTTGTCCGTCGCCCGCTAACATGATCTCACCGTCCGGCTGGAGCGGTCAGGGTATCGGTCCTTTGATGAAGAAGTGCTTACTTCCGCCGGCGATCAGGCGGAGCAACGGGCCACGGGGAATGAGCGGTTCATCGGTCAAGGGGAGCGTCGCGGAGGTTTTCCTGGCCTTCCTGAAGTTGGGATTGACGTCGTTCGGCGGGCCGGTAGCGCATCTGGGCTATTTCCGTTCAGAATTCGTCGAACGACGGCGATGGCTGAGCGAAAACAATTATGCCGATCTGGTGGCCCTTTGCCAGTTCCTGCCCGGTCCGGCATCGAGCCAGGTAGGCATCGCGATCGGCCTGTCCAGAGCCGGTTACGTCGGCGCTCTCGCCGCATGGACCGCATTCACTCTGCCCTCAGCCGTCGCGCTCGTCGTGTTCGCCTACGGGCTGAACGCCGCAGGCAGCAATTTCGGTGGCGGCTGGCTTCACGGACTGAAGGTCGCCGCGGTCGCGGTCGTCGCGTTGGCCATCCTCGGCATGGCGCGGACTTTGACGCCCAATCGTCTCCGCGCGTCGATCGCCGTCGCCGCCATGACCGTCGCCGTCCTGCTTCCATCCGCTTGGGGGCAGATCGGCGGAATCGTGCTCGGCGGGATCGTAGGACTGGCAGCGATCAAGGCCGCGCCGGCCGTCGATCGGACCGTTCTGCCGCTGCCGGTCGGCCGGCGAGCGGGCATCGTTTCGCTCGCAGTATTCGGTGGGTTGCTTCTGGGTCTACCCCTGATCGCCTCGATGACCGACAGCGCTTTGCTTCGGCTTTTCGACACCTTCTACCGCGTGAGCTCGTTCGTCTTCGGAGGCGGCCACGTGGTGCTGCCGCTGCTCAAGGCGGAGATGGTGCCGACATGGGTGAACTACGATACATTCTTGGCGGGATACGGCGCCACGCAGGCCGTTCCCGGTCCCCTTTTCACCTTCGCAGCCTATCTCGGCACGGTCATAGGGGGATGGTCGGTTGCGGTTGTCTGCCTCGTCGGCATATTCCTGCCTTCATTCCTGCTGGTGGTAGGCTTTCTGCCTTTCTGGGACGGCTTGAGGAAACAACCTGCGGCCCAGGCGGCGCTTGCGGGCGTGAACTCCGCGGTCGTCGGTCTTCTGCTCGCCGCGTTCTATGACCCGGTCTGGACCGCGGGGATCACCAACAGTTTCGACTACGTCCTCGGGCTCGCGGCCTTCGTGCTGCTGTTCGTCTGGAAGGCACCGCCCTGGCTGGTCGTCGCGCTATGCGGAGTGGCTGGGCAGCTCTTCATTTCTTGATCGCTTCCGAGCCGCGATCATACTGCTTGGTCCAGCCGCAAGCGTCCGGCGAGTTGTTCGGCGGCTTCCTTGCGCTCGCTGTAGCGGTCGGTGAGATAGCCCGAGGCCTCGCGGGTCAGGAGAGTGAACTTCACCAATTCCTCCGCGACGTCGACGATCCGATCGTAGTACGGCGACGGCTTCATCCGCCCGGTCTCGTCGAATTGTTCATACGCTTTGGCCACGGAGGATTGGTTGGGGATCGTAATCATCCGCATCCAGCGTCCTAGCACCCGAAGCTGGTTGACCGCGTTGAAGGATTGGGAGCCGCCGCTGACCTGCATCACCGCAAGCGTCTTGCCCTGGGTCGGACGGACGGCGCCGATGGCGAGCGGGATTTAGTCGATCTGGGCCTTCATGATGCCGGTCATGGCGCCGTGCCGCTCGGGGCTGCACCAAACCTGGCCTTCCGACCATGCGGACAAGTCGCGCAGCTCCTCGACCTTCGGATGCGTCGACGGGGCGTCGTCGGGAAGAGGCAGGCCGGACGGATCGAATATCCGAGACTCGGCACCGAACGCCTTGAGAAGGCGCGCCGTCTCCTCGACGGCCAGGCGGCTGAAAGACCGTTGCCGCAGCGATCCGTAAAGCAAAAGAATGCGGGGCCTGTGCGCGACGTCGGCAGCCGGTCGCAAGGCTGCGACATCCGGAATCCGGAGGGCGGATGGATCGATGTAAGGCAAGTCAGGAGGCATCGACGATTTCCCCGTCTTCCTTCACGAAACGGCCGATATGCGGGTCCGGCAAGATCTCCAGCACGGCCTCGGACGGACGGCACAGTTTGACGCCGATCTGCGTGACGACGATCGGCCGGTTGATCAAAATCGGGTGCGCCAGCATGGCGTCGATGAGTTCGTCGTCGGTCTTCGCGGGGTCGGCCAGACCGAGCGCGGCATACGGCGTTCCCTTCTCTCGCAGCAAGGCGCGGACGCCGATGCCCATCGCCACGATCAACTCCTTGAGCCGCTCCCGGGATGGCGGCGTCGTCAGATATTCGATCACGACCGGCTCCTCGCCGCTTTGCCGGATCATCGCCAAAGTGTTGCGCGAGGTGCCGCAATTCGGATTGTGATAGATGGTGATGGTCATCGGTGAAGCTCCACGCTCTTGTCGCCGGCGCGATCGCTGCCGGCTTCGTACCAATCCTTGGATGCCGTGACGATCTTCACGACGGTCAGCATGACGGGCACCTCGACCAGCACGCCGACGACGGTCGCCAGCGCCGCGCCAGAGTTGAGGCCGAACAGACTGATCGCAGCGGCGACGGCGAGTTCGAAGAAGTTGCTCGCGCCGATCAGCGCCGCGGGTGCGGCGACGCACCAAGCCACACCGAGATAGCGGCTCATCAGGTAGGCCAGTCCGGCGTTGAAGTAGACCTGGATGAGGATGGGCACGGCGAGGATCGCGATGACGATCGGCTGCGCGATGATCTGCTCGCCCTGGAAGCCGAAGAGCAGGACCAGCGTGGCCAGCAGGGCGACGAGCGACAGAGGCTGCAGGCGCGCCATCGTGCGGTCGAAGGCGCCCTGTCCGGACGCCAGCAGCGAGCGGCGCCACAACTGGGCGACGATCACCGGCACGATGATGTAGAGCGCGACGGACAGGAGGAGCGTCGCCCAGGGTACGGATACCGACGCGACGCCCAGAAGCAGCCCGACGATGGGAGCGAACAGGAAGACCATCAGCACGTCGTTGAGGGCCACCTGACCGAGCGTGTAGTTCGGATCGCCGCCGACGAGATTGGACCAGACGAACACCATCGCGGTGCAGGGAGCCGCGGCGAGCAGGATCAATCCGGCGATGTAGGAAGGGATCTGGTCGCCCGGCAGCATCGGCGCGAACACGTGTGCGATGAAGAAGGTGCCGAGGAGGGCCATCGAGAACGGCTTCACGGCCCAGTTGATGAACAAGGTCACGCCCACGCCCCGTGCGTGCTCCGTCACCTTGCCGAGCGCGCCGAAATCGATCTTCAGCAGCATGGGGATGATCATGAGCCAGATGAGGACGGCGACGGGCAGGTTGACCTTCGCCACTTCGGCGCCGGCGACCGCCGAGAAGAGGCCCGGCAACGCATGACCCAATGCGACGCCTGCGGCGATGCAAAGGATGACCCAGAGGGTCAAATATCGTTCGAAGATGCTCATGTACGTTTTCAGCTCGGAATGTTCGGGGAGGGTGTGATGTCGCCTCTCGTCGGCAGCGGGCCGCTACAGACGCCAGCGAAGGCTTGGGCCGTCCTTTGTGGCCTACGCGTGTCGAATTCGTTTCCAGCGCCTCGGCTGCCGACGGCGGGCGAATGCATCACCTCTCGCCGTCGAGTCAGGCACGGGATCGCTCCTTGGTCTTCGCTTTCTTCTTGGGAGGCGCGCAGCAGGACGTAAGCTGCTCGATCACGGGCGCGCAGAATTCGGCACGTCCACCGCAGCAGTCCTGGAGCATGAAAAGGATGATCGCCTGCAGCGCGGAGATCTCGGCGCGGTAGACGATCGAGCGGCTGCGGCGCTCGCTCACGACGAGCCCGGCCCTCGCCAGGATCGACAGATGGGCCGAGAGCGTGTTCTGAGGAACCTCGAGGAGCCGTGCCAGATCGCCGGCCGGGAGACCCTCCGGTTCGTGCTGGACCAGCGTGCGGAACGCTTGAAGCCGGGTGCCTTGGGCGAGCGCGGCGAGCGCGAGGACTGCTTGTTCGTTTTCCATATATCCAGACTTATGGAAATAAAGCGGCGCGTCAACCTCGTTGTGGCTATAACTTTCTCAATTTCCAAATAAGCTCGCATTTAACGATATAAGGATAGTCGCACTACCCCGATAAGATCGAAGGAATTGTGCCCGCAAGGCGAGGAAATTTAGCGACGACTCTCGAGCGGACGCCGCTGGACCACTTCGCAGCGTTGCGCGTCTTCGAATTAGTCTGGCCTCGCTGAGCGCCCAAGATGAGGCGCGAGTTTCATATAGAAAATTGAAGCCAGGAGTTCGACAAGCGTTTGCGCGACAATCACTGCCGGGAGGATCGGCACCGCTCCCGGAACGGCGAGCCCCAACGGAAGCACAACGAGGGAGTTTCGGGTCGCGGCGCTGAACGCGATGCTTCGCCCTGCTTCAACCTTGAGTCCGAACATACGCGAAGTCGACCATCCTAAGAGTGGGGCGATAATTGAGAAAGCCACATAAACCGGCAGCACGCGGACCGCCGCTCCGGATGCGGCGCCCAACTGGGGAAGCACCGACGCGATCACGACAAACAGGACCAAGCTCGTCGCCGGCACGGGCAACAGCACCAGGCCTGAGACAATGCTCTGCCCCCAAGGATTTCGACTTGCCCAGATCTGGCATGTTGCGGCCAGCACCAACGGCAGCGCGATGAGCCAGACAAACGCATGCAGAAAAGGTCCAGGCTGAACGAGGCTAACCGCATCATGTCCGAGGAAGGCACCGAGATAGATCGGCAACATTATCATCTGGACGATCAACAGGACGGGCGTCGCCGCGAGCAGAAGCTTGGAATCCGATTTTCCGAGATGAGAGAATGTCACGACGTAGTCGATGCATGGACATAGCAGCACAATCAGGACGCCCAGCCGGAGCAGCGGATCCGGTGGCACGAATTGAAGAAGCCCGAAGACGAGAAGGGGAACAACGACGAAGTTCACCGTCAACAGACAGGCCAGGAATCTGACATTCCGTAGGGCCGCACCTAACGCCCCCAAAGGCACCTGCAGAAAAGTCACGAACAGCATCAGTGCCAAGGCGGGATTGATTGTGGATTCGAGAGCGTCCGTTCCTGGAATCAGAGCGCCCGCCGCAGCACCGAGCAGTACGGTGCTGAAATAGATTGCGACCTGTCGTTCTTCGAGAAAATCGCGCCATTCTTGCTTGGTCATATGCACTAGCCGCCAGTTTGATGGGATGATCCATTCGGTCCGCTCGATTGATTTGCGTTGGACGGACCCTCGCACCTCAAGTAACTTGAGGTTCAATTCACGATCAGGAGAGCAAGATGGCCTCGACTGCGTCAAAGTTCACGATAGGAAGGCTTGCATCCGAAGCGGACTGTAGTGTCCCGACCGTCAGGTATTACGAGGAGATCGGATTGCTCCCCAAGGCAGTCCGAGGTTCGGGCGGCCAAAGGGTCTACGGCCTCGATGATCTGAAGCGATTGACCTTCATCCGCCGGTGCCGGGACTTCCAGTTCACCGTCGAACAAATCCGCGAATTTACTGCTCTGGCAGACGACCCTACTCGGGACTGTGATGTCGCGAGGTTGCTGGCCGAACAGCACCTTGCCGTCGTTCGTGAGAAAATGAGCGAGCTGCGTAAACTTGAAGACGACTTGACCTTCTTTACGCAGCAATGCGCGTCCCAATGTTCAGGTGGTCCTGCCGAGAAGTGCGTGATCATGAGCGACCTGTCGGCGCCGAACTGCTGCGCGTGATCGCCTCGCCGAGATCCAAATAGCGTGCGACAATCTGTCATCATTTCACTCTTATCGCTGAACTCGCGAGGTTTTTCCGGCGAAACAACCGCTCGTCGGCTTTCGCGCTATCATTTCTCATTGACGAAATGTCGCACCACTGATCAACCTTAGAGCGAGTCTAATTTCGTATCTGGGGATCTCGAAATGTTGCGGCTCCTTTTGAATTTCGGATTGTTCGTTTCCGTCACCGCTTTCTTCTCTCCTTCGTACGCTCAAGCCCCCGCGTCCACAGCGAGTTTGGACCAGAGGCTGATCGACGTCCTCCGAACGCATAGTTTCGAGGGTAAGGAGGGCCAGAAGCTACAAGCGCGGCTTGAGCGCGATCTCGACACAAAGCGCGTTGAACTTGGCCGATCACTGTTTTTCGACAAGATTCTAGCAGTCGGAAACGACAACACCTGCTCAGGCTGCCATGCGCCTCTGCAAGCATTTGGCGACAGCCAGTCCATCGCGATCGGTGTGCAGAATAATAACAAAGTCGGGCCGGATCGAGCTGGACCTCGAAACATGCGGCGCACGCCGGGTCTTCTCAACATCGCGTTTTACCCTCGCTTGATGTGGAATACCCGGTTCAACGCCTTGTCGGATGATCCTTTCGACGGATCGAAGGGTTTCGAGTTTCCGAACCCTGAGAACACCAACAAGTTCGCCGCCTTTGATGAGTATGTGCGGCATCTCTTGGTGGCCCAAGGTCACATGCCGCCCACAGAGTTTCAGGAGATGGCGGGTTTCGGAAACACCGAAGGAAAATCCTTCAGGGTTTCTCGTCTCAACGGCGCACCCGTGCAGATCAGGTCAGAGCAGGTAAATGCACTGGCGCGCGTGATGAACTCGCAGAAGACAATGGCGACGAACTTCACCGCTTCCTCCTCGGCTCCGGCCGTTGCCAGTCCGCTCCCGGACGCAGACTCAACAGGCACGATCAATGAACCCGTGCGACGTGCAGTGCTTGGCAGACTTCACGAAAGTTCAGGATATCGACGGGCCTTTCAGGAAGCGTTCCCTGAAATCAAAGACAGGTCGGATATAAACTTCGCTCACGTCGGTGCGGCAATTGCTGAATTTGAGATTTCCCTCAACTTTGCAGACGCTCCCATCGACCAGTTTGCGAGGGGCAACAGGAACGCGTTGACGGATGAGGAGAAGCGAGGAGCACTGATCTTCTTCGGATCCGGAAAATGCGTGTCGTGCCATGCCGTGCAAGGCAGCGCGCGGGAGATGTTCAGCGACTTCCGGAACCATGCCATCGGAGTGCCCCCGTTGCTGTCCTCGACGCACAATATGCCGGATGGGAACTTCAAGGGGCCGAACAAGAACGAAGACTTTGGACGAGAGGACATCACCAACAGCCAGGTTGACCGGTATCAGTTCAGAACTAGCCCTCTACGCAATGTATCGCTCCAGCCGACCTTCTTCCACAACGGCGCCTATACGAAGCTGGATGACGCCATTCGTCACCACCTGAATGCCGAACAGAGCCTGAGAAGTTACGACCGTGCCAAGGCGGGAGTGGCGGCCGATATCGACCAGATGGGTCCAATTGACCCCGTCGCCGCGGCCATCGATCCGCTGCTGAAGGCGCCGATCAACCTCAAGGCTGATGAATTCGCGGATCTCGTCGCCTTTGTAAAAAACGGCCTCACGGACAAGCGCGCCACAGGCGTCGAACTGTGCAAACAGATTCCAGGGTTCGTTCTAAGCGGCATTCCCATGCACGAGTTCCAGGGTTGCGCGCCCAACTGAAGCGCCGAGATCAGGGGGCAATCGCCCCCTGAAAACGCGTCGAACTAATGTGGGAAAACCAGCCAACGCGATGGCCTTATGGGTGTTTTGCGCAATTTTATGGGGGAAAGCCCGACCGAAAACATTGAAGAATTTCGGTTTTTACGGCGCAATTACGTGGGGATCCGCATCTTATGTGGGGAATTTTGGACTGAAATCAGTGAACACTTTCCACCCTTCCGGCGACTTCATGGGGAACTTGTAAATTTCGAATATTCTAGAAATATCGTTGACTGTTGTGCTTGGAGGAGCAATCCTCCGTTCATGAAAATCGAAGATGCAGCGGCGAGGCTCGAAGCGCTGGGCAACCCAACCCGCCTCCGGATCTACCGCGCGTTGGTTCGCGCCGGCCAAGCCGGAATGCCGGTCGGCCGTCTGCAGGAGAGGCTCAAGATACCCGCCTCGACCCTCTCACATCACATCAAGGCGCTGGTGGCGGTCGATCTGATCTCGCAGGTCCGGGAATCGACGACGCTCGTCTGCCACGCGCAGTACGCCAACATGCAGGGGCTGGTCGATTTCCTGGTCGCCGAGTGCTGCGCGGACGAGAAATGCGCGGATACGCAGTCGGCCGCCTGATCGGGCTTCGCCCATAATTTCGATGATACTAGAAGGATCGGAGAACAGCATGTCGAAGACCGTAGCGATCATCGGAGCCGGCCCCGTGGGACTGGCGGCCGCGGCTCACGTCATGGAGCGCGGCATGATGCCGATCGTGTTGGAAGCCGGCCCTGCCGCCGGTGCCTCCGTGCGCGAGTGGGGGCACGTGCAGCTCTTCTCGCCCTGGGAATACAATATCGACAAGGCTGCGGCCCGCCTGCTCGAGCCGAAGGGCTGGAACTCTCCCGACCCGCGCGTCTATCCGACGGGAGCGGAGCTCATCGAGCGCTACATCGAGCCCCTCGCCACGCGGACCCCGCTGCGGGACGTGATCCGGACGGCGAGCAGGGTCGAGGCCATCGGTCGGGTCGGTTTCGACAAGGCCAAGTCGGCCGGCCGGGAAACGGCGCCGTTCGAGATCAGGTACCGGAGCGGCAAGGGCCGGAGACCCTCCTCGCCGATGCGGTGATCGACGCATCCGGATCCTGGTCGTCGCCGAACCCGGCCGGCGCGAACGGGCTTCCCGCGGCCGGCGAACGCGAGTTCGCAGACCGGATCGCCTACGGAATGCCGGACGTGCGCGGAACTGCACGCGGGCGCTACGCCGGCAAAACGGTGGCGGTGCTCGGCGCGGGGCACTCGGCGATGGGCACCCTGACGGAGCTCGCGCATCTCCGCGCGGACGTCCCCGACACGCGGGCTATCTGGCTGCTGCGCGGGAACGACCCTTCCAAATCCTACGGGGCGGAGCGAACGACAAGCTGGCCGCCCGCGGCGAGCTGGGCACGACCTTTGCGTCGCTGGTCGCGTCAGGCCGGATCGAGGTTGAGCAAGGATTCGCGGTCTCGCACGTGACCTCGTCCGGAGACCGCCTGCGCATCGGAGCCGGGTCCGCCTGCTGCGGCAGGCACGTGGTCGTGGACGAACTCGTCGTCGCGACCGGCTTCCGTCCGGACCTGTCGTTCCTGAGCGAACTGAGGATCCGCCTGGATCCCGCGATCGAGGCGCCCGTCGCGCTCGCGCCGTTGATCGATCCCAACGAGCACTCTTGCGGAACGGTCAGGCCTCACGGCGCGCGCGAACTCGCGCAGGACGATCCGGGGCTCTACATCGCCGGCATGAAATCGTACGGCCGGGCACCGACCTTCCTCATGGCGACCGGCTACGAACAGGTCCGCTCGATCGCCGCGGACATCGCCGGCGACCGTGCCGCAGCCGAGCGGGTCGAACTCGAGCTACCCGAGACCGGCGTCTGCACGCGCGGGGGCGTCGAGAGCGGCGTCGCCGAGGCAACGTCGTGCTGCGGGACGCCGGCCCCGCCCCCCTCCGCCGGTTGTTGCGGTCCGCGCCCATGACTGGCGTCCGGACGTCCAACGTAGGCACCGAACCTTCACGGTCGTTCGGCGAATGAGGTGGCACGGCAATCTTCAGGGGAAGCCTGCCATCCTCGCGATGTGCATCGGCCAGTTGGGCAACCTGCTGCCGCATGTCGCCGTGCCATCGATACTGGCGCAATTTCTGATTCCGGAATGGGGCCTGACCGGCACGTCCGCGGGCTTGCTCGCCGGAAGCTTCGCGGCCGGCTACATGCTGGCCGTCCCGGTATTGTCCACGCTGACCGACAGGATCGACGCCCGTCTGATCCTGATCGCCGGCTCGGCGCTGAGCTCGGTCGCGACGGTCGCCTTCGGAATCTTCGCGAGCGGCTTCTGGTCGGGAGCGGCGCTTTGGGCCTTGGCCGGGATTGGCTTCGCGGGCGCCTACATGCCCGGCCTGAAGGCTCTGACAGACCGGCTTGAACCCGGCGACTCGTCGCGCGCGGTTACCCTGTACACGTCGAGCTTCTCGCTCGGCGTCGGGCTGTCGTTTCTGGTCTCGCAGATCGTGGCGGAGCAATTCGGCTGGCGCGCTGCATTCTACACCACCGCTCTCGGGCCTCTGGTGATGATGGCCGTCTGTCTGTCGCTGACGCCCGTCACGCCCAAGGCCACCACTACGAAGCTGCTCACGTTCGGACCGGTGCTGCGGAACAAGCCCGCCATGGGCTATGTGCTTGGCTACGGCGCGCACTGTTTTGAGCTCTACGGCATCCGGACTTGGCTCGTCGCCTTCTGGACGTTCGTCGTCGCTCACAACGGCGGCGCCGGCGTCCTGACGCCGGTTGCCGTGAGCTTCGGATTCTCACTCCTGGCAATGCCTTCCAGCATCATCGGGAACGAGCTCGCGCTCCGGTTCGGCCGTCACCGAGCGGTCTCGGTCGTCATGGTCGCGTCGGCGTGCGTCGGGCTGTCGATCGGTGCGTTTGCTGGAGCTTCGCCCTATGCCCTGATCCCTCTCCTCATGCTCTACGCGATCACCGTGCCGGCCGATTCCGGCGCGCTGACCGCAGGCATGGCGATGTCAGCTCATCCGGAGAGTAGGGGCGCGACCATGGCGGTCCACTCGACCGTCGGCTTCGGTCTGTCCGCGCTCGGGGCCTGGTGCGTCGGAGCCGCACTCGATGCGTCCGGAGGTCCCAACGTGCCGTCGGCTTGGTTCGCGGCATTCGCGGTGCTCGCCGCCGGCATCCTCATCGGTCCGCTGGCTTTGAAATGGTCGCGAGGCGCTCCGACCCTGACGACATCGTCTCTCGATCCGGACACCGTGAAATGACCGATCGCCAGCTTCCCATCATCCTGTCGCTCGGAACGACGCAGACGCTTGCGTGGGCATCCAGCTACTATCTGCCGGCCATCCTCGCCGATCCCATCGCGCGGGATCTCGGCATGTCGAGCAACTGGTTCTTCGCGGCATTCTCAGCGTCGCTCGTCATTTCAGGATTGCTCGGACCCCGCGTCGGCCGACAGATCGACCGCGTCGGCGGCCGGCAGGTCCTATGTGCTTCGAACCTGCTGTTTGCCGGCGGCCTCGCGCTGCTCGGGCTGGCATCCTCGTTGTGGATGCTCGGCCTCGCCTGGTTGCTGCTCGGCATCGGAATGGGACTCGGTCTCTACGATGCGGCGTTCGGTGCCCTCGGGCGCATCTTCGGAGACAAGGCCCGACGCCCCATCACCGGCATCACGCTTCTCGCGGGATTCGCCAGCACGATCGGATGGCCGTTGAGCACGCTGGGCCTCGATACGATCGGATGGCGGGGCACCTGCTTCGCCTGGGCGGCCGCCCACATCGTGATCGGGCTGTCGCTCAACATGCTCTTCCTTCCGAAGACCGAGCGTGTCGTCCTCAGCGAGGCGGAGGCGCCCTCTGCGAAGCCGCACGTCGCGATCGACGGCACGATGATCCTGCTGTCCTTCGCCTTCGCCGCGGCTTGGACCGTCACGTCTGCGATGGCCGCGCACCTCCCCCGGATCGTCGAGAGCTTCGGAGCAACTCCCGCCCAGGCCGTCTTCGCTGGGATGATGATCGGACCCGCACAGGTGGCCGCACGCATCGTCGAGGCCGGGCTGTTGAACCGGTTTCATCCGCTGTTCTCGACGAGCCTCGCCTGCATCACGCATCCGATCGGGGCCGGCGTCATAGCGCTGTTCGGAGGGGAGCGGCTGCGGCATTCGCGCTTCTGCACGGGGCCGGCAACGGCATCCTGACGATCGCCAGAGGCACCCTGCCTCTCTCGATCTTCGGGCCGGAGAACTACGGCTATCGGCTCGGGCTGCTCGGGGCGCCGTCGCGCATCTGCCAGGCCCTCGCCCCCGTCGCTTTCGGCGTGCTGATCGAGATCATGAGCGGGCGGGTGCTGATCATCACCTCGCTGCTGAGTCTGACCGCACTTTTCGCCTTGCAGCTCCTGTCAAGTTGTCCCAAGGCTGCTGAAACTTCTGCAGAGCGGATTCTCTAAGGGCAATTGACGAGATCAAGGAGTCGATTTGGTTCAAGGGCCACGGCGACAGAGTTCCGCTGGCTTTCTAAGTTCAAGTAATCGCCGGAACTTCTCCCGCGATGATCTTTCGGACGGTGCAAGGGCGGCGTCGAGAAACTTTAAGCGGTTGTCCGGAGTGGGTCCGGCTCATTTCCGGTTATGCCGATGCCGGGGCGATCGCTGCCGATCTTCCCCGCGTGAGCAAGCTCTTCAGACAGGCCGACTTCAGCGCGAGCATTCGGGATGCCGGCAGTCTCGTTCATCGGTGAGATGATCGTCGCCAGAAGGCGCGACTAAGCCCTTCGTACCGGAACGCGCGCAATGACCGAAGCTCGCGCTGTCCGCTACGGCGAAGTCACGGGCATCAGGGCGGAAAGACCGTCGGCAAGCTCGGCGATCCGGAAAGGCTTGGTCAACCGCGCGATGTCGGGATCGACGCCTTCCGCTTCCGCGTAGCCGGACACGATCAACACCGGCAGCTCGGGCCGCTTGGCCTTCAACTCACGCGCCAGCTCGACGCCGTTCATGCCGGGCATGAGGTGATCCGTCACGACGAGATCCGGGATCAGGCCCGTCTCGATCAATGACAGCGCTTGCTCGGCCGAAGCGGTCTCGACCACCTCGTAGCCGAGGTCGGCCAGCATGTCCGCAGTGCTCATGCGGACAAGCTCCTCGTCGTCCACAAGGAGCGCGATCCCGCGTATTGGCTCAGTTTGCGGAGCGGTATGCACAGCTTCCGCGTTCTCGATCGCCATCGCGCTGATAGGTAGCCACAGCTCCGTCGTCGTCCCTCGTCCCACCGCGCTGTCTATGAACAATCCGCCGCCGAGCTGAGCGGCGAGACCATGGACCATCGAAAGACCGAGCCCTGTGCCCTTGCCTATTCCCTTTGTCGAAAAGAAAGGTTCAGTGGCGCGCCTGAGAGTCTCCTCGTCCATGCCGCATCCGGTGTCACCGACGCTCAGGCATACGTAGTGACCGAGCTTCAATCCGGAAGTTTTCCGTTCGCGGACGCTTGTACGCCGCGCAACGATGGCGAGCTCCCCGCCGTTCGGCATCGCATCGCGGGCATTCACGGCCAGATTCAGAAGTGCCATCTCGAGCTGGTTCGGGTCAGCTTCCGCCGGCGGTAGATCGGCAGCTAGATCGACGCGGATATCTATCGTAGGTCCCAACGTGGAGCTCAACAGTCCGACCATGTTCTCGACGAGCCGACCCACATCGACGGCGGTAGGCTGAAGCGGTTGCCGGCGGGCGAAAGCGAGAAGCCGTTGAACCAGTATCCTTGCGCGCTCGGCCGACTGAAGGGCGCCGTCGATGAGACGTCGCTCTCGTTCGCTGCCAACGCCTTTGCGCACCAGCATATCGAGCGAGCCGATGATGGGTGTCAGGAGGTTGTTGAAGTCGTGGGCGACGCCGCCGGTGAGACTTCCCATCGCCTCCATTTTCTGGCTCTGACGCAACGCTTCCCGTGCCCTGTCGAGTTCGACTTCGCGTGCCTTGGCGTAGCTAAGATCGCGACCGACCGCGATGAAGTTCACGCCGTCGGATTCGGGAGACACCGTCCACTCGATGGACTTCCATCCGCCGGCGCTGGTGCTGATTCGGTTCTCGAAGCGCGTGGGCTGGGACGTCGCCGCCATCCGCCCGATCGCTTCGAGCGTGGGAGGCGCGTCGTCGGGATGCATGAACGTGGCATAGCCACGTGCGAGGAGTTCATGCTCCGTCCAGCCGAGCACCTGCGTCCAGGCCGGACTGACCGCCGACATCATCCCGGTGTAGTCGGCACGCGCCAACATGTCCTGGGACAGGTTCCACAAACGGTCGCGCTCCGCCGAGCGCGCCTCAACCTGGGCTTCCAAGGTGTCGTTCAGTTCGCGTAGCCGCCTTTCGCTTTCCCGCAATGCGAGCTCGCCCCGCACTCGCTCGACAGCGTTACGCGTGCGATCTGCGAATTCTCTGATGAGCGTTAGGTCGCCCCTGCTCCAGTTGCGTGGTTCGCCGTGATTGACGAAGAATACCGCGACAAGCCGCCCATGCTCGAGAACCGGCGCATTGACGAAAGCAAACGAATCCTTGGCTTCCAGCGCGTCCGCTGCTGCAGCGGTCCGCGCATCAGCGCGAACGTCGTCGATGACGGTAAACTCTCCGGCCTTAAGGCTATCGATGAACGAACCGTAGGCCCGCAAGGGCAACGTGCCCGCTAGGGTCTCCACGCCCGCAGCGGTCCAGTCGCGATCCACATGCAGCGTCTCGGCATCGTGATCGATCGCGGCGTATCCCACGCGGGTGCTTCCCAGCGTGCGGCCCAGCACCTCGGCAGCGGCGTAGGCGATATCGGACGGGTTATGCAGATTCCGGATCGCCTGAGTGAGATCGATCAGCGCGCTGCGCCTTGTCTCGGACGTCTTGCGCTCGGTGATTTCGAGCGCGGTGCCTGCGACGCGAAGGCAGCGACCCGAGACGTCGAAAACACCGCGGCCCTTCGCGGCCACCCAGCGGACGACGCCGTCTTCCTTCCCGATCGTCCGGTACTCGACGTCGTAGAGTGCGCGGAGCTCTGGATCTGCCGCGGCGAGATAGGCGGCCGTGGTCAGGGATCGATCGTCGGGATGCAACCCATCGTAGAAGTCGTGCATCGTGACTGCGACATGGGGTGAGATACCGAACATCGCCTTGGTGCGGGACGGCCAGATCAGCCTATCGTTGATGACATCGACGTCCCAGAAGCCCACGTCGGCATTCTCTACCGCGAGGCGCAGCCGCTCCTCGCTCTCCCGTAGGTCTCGCTCAGCTTTTGCACGTGCCTGTGCGAGATTCGCGTTATCGACTGCAATGGTCGCCAACCGCGCCAGGCTCTCCAGCCGCGCTATCGTTTCGGGGTCATGTGGCGCCGGGCTAGACCAATAAGCACCCAGAGCCGCCATGGGCTCAGGCCGTCCGATCGGCACCATTATCAGGCTCCGCACGAACGTCGCGGCATAGGCCGCCTGCGGTACCCTGTCATCCAATCGGACGTCGCTAATGGAAACGGTTTCGCGATTCTGCATCGCCCAACCGGATACGCAATCGTCGGCCGGAAAACTCTGTCCCTGCCAAAGTGGTTCGATCGCGTCTTCGGCGACATAGTAACACTTGTCGCCATCCCTCAGAACTACGGCTATACCTTCGGCGCCGATAGCCGACCTTGCCGTATGACGCAGAACCTCGACAATGGTTTCGAGGGAAGTCGCCGCAATTAGACGCTCGCCTGTATCCAAAATGCTCAAGGCCGATAACCCACTGATGTCGGTCCGCCTCGCTGCTGGAATACCCTGATAAGTCGCGTGAGCTCGGTGCCCTTGAATGCATGACCAACATATAGCGTGGCAGCGCACGCGCGTCATGCGGTCTCGCGGTTAAAAACGAGCTCCGCTCCCCATAGGACCTTTCGAAACCTCGCCGACTTGTCCGTGAACCTGCTTGCCGCGCCTATCTGGGTCACGCGCGCGCAGTTTTGGACATGCCGGCGAGCTCGAAGTGAACAGGCCAGACGTCCATTCGCCGTGACGCCGAAGATCGATGAAGCATGGCCATTCCTGCATGCGATTTGAGGCCGTCGCGATGCTGCTATCTGATCGAGGGCCTCGAATCCCGACTAGCGTGCGGCCGCTATCGAATGCCGATCCCTAGAATATTCAGCCCAGGCTTGCTGCAGTATCTGGACCGACGAGGTCAGAAAGATTCCCGCCATCACGGCGGCGACTGCCAAGTCAGGCCAAGCACTGGCAGAGCCCCACACGCCGAGCGCGGCGACCATGACGATCACGTTCCCTATCGCGTCGTTGCGCGAGCAAAGCCAGACCGAGCGGACGTTGGCATCGCCATCCTTGTAGCGCATGAGGAGCAGCACCGACGCGAGGTTGGCGGTCAGTGCCAACATACCAATGCCGCCCATCACCTCGGCACTGGGAATGCCCAAGATGAGCGTGTGGTACACGGTGGATCCGAAGACCCACAGCGCCATGACGCTCAGGGAGAGCCCCTTGAAAAGTGCCGCCATCGACCGCGTCGCGACGCTCGATCCGATGACGGCGAGGCTGAGACCGTAAGTTATCGTGTCGCCAAGAAAGTCCAATGCATCCGCCTTCAATGCTTGGGAGCCGGCAAGCTGTCCCGCTGCCATTTCGACGAGGAACATGAGGCCGTTGATGGCGATCACGGTCCAAAGCACGCGCTTGTAGCGCGGGTCCACGCCGTCGAAGACCGGAACGCCGCCCGAGCACCCGCAGGCATTCGATCCGCACAAGCTCTCCTCGGACGGCTCCGGAACGGCTTTGGCGACGTCGATCGGCGGCGGTTGGCAGCAGCTATCGCTAGAGCAGCAGGTGTCGGACATCGATCTTCCCTTCGAAACGCCGCAAGCGTACAACCTCCAGCGACTAGAGGTTCAAGGAAAAAATGAGCTACGGGATCGGAGAAGCGTCGCGGGCGACCGGCATCAAGGTGCCGACCATCCGCTACTACGAAGGAGTCGGGCTGCTGCCCCCTCCGTCCAGAAGCGAGGGAAAGCAGAGACGCTATCAGCGTGAGGACATCGTGCGGCTGAACTTCATCCGCCACGCGCGCGATCTCGGGTTCGAGATCGGCGATATCCGCGAACTCCTGACGCTCAGCAAGCAGCCGGATCAATCGTGCGATGAAATCGACGTCATCACGCGCCGCCATCTGTCCGATGTGGAGCGGCGTATCTCCCAGCTCTCGGCTCTGCGCGCCGAACTGCTGCGGATGGTCAGCGAGTGCAGCCACGGCAGGGTGAGCGAATGCCGCGTGATCGAAACACTCTCCGAGACCGGGCGCCCCGATACGCGGGCCCGGAGAGATGGTGGCACCGATCCGGCCTTGTAGTTCCGTATTCGTGATCAGGGCGGGGTTTTCACGCGGAAGCACCCGTGGGATAGTACGGCATGGATTTCCGTAAGCTGCTCAGGCTCGTCATCGCGACATGCGTCACCATCGGGCTTTCGATGGCGCCGATGGTGACGCCTGCGGCTGCCATGGCTCGGTCCGCCGAAATGGCCGACATGACGACGATGTCCGCGGACATGCCCTGCTGCCCTTCCGAGCAGAAGCACAAGGATTGCCAGGATTGCCCCCTTCTTGCGATCTGCGTGCTGAAGACCTCCCAGGCCGGTCCCGCCTCGGCTTCGCCGTTGACGATCCGGCACCCCGTGCGGACGTCTCATATCGTTCTTGACGACCTGCTCGTCGAGGGCATCGACCGGCCCCCTCCCGACCATCCCCCTCGCGCCTGATCTGACACGCCTAATCGCCGTTTGCCGCCGCCCGTAGGGCCGGAGAGCAGACGTATGCCCACTTGCGGCAAGTTCAGATCATTCGAGGATTCCATAATGAAGACCCCAAACTTCGCATCGGCGATGCGGATGGCCCTCGCCATCTTCGCATTGGGCGGAACCGCCACGGCGGCTTTCGCCGACATCAAGGACTACAAGTTCGAACTGGTTGATCAAACGGTCAAGGCAGGTCCGGACAAGGTCATCACCGTCCGTTTGACCAACATGAAGACCGGCAAGCCGGTGTCCGACGCGGTTATCTTCGCGACCCGCCTCGACATGGCTCCTGACGGCATGCAGGAGATGGCGACGAAGATCGCACCCGTGCCGGGGGCTGAACCGGGGACGTACAAGTTCAAGGCGACGTTCGGCATGGCCGGTCGTTGGCAGCTCTCCCTCGGCGCCAAGATCCAGGGAGAGACCGGCTCGGTCGAAGACAAGTTCGTCATTACGGCTCAGAAATGAGCCGCGCCCGTATCGCATGCACAGCCGCCGCGCTCATCGCGGCGGCTGGAGCCGGAATGCTGTCCCTGCAGCAGACGCTCCCCCTCGGCCACGCCGTGGTTACTCCCGCCGCCGCGCAGGACGCGGGAGTGCCCATCTACTATCAGGATCCGGACGGCAAGCCGTCGTACTCGCTGACGCCGAAGAAGAATGCTGCGGGACGAGACTATCGCGCCGTGCCTGCCGGCGCCGACATCAGCTTCGACGAACCGGCCGAACCAGTCGCCGAGCAGGGGCAGGCCAGCGCGAGCGCCGAGCGCAAGATCAGATTCTACCGCAATCCGATGGGCCTTCCCGATACCTCGCCGACGCCGAAGAAGGACTCCATGGGGATGGACTACATCCCGGTCTACGAAGGCGAAGATACGGACGACGGCTCGGTCAGGCTCTCGCCCGTCAAGATCCAGCGCACCGGCGTCAGGACCGAACCCGCCACTCTTCGGCGGATCGTGACGACGATCCGAGCGCCCGGCACGATCCAACTGGATGAGCGCCGCGTATCCGTCATCTCTATGCGCTCGGAAAGCTGGGTTCAGAAGGTGTCGGACGTCACGACCGGTTCGAAGGTCCGCAAGGGGCAGTCTTTGATGGACATCTACAGTCCCGCCATATCCGCCGCGGCGGCTGAGTACGTCGCCACGATCACCTCGAAGGCGACCGGCGGCGACAGCGCGTACGGACGCGGGTCGCGCCAGCGCATCATGAATCTGGATGTTCCGGAGCCTGCCATCGCCGCACTGGAAAACGGCCGGTCGGTGCCGATCTCCATTCCATGGTCGGCCCCGCGCGACGGCATCGTCCTCGAGCGAAACGCGGTCGAGGGCATGCGCGCGCAGCCCGGCGACGTGCTGTTCCGGATCGCCGACCTTTCGGCGGTATGGGCGATCATCGACGTCGCCGAGCGCGACATCGGAGCCGTCTCCGTCGGCCAGCCGGTCACCGTCAGGGCGCGGGGTCTGGTCGGTAAAAAGTTCTCCGGAGTGGTCGGCGTCATCTATCCGCAGGTCAACCGGGAGACACGCACGACGCGCGTGCGCATCGAACTCGCAAACCCCGACGCGGCGCTGCTTCCGGACATGTACGTCGATGCGTCGATCGACACAGGCAATGGCGATCCGGTGGTCTCCGTACCGGAGAGCGCCGTGCTGGACACCGGCAGCCGACAGGCCGTGCTCGTCGACAAGGGCGACGGGAGGTTCGAGCCCCGTGACGTGAAGCTCGGTACCCGCGGCGGCGGCTACGTGGAGATCCGCGACGGCATCGGCGAGGCCGAACCGGTCGTCGTGTCGGCGAATTTCCTGATCGACGCGGAAAGCAACCTCAAGGCCGCTCTCAAGGGCTTTTCCGAGCAAGGAAGTCCGCAATGATCGCCCGCATCATCGCCTGGTCGGCGCGGAATCTACTGCTGGTGCTGTTCGGCACCGGCTTCGCGGCGGCCGCCGGCATCTACGCGCTCGTCCATCTTCCGCTCGACGCCATTCCCGACCTCTCGGACACCCAGGTGATCGTCTACACGGAGTATCCGGGCCAGGCGCCACAGGTGATCGAAGATCAGGTCACCTATCCGCTGACCACGGCGATGTTGACCGTTCCCAAGTCGAAGGTGGTGCGCGGCTTCTCGTTCTTCGGCGTCTCGTTCGTCTACGTCATCTTCGAGGACGGTACCGACATCTACTGGGCGCGGTCGAGGGTGCTCGAGTTCCTGAACGGTGCCGCCTCGCGCCTGCCTGCCGGCGTCACGCCGACGATGGGCCCGGATGCCACCGGCGTCGGTTGGGTCTACCAATACGCCGTCATGTCCAAGGAACTGAACCTTGCGGACACGCGTACGATCCAGGACTGGAATCTGAAGTTCGCGTTGGCCAAGGCCGAAGGCGTCGCCGAGGTCGCCAGCGTCGGCGGCTTCGTGAAGCAGTACAACGTCGTCCTCGATCCGCTGCGGATGCGCGACCTCGGCATCACCATGCAGAAGATGCGCGATGCCATCCGTGCCAGCAACGCCGACGTCGGCGGCCGCACCGTGGAGCTCTCGGAATTCGAATACGTCATCCGCGGCAAGGGCTATCTGAAATCGATCAACGACCTCGGCAACGTCGTGCTGAAGACCAACAACGGTACGCCCGTTCTGCTGCGGGACGTCGCACGCGTCGAACTAGGTCCGGACGAGCGGCGGGGCATCACCGAACTAAACGGACAAGGCGAGGTCGCCAGCGGCATCGTGCTGCAGCGTTTCGGCGTCAATGCTCTCGATGTCATCGAGAACGTCAAGAAGCGCTTCAAGGAGGTCGCGAGCAGCCTGCCGAAGTCCGTGGAGATCGTGCCGGTCTACGACCGCTCCGAGCTCATCAATGCCGCCATCGCGACCCTCAAGCACACGCTGCTCGAGGAAAGCGTGGTCGTTGCCCTCGTCTGCATCATCTTCCTGCTGCACGTCCGCAGCGCTTTGGTGGCCATACTCATGCTGCCCGTCGGCGTCCTGATGGCCTTCGGCGCCATGAAGCTGCTCGGGCTCGGCTCCAACATCATGAGCTTGGGTGGCATCGCCATCGCGATCGGCGCCATGGTCGATGCGGCCATCGTGATGATCGAGAACGCGCACAAGCATCTGGAGAAGGCGGCGACCGGCAAGTCACGTGTGGACGTCCTGATCGAGGCCGCGTCCGAGGTGGGCCCGTCGTTGTTCTTCAGCCTGCTGATCATCACCGTGTCCTTCATGCCGATCTTCACCCTGGAATCCCAGGAGGGGCGTTTATTCAGCCCGCTGGCGTTCACCAAGACGTTCGCAATGGCGGCCGCGGCAATCCTGTCGGTGACGTTGGTGCCCGCGCTGATGATCATCTTCGTCCGCGGCCGGATCGTTCCGGAACACAGGAATCCGATCAACCGCTTCCTGATCTGGATCTATCGGCCCGTCATCCAGGGCGTGCTGCGCGCCAAGACGTTTGTGATCGTGCTCGCGGTGGCCGTTCTCGCAGCCAGCGCCTGGCCTGCGAGCCGGCTCGGCACCGAGTTCATGCCCAGCCTGAACGAGGGCACGCTTATGTACATGCCGACGACGTTACCCGGCATCTCGGTGACCAAGGCCGCCGAACTGATGCAGACCCAGAACAGGATCATCAAGACCTTCCCGGAGGTCGCCTCGGTCTACGGCAAGGCCGGCCGTGCGGCGACGGCGACCGATCCGGCACCTTCCGAAATGTTCGAGACCATCATCAATCTAAAGCCCAAGGAGGCGTGGCGGGCGGGCCTGACCGTCGATGCGCTGATAGCGGAGATGGACAAGGCGCTTCAGTTCCCCGGCGTCTCCAACGCTTGGACGATGCCCATCAAGGCCCGCATCGACATGCTATCGACCGGGATCCGGACGCCGATCGGGGTCAAGGTCATAGGCACGGACCTCGTGGAGATCGACCGGCTTGCAAAGCAGATCGAGCAGATCCTCAAGACGGTCCCCGGAACGTCGTCGGCCTACGCCGAACGGGGCATCGGCGGCTACTATCTCGACGTGACTCCGGACCGAGAGGAGCTGGCGCGGTACGGCATCATGGTCCAGGACGTGCAGGACGTGATCGCGACGGCTCTGGGAGGACAGACCGTGACGACGACGGTGGAAGGGCGCCAGCGATTCACCGTCAACATGCGGTATCCACGCGATCTGCGCGACAGCCCGCAGGCCATCGCCGGCGACGTGCTCGTTCCCATGCCCGCGGGAGGAGCCGTTCCCCTCGGAGAGGTCGCCAAGATCTCGCCGGCCAGAGGACCGACGTCGATCCGGACCGAGAACGGTCAGTTGGCGACATACATCTACGTCGACATCCGCGATCGCGACCTGGGCGGCTACGTGGCCGACGCACAGCGTGCCGTCCAAGCCAGCGTCCAGTTTCCGCCCGGCTACTACGTGATGTGGAGCGGCCAATACGAATATCTCGAACGTGCCACCGCACGCCTCAAGATTGTCGTCCCGGTGACGCTACTCATCATCTTCCTGCTGTTGTATCTGAACTTCCGATCGATCTCCGACACGCTGATCGTCATGCTGTCGCTGCCGTTCGCTCTGGTCGGCGGCCTTTGGCTGATGTGGTGGCTGGGCTTCAATCTTTCGGTGGCTGTCGCTGTCGGCTTCATCGCGCTCGCCGGCGTGGCCGCCGAGACCGGCGTCGTGATGCTCATGTACCTGAACCAGGCCTTGGCCGCTCGGCAGGCGCAGCGGGACCGCGAGGGGCGGCCACTGACGCGTAACGACGTGTACGACGTCGTCATGGAAGGTGCCGTCGAGCGCGTCCGCCCCAAGATGATGACCGTCGTGGCCATCATGGCTGGGCTGCTCCCGATCATGTGGAGCACCGGAACCGGCTCCGAGATCATGCAGCGCATTGCTGTGCCGATGATCGGGGGATGGTCTCGTCGACGCTGCTGACGCTGATCGTGATTCCCGCGATCTTCGGATCGCTGAAAGGCGCGCAGGTAACGCAGCGACCGGACACACATGCCGACGCGATCGACGTCGCCCGCGACGGTCCGGTACAGCGCTGAAGGTTTTGCTGCGGTCGGAAGCGTTTGTCCGGCCGTTTGCCACGCTAGAAGGTAAGGCCGTCTACCGTGGTGTACCGCACGTCCGTCACGTCTTCCATAGACCATCCCTTGTAGGAAAGCACGAATGGCTCCGCATCGCCCACGAAACCGTCGCGGTTGAGGATAGCGATATTGCGGTTATCCGTCTTTTCGTCGCGGTGTACGGCCGATCGATAGATGATCGCGTCGCAACCGAAGAACGACTTGAGATACTCCGCGACGATCTGCGTCGCGATGTACTCGCGCTGACGTTCGTGCGGACGGACGGGCCTGCTGATCTCGGTCTGCAGTTGGGTGATGAAATCGTATCGGCTGTGTTCGACGAAGTGCCGGCGGTCTTCCGCTCGTTCATCGAAAACCGTGAAGTCGAAGACCTTGAGGGGCACGCGGGTGGTGAAAGTCCCGATCGCGATCGAGTCGCCGATACTGGGTCGAAGTTCGGCTACTACGGTTGCCTTCGAAAAGGCAGCATAGAACACCGGAATGAATTCGACATTCATCCTGCCGCCCTGCGTCCGCTCGGCCGGGGCGCCCCGAGCTTCGCCGCTCCGCTCGCATTGAGCGCCTCTTCGGTGAGATCGTCTCGCATGAGGCGGGCTCGGTACAGGACCTGGGAAGACGCGAGTTCGTACAGCGGCTTCACAGGCCCTTCGCCGTACTCCGCGGGTTCGCCGAACAGTTCGTCGAGCTTCTGCTTGATGCCGAAGAAGCGTGAGGAGAACTGCACCCGCCTGCAGAAATCCTCCCATTCGAAGAAATATCTCCTAGAGAACCAATACTCGTCCTGATCGGCCTTCTCTCGGGCCCGCGCCGCCTCGATGAGCTCAAAGTTGTGCGCGTCGGTGTAGTAGGCCTCGGCTCCCTTGGAGATATCCCTGTCCGAGACGTCCGGAAGTGCCGCAATCACCGCATCCGTCACGTCGTCGGAAGCTCCAAGTTCCTCCTCGAAGATCTCCTCAAAAGGCTGCCCCTCAGTCCCGTAATAAACGCGGTCGCTGTCGGGATCGCTGTCGACCTGGTACGTCTCGCCTCCGGGCTGATAGTTCGCCTGAAACCACCGATCGGCCTCTTCGGCCAATTCCTCGATCGTCACGCACGCGACTGATCGGTGGTCCGCATCGAAATCGCAATCGTCCGTAGCGCCGTTTTCTTCGATCCAGCCGCGAAGCGTTCCATCGGTGAGGCAGAGGGCACAGACGTTTCGATCCTCATCCATTGTCGGCTAATCCTCGCGCGGTCCGTCGGACTTCCCGCCCCGTGCCACGATCTTCAGCTTCCCGTCCGGCAGGGGGCGTTGCAATGTGCATGCCTCGTCCCAGGGTGCGCGCATCCACAAATCGATCTCTGCGGGGTTAGTCAGGATGACCGGCATCGCTGTGGGATGGATGGCTCTCAGCTCGGCGTTGGGGTCCGTCGTCAGAAAGGCGAACAGATCGTTGGTGGTCTCGCCCTCGCGCACCTTCCGGACGGATGTCCAATTCGTCCACATGCCGGCGAAGCAGACGAGGGGCCGGGTTTCGTCGAGGGCGAACCAGACGTCGCCGCCGGCGACCTTGTTGAATTCGCTGAACGACGACATCGGAACGATGCACCGGTTCTCGACGCCGAGCCATCGCTTCCAATGTTTGCTCGACGTGTTGCGGATGTTGGTCGTCCCGCTGTCGGGCTCCATCCGCAGGAGTTCCTTGAAGTCGAATTGCTTGCCCTTTGCCTCCAGCTTCGCCGCCCGCTTGGCAGTGGCGTCCATCAGCGCCTTCTGCGACGACGGCATGCCCCACCGGGCCATGGTCAGCTCGCGTCCACCGTCGCGGTTCCGGACGATAGGCGCCTGGTAGTCAGGGAAGATGCCGGGCATGGACGGCAGGTTGCCGATGCGGTCATGGGTGACGGCGAAGAGCTGCCGGATCGCGGCCTGGTTCTTGGTCATTGAGTAGAGATTGCACACGCGACCATTCTGCCGGGCGCGCCCGGCGTGGTCTACACCGATCTACTCGGGTGGGGCGTCCGTACTCCTCACCTCCGCAGCGGCGATCTGCGTCTCTATGTCGTCCGCCAATCCTCGCAAGCGTTCTTTGGTGAGAGGATCCACGGGCTCCGCGAGCATGCGGCGGGCCTGCGTGAGGCGACGGTATAGCTCTTCCAGGTCGCTCACTCTAATCTCCACCACTTGCCGCAGAGCATAGACGGCAATGTAAACGAATGGTTCAAGGCGCCGAGCGATTCACTCCGAAAGCCGTGGCGCTGGAGGATTCTGTTTCAAGCGTGCCAAAGCTATCCGCCCTGCGCGATGCGCCAGCGCCTGCGTCGCGAAGGATTCATGGGATGAGGTGACGAGCCGATCGTCGATGCGGATCTCCCACTTCCACGGTCGCGGGCCGGGAGTGCGATGTCGGACTTTCAAGGTGAACTTCAGGGAGCCGCCCTCTCGATGGGCGGGACCAGAAGATCTCATCACAGATAAACGCCAAGAACAGGGCTGTGACGTCAGCCCAACAGGCCGACGCGCGCATGGTTGCACGCGTCGAAGGAGATCGTCATCGCCCGACCGAGAACGCCGCGTTCGGATCGAGCGCGCGGATGGCCTTCTTCAGTTCGCGGGTGCCCGGAAACTTGACCCCATGGAGCCGCGCCATCTTCGTGACGCTGGTCATCCGGCGATTTAGCGCCGCAGACGCGCGCGTGAGGGATGCACCCTGCAACGCGAGTGCTTTCAACCTTGCGATGTCGGCTTCGGTCCAGACCCTGCTGCTGATAAGGCGTGCCATCACTCGACCGACTTTAGGACGCCGAGCTTCCGGTCCAGGTGCCACACCTCGACGTCGTGTCCGTTGACGAACTGGTTTGCAGCCTTGATCGCACCCTGGTCGTCGACCGCATCGAGGACCTTGAAGTCGTGGAAGTGGCCGTCCTGGCCGATGATGTATGCGCGATAATCGGACATGATGATGCTCCGGGTTATGACGGGAGCAAACGCACTCTCAGTCACCGATGGATGCCAAAATGCAGTGCGGTGATGCCTTGAGCGTATCACCGTGGAGCGGTCGAGGGTCATCTATATTTGTCTCCCGAGCCGAAACCGTTCACTCGGTAGTCATGTGCCGGGGCTTCGGAGCAAGCTGCGACAGAGTCGCAACGGGCCGCTTGCCCGCCTTCTTGCATTTCTCGCATCGAAGGCGGGTCGCCAGATCGTGCACGCACGTCGTCGGCGCGTGAGGGAGAGCGGCAAGGTCAACGTCCCGCGGCGTCCTGCAGCGGCTGCATTCGATCTGCAGCCATGGGAAGCCGCCGTTGATGGCCTGGTCGACGCCGGGCGACGGATCGATCGGCTCTCCGTCGGCCCACATCCGCTCGTTCCAGCTCTCGCACAGGAGGCGGTCGGCCTGCTTGATCAGGGCGTCGCCCTTCGCGCGCATTTCCTCGGACTGGGCTGCGAGAATACCCGTCATCCCGCGCGCAGCGCTCAGCTCCTTCTTCAAAGCCTTTCGGTCTCCTCCTGAGAGGGGCGTGGGGTGATACTTGGGAGCCATCGGGACATCCAGCGCGGTGTAGTTCAGAGCGGCAGCGGCCCAAGTTCAGGGGTCTCATAATTCGGCCAGCAGCCGTCGTCGTCCCGACTGCCCGTTCGTCGTCGGCAGCCGTCGTCCAGAAGCCGGGCCCCGACCTCTTTCCATGTCGTGTGCCGTCCGAAAAGCCGGACCGCGTCAGCCGTCTGGATTTCGACGACACGCTCGCAGCGTCGGCAACTGACGCGCAGCACGTGTCGAGGGATATCCGACAGCCTTCGTTGCTGGATAGGCACGCCGGACGGCCTGGCGTCGGCGTAGGGATCGTTCAACACCGAGTTCCAGTATTCGGGTGGCATCTCGTCAGCGGTCCCCGCCGGGGGCGTCTGAGACGGCTCTCTACCGACGGGCAGTCTAAGTCTCGCCATTTGTTTTTCAGTGGGCATGCGCCAGCTCGCGGGATGATCCTTCATGGCCACGAGTAGAACATAAGAAGAACAAATGTCGAGTCAGAATTCGCCATATGGTGGATAGAGCGGCCGCGCCACTTGCGGATGAAACTTCGGCTAAGCTTACTTGTGCTGATGCAAGATCCCGTCACCCACAACGCAGTCCGTTTCCTTGAGACGCTAAGGCGATCGGATCTATCCGCGCTGCTATTTCATGCCGAGATCACCGTAGGCACGACTGGGACGTCGCTCGTCGTGGTCGTACGATCGCCACGACCATTTTCGGACGCGCTGGAGGTCCTGCCCCCGCATGATCGCCAAAGAATTGCCCAGGCGGCCGTCAGCAATCGCCCGAGTGCGCGCGCGCCTGCGGATATCATCGTTAGACATGTGGGGGACGTCATCGACGGCCATGGCGCCCTCCTGCCCGATCTGATCATTCACCGCGACATGATGATTTCGGTCGCGACGGGCGGGCGCACTATTCAGGATGTCGACGACTACTACGTCGCTCGCCAGGTGTGGATTTCTGACGCCTGCGCAGCCGCCGGAATTGCGTACGAAAACCCGCACAACGGGCTGTGGGAATGGTACAATTTCTGGAAGGCACACTTCGCGACTTATGCCGAACGTCGCGAATACGTTCGCAAACTGTTTGCAGCTCCGATAGCAGCGGCGTCCGCAAGGATCGCGTCTCCGAGCCCCGTATCGGAGCGCGAGCCGACAGGCTGGGAGCGCGTCGACCGCGCGTTGGGCAACGCCAAAACCCAGCTCGCCAGGGCTTCGACGGAAGAAGAATGGCAGGCCGTTGGCCTGGTTTGCCGCGAGGTCTTAATCTCGCTTGCTCAAGCGGTTTTCGATCCCGAGGTCCATCAACCGACAGACGGCATAGCGCCCAGCGCAACCGATGCGAACCGGATGACGGAGGCCTACCTGCAGCACGTCTTTCCGGGCGAAAGCTACAAGGAAGTTCGCGGGCACGCCCGCGCCGCACTCGCACTTGCGCTGAACCTGCAGCACCGTCGCACCGCGACACGCCAACTGGCGGCCCTATGCCTGGAAGGCACATCGTCGGCGGTCGCAGTGATTTCGATCATCGCCGGGCGGACGGTATGATGCAGGAGGGAATGAAGTCGAGACATACGTCTATCGGCACGGTCAGGCGTTTGAAGGGTGTGGTTGCCGATACGACGTTGGGGAGATGACATCGTGAATCCTAAAGCACCTTCGCTTTATGCCCGCATTCAGGCGCATGGTACGCTGACCGAGAGTCCCCGCGACGTGCCAGACGCCCGTTTCGCGTTGCCCTCGACGATCAATTGGATGCGCGCGCTGGCGATTCTTTGCGGGGATCGCGGCGTCGATTTCGCGACAGCGAAAGTCTTCTACGTGAAGACGCAGGCACGGCAGATGCCGGAAGCCGAAGTCAATACCGTTTCGGAGCAGCTCCTGTTCGCGCTGAACCAGATCGCAGCCTTGCGGGCCATGTCCGCGGCTCCCAACAAGGCGGATGTCGCCAGAGCCGCCATCATCGCTTGGTACTACGGCGTCTACAGCGCCGCATCGGCGATGACCGCCGCAATGGACGGATCCTTTCAGGACAATCACACAGAGACGGCACGCAAGTGGGACGAGCGATTTCCCGCGAACGGCATGGCGATGGCTCCGTTTGCCGATCGCCTCACGAACCTGGTTTCCGACAACATAAAGGCCGAACTCGCACCGTTGAAATCCAGAGGCGTGCATTCTCTGGTCAACAAGCCGACCGAGCCTTCGGAGGCAGGGGGCTGCTGCACTGAGTATCTTTCCGGCACCGCACGGTGGCAGCAGTGGAATGTCGACGAACGGATCAAGGCAGGACGGCAGTTCAAGGAACTAGGAGTTGCTGATTTCCGGACGAAGGCAGCCCGCGAGATCCGGGATGCCGCTTATGCAAAGAATGGCATAGCCTTCCTGCATCAGGCTTCCAGGTATCGAACAAAGGCAAACTATCGAGACGCGATCTTTCTCGCCTACGGGGTGTCTGTTCCAGCGTTGCTGACGGACTTCGTCGAAGATCTTATGGTTGTGCTGGAGGCATTCGCGGCGATGGCCGGAGGCTACTGTTCGGTCAGATTGGGACGTGCCAGATGGGACGAGTTCGTCGGCGACCTCGAGCTCAAGCGAGCGGTTTCGGTGTCACCAAACGATATTTGGCCCCGCGCGGGGTAAGAAGGAGGCCGGTGTGGCGCAGCATGAATCCTTCGATGCCATTCTGAACCGCGAATTCAGATGGCCCAGAGCCGGCGATCTGCCGTTCACTCAATCCAAGGACTGGAGCGCCAACGCCTATATCGATCGCCAAGGCCACGGCCGTCTTGTCCTGATGATCATGGGATACAAGAAGGCAGCGGATTTGATGGTCGAAAAGGCAAATGAAGAGCGGATCGACCGCGACACGCTCATCTTTCCGATCATGTTTAACTATCGTCAGTTTATCGAACTGTCCTTGAAGCACTTGATTTCACAGTACGGTCCAACGGTGGGCATCGCCGCCAACTGGCAGAGCCACGACCTGCATTTCCTTTGGAAGGTGTTCGTCGATGTTCTGACCGACTACGGACACGGGGCCCAGGAGGAGGCGGATACGGCTGTCGCAAGCATCATCACCGAATTCGCCAAGGTCGATCCGAACTCGTTTTCCTACCGATACCCGGTCGACCGCCAGGGTCGCCCCATCCTGCTGCCGAGCCAAGGAGTGGATCTCACCGCGCTTTCGGACGTCATGAAGGGCGTCGACGGCTACTTCACCGGCTGTGACGGGTATCTCGATCATCTGCAGAGCGCCGGCCCGTGATCCGCGTTTATTCGTGTGGCCGGCGGCCGGCAAAGGTGGTACACAATGGTGGTCGCAAACAGTCATCTGCCTTTGCAGGAATGCCGGATTTCTTGGGGTTTTCGCTAGGACGACGTTTCGGATTGAGGAATCCCCCCCTCTCCGCCAGCCAGCCTGAAAAGCTCATATTTTTCAAAATCATCTGATCGGCCGCCATCCGCGTCCAGCTTGGACGCGTGGTGGCGCTGTATGGCTGTTTCCGCGGCGACGTCATCCGCGATGGCAGGGCGGTGCCAGCAAAACTTGCGGTCGCCGTATGACCCCACGGGGGGCGGCTGTAGAAGCTTGGTGTGGATCCCGGTCGCTGTGGCGGAGAGCAGTCCTTCACGCTTCGCGGGCAGCATTCGCAGGCCGTGCGTCAGATGGCGTGAGGCGTCGTGCCATGTCCTCATCTTGACGGAGTTGCCGCGTTTTCCGCCGGTGTCCAGAACGCACAAGTGAACAATCCATCAAAAGCTTTGGTGTCGTTACGGTGCGCATCGTTGCGTCGATCCGTTCTGTCCGTGCGATGGATGCGAGGTCGCGGTCGCAATCATCAAATTGGTGCGTGAGCGAGTGGCGCTTGATGTTTGAGATGTTGTTAAACGCGCACTCCAGTTGATATCGTCCGGCCTTTGTTCAGCCGTGAGTGACCCTAGAATGTGTATCAGCACGATTTCAGGATCAGGACCCGTGGACTTGGAAAACCAGAAGCGCAATAGTTTAGCGTCTGTCCGAAGATAACGCTTCCTTCAAATTGAGGATTACTTTGGTCTTCTTGGCAGGCAATTTCAGTTGGCGCTCCGAAGGCGCTATTTTTTCAAGGGAGAATATTGTGAAGAAGTATGAGAAGCCCGCTCTTGTTCAACTCGGCAAGATGGATCTGATCAAGTCGAATTCGACCGGTCCGAGCACCGACGGCAAGAAGTATTCCGGCTTTTTCAAGTAAGTAGCCGAATGCGACATGCCGTTTGTGCGGCATGTCGCGCTTTCCCTGGAAGACTGTAGTTAGCGAACAGCCTGCTTTGGCGAGGCCATGGACTATGTTTGCGTTGGTGAATGATTCAAAATCCGGGCTTTCGCCCCTCCGGGATCGCGAGATGCCCACGCGGCGCGATGTCCGTTAATGGTCTGGTTGCGGCGTCCGGTCATCACTGCTCCGCCACCGCCGGCGGTCCCGCCGGCCTCATTGTTCGGCTTTTGCTACTATTTTCTCGCCGAGCATCGCACGATTTTTCTTTGGCTTTTCCTTTGTGGCCTCGGCGTCGCCTGTGCAGACGCGCTCGTGGCCGTGTTTATCGGGAAGATGGTGGGCTTCGTCGGGCAGGCCGATCGCTGGGCCGCCTGGCATGAGCGCTGGCCGGTCCTGCTCATCCTGCTGCTCGTGATCGGTTTGGTCCGGCCATTCGTTATCTGGATCGATCTGCGCCTGAGAAACGCCTTTCTCATTCCCGGTGTCACCTCGCGCATGCGCTGGATCAGCTATTGGCGCGTCACGCGTCAGAGCTGGAGCTTCTTTCAGGGAGATTCGCCGGGCCGGCTTGCGCACTGGGTCATGCAGACACCCGGGGCGCTACGCGAAGTGGCCGAAGCCACGATCCGTGCCGTTTGGTATCTGTCGATGTATGGCCTGATGAGCATGGTGTTGCTCGGAAGCGCCGACTGGCGTCTGACCTTGCCGGTTCTGGCATGGTTCGCCGGATTCGCGCTGCTTCTGCGTGCTTTCGTGCCGCGTTTGCGGAGCAGGGCCGACGAGAATGCCGAGCGATATTCCCGCCTGATGGCGGAGCTGGTCGATGCCTACGGAAATATTCTGACCGTCAAGCTGTTTGGCGTGGCGGCGACGGTGGATGGGCCGGTTCGCAAGGCACTGCTGGCGCATGACGACGCGCAGGCCCGCCATATGGAAATCGTCACCGGCTTCATGACGCGGCTCACGCTTCTCAATACCATGCTTCTGCTGGGAACAGCGGCGATCGGTGCGTTCCTTTGGCTGCATCAGGCGATTTCGGCGGAAGCCGTTGCCATGGCGCTACCGCTGGTCTGGCAGGTCGCCAATACCGGTGGCTGGGTCGCCTGGGAAGTCGCCGGCATCTACCAAAATCTCGGTGAAATCCGGCAAGGAATGTCGGTGATCGCGGCGCCCAATGACAGGACAGACGACGACGCGGCACCATCCCTTGAAGCAAAGCGGGGGCGCGTCGCTTTCGACCGGATCAGCTTCGGATACGCCAACCGGCCGCCCGTTTTTCAGAACTTTAGTCTCGACATAGCTCCGGGGGAAAAACTCGGCATCGTTGGCCGATCTGGCGCCGGAAAATCCACGCTGGTGGCGCTACTCCTGCGGCTCGTGGATATACAGTCCGGCACTATCCGTATCGACGGGCAGGATATTCAGACGGTGTCTGCAGAGAGCCTGCGCGCGCGGATTGGCGTTGTCACGCAGGATGTCTCGCTGTTTCACCGCTCGATCCGCGACAATCTTCTTTGCGGCAAGCCCGATGCATCGGATGCAGAGTTGCTGGATGCGCTGGATCGCGCGCAGGCATCAGCGTTCGTTGCTGCCATCAAGGATGAGGACGGCCATGGCGGCCTCGATGCCATCGTGGGGGAGCGCGGCGGCAAGCTCTCGGGCGGACAGAGGCAGCGCCTGATGCTCGTTCGGGCGCTGATCAAGGATGTGCCCATCGTCATCCTCGATGAGGCGACATCTGCGCTCGACAGCGAGGCCGAGCAGGCGATCGGTGCCGAGCTGGACACGTTGCTGGCAGACAAGACCGTGATTAGCATCGCTCACCGGCTGTCGGCATTGGTGCGCATGGACCGCATTCTGGTCATCGACGAGGGCCGCGTGATCGAGCAGGGCACCCACAGCGGGCTGCTGTCACAGAATGGACTCTATGCGCGACTCTGGCGTCAGCAGACTGCGATGTCGCACGACGACGTGACGCTCTCGCCAATCAATTAGCCATTTTGCAGAAAGGAATTTTGATGCGCATCGAATTGACGCCCGGCACCAGCCTTACGACCATCGAAGGAAAAAGCGTGCTGTTCTCGGTCCGGACGGGGGAGTCCTACGGGCTTAACGACACCGCAGCGGAGATGCTGAAGCGCGGGCTGGAAGGTGGCGTCGATCACGCTGTCGCGTGGTTCGCTGAGAACTATGACGCGCCCGCCGCAGAGATCCGGAGCGACATCGACGAACTCACGCGCGACCTCGTGCGTGTCAAGCTGGCTCGGATTGTTGCAGGCTGAGGCCCGGCCATGGATCATAGGTGGCTACGACGGTGAAGTCCTCCATTCCCGGTGTCGTCACGAACATGTCGGTGCCGCAGGTCACCCAGGCATGGCCGGATAGTGGCGACAGGCGCATGCCGATCCGGAGGGTTGCGGGATGGCCGTGACGGTTGAGGCTGAACCATACGACGATTGCCTGATCGAGACATTCGATGCGCATCGGCAGAACATTCAGACCCTGCAGCGCTCGCGCGGCAATCGTCTGTGCGCTCAGGTCACCAGCGCGTGCGCCGGCTCTCATTCGTTCGCCCACCCAGTGAAACATGCGGACAGTGCGGTCGATGCCCAACAGCTTCGTTGAAAAATGCGACAACGACAGAACTACGGCACTCATCTCGATGCGTCCCTTCCCGATCCATTCTTTACAGCTAACTGGCCTCGCCCGGGAGATGCAATGACCACTTTAGACACTGGCGAGGCGGATCGGCCGATCGGCATGCGTGGTGACCCGACGACGTCATCAATCGCGGTATCGCTGGCATGGCGTGAGGGGACGATCCAGATCGAAGGTATCGTTCAGAGGGTAGAAGGAGACGTTGGGCCAGAGGCATTGTTGCGTCTTGTCCAGATCGTCGATCGCGACGGCCCGGCGGCTCTGGCGCGTGTCGAAGGTGACTTCGTCGCGTTGGTGCGAGGACGAGACACCCTTCATGCCTTCAAGAGCTTTACATCGCAGTTCCAGATTTACTACCGGGAAGCCGACGGGCTGGTTGCCAATCGTTTGTTCGCCTTCTGGGATACAGCAACTACGGAGTGGAACGAGGACTATTTCGCGCGTCATGTCCTGATCGTGCCGGGCTATCAGTTCTTTTCGCAGGATACACCTCTCAAAGGTGTCCTGCGTGTCCGGCCCGGCGAGCTTGTGTCGATCGGCGCAAGCATGGCGCGCCAGCAACTCGTGCGTCGCAACTATGCCTATCTCCTTGATCCCGACCAGCGCCGCGAAGATGTGGCGGAGCGAGTACTCCATCTGCTGCGTGATGCGATCAAGACCCGGATCGCGGCGCGCCCCCATGCGCGCATCTGCGTCGAGATCTCGGGAGGGTTGGATTCGTCGTTCATTGCATGTTTGCTCGGCGAGCAGATATCGAGCGGCATCCGTGGCGTGATGTTCTCGCAGCCGAACCTGCCGTCGCACGCGGTCAGCGAGCGATATGCACGCGATGTCGCAGACCGCTACGGCATTGACCTCACGGTGCTGCCCCCGGAGGCGCTTCCTGTCGGGACGCCGGACGTGCCCTGCTATTCGGACGAGCCCAGTGATTTTTTCTGGTTCGGTGACATCTTCTCGCGCGCGGTCGCAGAACTTGCGGAGCCGCATGCCTATGTTTTCACTGGCTTCGGCGCCGATCAGCTTTTTCTCCGCGCCCCGGCGTTTCTTCCCTATCTGCTGAAGCGCAAGGAATATCGTGCGTTCCGGAATGCTTTGCCGGAGGCAAGTCGGCTGTTGGCGCGAGGGCAGGTCAGCGTCGCCTGGCAAAGCCTCGTTTGCCAGCTTCCAGCTGAATTGCATCGCGCGCTGCAACAGAGCTGGCTCTCGCGCGGCTGGAATCCGTGGGATGTGAGCGACGTGAGCATGGAGCGTACGCTGACCAGCGACGTTCCATGGTTGCGATGTGGACGAAGCCTCACGCATTATTCGCTTGAACGGCATCAGAACGAGACGGCCTTCGCTGGCAACGGAATTATCTGTGACGACTGGGGATATTTCTCGGCGCCGCGCGCGGTGACGCAACCGCATTTCGACAGCAAGTCGCTTGTCGATGCGTCGCCGTTCTGCGATCTGCCATTGCTCGATTTCGTCTACGATGACGTCAGCGCGTTGCTGATCCACGATTTTGGCGGGCGCTATAAGGAGCTGCTGCGCGAGGCTCAGAAAGGCGTCGTGCCGGAGGGTTTGCGTGCACGTCAGAACGATACGTTCGTCTTCAATTCATTTCAGATGAATTATGTGGATTCTGAAAAAGAGCGCCTCTTCGGTCTGCTTGACGAAGTTGACGAGGCATGGATCGACGTCAAAGGCGCGCGCTACGCACTTCAGCAGTTGTCATTCGGCGTCACATCGAGCTCGACGCGCTCCGTGGTGGCTCTGATGGGTTATCTGCAGTGGCGAAGATCATTCGTGGCGCATGCCATGGGGCCGCGGGATCACAATTGCTATGGGCTTTTCCAGCAGAAGCGGGACTGGACATGAAATTGACGCACGCTCGCATCCTGTCCATCGGTCTGTTCGGCTGGCTTGTTGGCGTGGCTCCGACTGCTGCCGCAGACGTTCAAGTCATCGATGGTGGCTCGCTCGTTCTGAACGGCCGTACGGTTCGGCTTTGGGGGATCGAGGCGCCGCCCGCTACAGAGGTTTGCGTCACGACAAGCGGACGTTCCTGGCCATGTGGTCAACGTGCACATGCCGAGCTTCGGTCCGCTTTGCAGGACGGGGTGGTCGTCTGCCAGCCGAAAGCGCCCGGTTTTGAGGTGTGTCGCATTGCCGGCCTCGATGTCGGTGCCTTGCTGGTCAAGGAAGGCCTCGCCAAAGCGCGCGACGATTATCGGGAGCTCGAGGCGCGTGCCCGCCAGGCGCGTGTCGGGCTCTGGGAATGATGTGCATCTCCCGAATCTTGCTGGGGATGCTGCTGATCGTATCGACCGGCGGCTGCACGTCGCGCATGATCAATGACCGGCACGATGCCTTCTGTCGGTTGCAAGGGACCGAGCCCGGCTCAAAGGCTTATTTCCAATGCCGTCTCAAAGAGGCGATCAACTAGGACGGTTGGTGTTCACCGGTCTCGCGATGCCGCATGTGGGAGCGGGCATCATCGGGCGTCGCAGGGAGCAAGGCCGCCCAGCGCAACTCGGTCTCGATCACCGGCCACGGTCCTGCGATCGTCGTGACGAATTCCGCAGTGTCTGCAGCGCTCTTCGGCAAGCTGATCCACAGCAGAAAGTGCCCGTTTCCGGTCCGTAGGGCAGCCCCGTCGTCTCCGAACCGTGCGTGAAAGCACGGTAGCGAGTCCCAATGCATGGGAAGCAGCGCTTGTTGCTGCAAAGGCAATTCCCGGCCTGTTCGAAACAGTCGTCGATACCAGGGCATGCGATCTCGAAGAGGCTTGCTAACAAGCGTTACAGCACCGGTCCGGGAAAGATACTCTATCGCACGCCTCAACAGCTCTTCGGCAGCCCGGTCCCACGCAGCGTCATTATCTCCAAATAGGGTGAAACCAGCCTCCTTGAAGCAGACATCGTGGTTCACTGGAGCTGGCCAGACGGCCAATAGGCGGCAGTTGGGAAAAGCCATGGCCTTGGCATCGTCGGACGATACTGGCGACCAGTGGATCTGAAACGACGGCGGGATAGCAGGCTGCACGGGCGCCAGGATCGGACTTGCCATTAGTTGTGGGTCACCGCTTCGCTTGTGCGATGACGTCCAGCGGCAACACCACGTGAATGCTCTTCTCGATATTGACGAGCTGGGTGACGCGGACATCGGCGGCGAGGCTACAGAGCATGTAGGCGTCTTCTGCCGACAGCGTCGTCCGGGCGACGATCATCGCCACCATGCGGCGGAGCGCGATGCGGGCGGCTTCGTCCAGATCGGGATCGAAGGCCATTGTGATCAGGTGATCCTTCGTCTCGGCATAGGGCGCTTCGAGCTTCGCGTTCTTGACGAGGTCGATCTTGAAGGTGCCGGTGAGGCCGGTCTCGACCGCAGTGACGCAGACTTCGCCATCGCCTTGCACGGCGTGTCCGTCACCGCAGGAGAACAGCCCGCCTACGGTCCAGACCGGAAGATAAAGCACGCTGCCGGCACCGAGCTCCTTGTTGTCGATATTGCCGCCGAAATGCGATGGCATGGTCGAGGAGGCGCGGCCGACCTCCGGCTTCGGCGCGGTACCCATCACGCCGAAGAAGGGCTGCGCCTTCAGCGTGATGCCCCATGGCGTCTTGACGATGTTGTTGGTGCGGTCGAGCCCGATATGGATGCGGCGGAAATAGTCGAAATCGTCGGGCAGGGTACCCATGCCCGGGCGGAACAGCATGTAGCCCCAGTCATCGGCGAGCTGGACATCCTGGATCTCGATGCGCAGCGCATCGCCGGGTTCGGCGCCGCGCACGGCCACCGGGCCCGTCAGAATATGCGGTCCGAGATCGGGTTTTACGGAGGCGATAACGGCCAGCAGTTCCGGGCGCGGCGTCATGCTGGCGTCTGTCGGGAGGTGGTCCTGATTGCCGCTGACGCTGGTCATGACGACTGTCTCGCCAGGCTCGATGGTGGCGATCGGCGCCTGTTTGGCGTCGAAATAGCCCCAATGCACGGTGGCGGGTGTCGGCTGAATGGTCTGCGTCATGGATGGCCCCCTCATTCCTGAGTTACCGGCGCAGCATAGCCGCCCAATCGGCGTTTGCAGCGCAAAATATCCTTTCGCGGGGTGGCCCGATGCCTTATTGCGGGGCCTTCCCATTTGCCCCGCGAGTTCGCCTGCCCATGATCCGCCTCGACAATATCAGCAAGCAGAACGGTCATCAGATCGTCTTCATCGAAGCCGCCGGCGCGCTGCTGAAGGGCGAGAAGATCGGTCTCGTCGGCCCCAATGGCTCCGGCAAGACCACGCTGTTCCGGCTGGTCACCGGCCGCGAGCTGCCGGACGAAGGCCAGGTGGTGGTCGAGCGCGGCGTCACCATCGGCTATTTCAGTCAGGATGTCGGCGAGATGTCCGGCCACAGCGCGGTGGCCGAGGTGATGGAAGGCGCCGGCCCGGTGAGTGTCGTCGCCTCCGAGCTGAAGGAACTGGAAGCGGCCATGGCCGATCCGGACCAGATGGACAAGATGGACGAGATCATCGCCCGCTACGGTGAGGTGCAGGCGCGCTTCGAGGAGCTCGATGGCTACGCGCTGGAAGGCCGCGCACGCGAGGTGCTGGACGGCCTGTCCTTCTCGCAGGAGATGATGGACGGCGATGTCGGCAAGCTCTCGGGCGGCTGGAAGATGCGCGTGGCGCTGGCGCGCATTCTGCTGATGCGCCCGGATGTGATGCTGCTCGACGAACCGTCGAACCATCTCGATCTCGAAAGCCTGATCTGGCTCGAAGGATTCCTGAAAGGTTATGAAGGCGCGCTGCTCATGACCTCGCATGACCGCGAATTCATGAACCGCATCGTCACCAAGATCATGGAGATCGATGGTGGTTCGCTGAATTCCTATTCCGGCGACTACGAGTTCTATGAGGCGCAGCGCGCCATGAACGAGAAGCAGCAGCAGGCGCAGTTCGAGCGTCAGCAGGCGATGCTCGCCAAGGAAATCAAGTTCATCGAGCGCTTCAAGGCGCGCGCGTCGCATGCGGCGCAGGTGCAGAGCCGGGTCAAGAAGCTCGACAAGATCGAGCGGGTGGAGCCGCCGAAGCGCCGCGAGACCGTGGCCTTCGACTTCCTGCCGGCGCCGCGTTCGGGTGAAGATGTCGTTGCGCTGAAAGGCGTCAACAAGGCCTATGGCAGCAAGGTGATCTATGACGGGCTGGACTTCATGGTCCGCCGCAAGGAGCGCTGGGCCATCATGGGCATCAACGGCGCCGGCAAGTCGACGCTGCTGAAGCTGGTGGCGGGTGCATCCGAGCCCGACACGGGATCGGTGACCATCGGTGGCAGCGTGAAAATGGGCTATTTCGCCCAGCACGCGATGGACCTGCTCGATGGCGAGCGCACCATCTTCCAGAATCTCGAAGATACGTTTCCGCAGGCGGGGCAGGGCACCTTGCGTGCGCTGGCCGGCTGCTTCGGCTTTTCCGGCGACGATGTGGAGAAGCGCTGCCGCGTGCTGTCAGGCGGCGAGAAGGCACGCCTGGTGATGGCCAAGATGCTGTTCGATCCGCCGAACTTTCTGGTGCTCGACGAGCCGACCAACCACTTGGACATGGCCACCAAGGAAATGCTGATCAAGGCGCTCGCGGATTTCGAAGGCACCATGCTGTTCGTGTCGCATGACCGCCACTTCCTGGCGGCGCTGTCGAACCGCGTGCTCGAACTGACGCCGGATGGCATTCATCAATATGGCGGCGGCTATACGGAATATGTCGAGCGCACCGGTCAGGAAGCGCCGGGGCTGCATCCGAACTAAGCGCGCTTGCTTCCTTCTCCCCGCATCTTGCGCGGGGAGAAGGTGGCCGCGCGAAGCGCGGTCGGATGAGGGGCATGGCACGAGGCCAGCCACATGATTGTGCTCTCGGATCGAAGAACGGTGCGATCCGATAGAGTACTTCACGTTGATATCGTGTGCCATGCCCCTCACCCGCCCGGCTACGCTACGCTTCGCCGGACGACCTCTCCCCGTAAAAGAACGGGGAGAGGTTAAGAAGCAGCTACCCCTTCAGCGCTGACAGCGACACGCCGCGTTTCACCACGGTCCGCATCGCAAAGCTCGAATGCAGGCGCGAGACGCCGGGCATGCGCGACAAATGCTGTTTGTGGATGCGCTCGTAATCCTGCATGTCGCGCGCCTGCACATGGACGAGATAGTCGTCATTGCCGGACATCAGATAGCAGGACACCACATCCGGGCACTGCGCGATCGCGCGCTCGAAGGCGGAGAGGGCATCCTCGCTCTGCTTGTCCAGGGTGATGTGGACATGCACCGTCATCATGTAGCCGAGCTCGGATGCATCGATCTCGGCGGCATAGCCGCGGACGATCCCCTTCTTTTCCAGCGCGCCCAGCCGGCGGGTGCAGGCGGTGGGTGACAGGCCGACTTTTTCGGCCAGTGCCATCTGGCTGATACGTGCATCCTGCACCACCTCGCGGAGGATCTTGCGGTCGATGGAATCGAGGTCGGGGGCCATGGTTCCCTCAAAGTGCAGAAATTCACTACTACAGCAAATAAAATCGCCGGAATCCGGCGCTTGAGATCGTATCAGTGGCCACAATCGCCGTAAAGCGCCGCTAACGGGGTGAGATAGTGACTCGTTGGTCCTCGGATGGAGGTTGGCGGTCATGCTGGCGCGGGTGGACATGAATGACGTTGTGCAGCACGCCAGCGCGGTGCTGACCATCGATCTCGCAGGGATCGGACGGAATTATCGCCTGCTCGCCGGCAAGGTCGGGCCGACCGTCACCTGCGCAGGCGTGGTCAAGGCAGACGCTTATGGGCTCGGTGCCGACCGTGTCGCTCCTGCGCTGTATCAGGCCGGTTGCCGCTCCTTCTTTGTCGCCCATCTCGATGAAGCGCTCGATCTGCGCCGACAGCTGCCGCGCGATGTGACGATCTATGTCCTTAACGGTCTGCCGCTCGGCGGCGAGGGCGACTGCGCCGCGGTCGGCATCGTGCCGGTGCTGAATTCGCTCGACCAGGCGCAGGCTTGGTCGCAGCAGGCGCGGGAATCCGGGCGGAAGCTGGCCGCTGTGGTGCAGGTCGATAGCGGCATGTCACGGCTCGGCATGACCGCGCGCGAAGTCACGCAGTTTGTCGAGGCTCCTTTGCCCGGCATCGATGTCACGCTGGTGATGAGCCATCTCGCTTGTGCCGACGAAGCCGCGCATCCTGCCAATGAATATCAGCAGAACACATTTGCCGCGCTGGCGCAGCGGTTTCCAGGGGGCCGCAAATCACTCGCGAATTCCTCCGGCATCTTTATCGGCGGCGGCTTTCACCACGACCTCGTGCGGCCGGGTGCTGCGCTGTACGGCATCAATCCCCTACCGGGTCAGGTCAATCCGATGCTGCCGGTGCTGCGGCTGACAGCACAAGTGGTGCAGGTGCGCGATGTCGAGGCCGGTGCGCATGTCGGCTACGGCTGGACGCTGGAGACGGTCCGGCCGACGCGGCTGGCGACGCTCGCGATCGGTTATGCCGACGGCCTGCAACGCGCTTTCGGCACCAATGGCGCGGTCTATTTCCGCGGCAAACGGCTGCCGGTGGCAGGGCGTGTTTCGATGGATTCGCTGATCGTCGATTGCAGCGAACTCCCGGAGGGCGCGTTGGCACGCGGTTCGCAAGTGGAAATCATCGGCGGCCATCAGACCATCGACGATCTCGCATCGGCAGCTGGCACCATCGGCTATGAGATGCTGACATCGCTCGGTCGCCGTTATGAACGGATTTATGCTGAGGAAATCGACACGCGCTGGCGCGGTCGTGCTGGGATGACTGCACTATGAAGGTTCTCGTTCTCGGCGCCGGTGTGATCGGCGTCACCACGTCCTATTATCTCGCCAAAGCGGGCTTCGAGGTGACGGTGATCGACCGTCAGCCCGGCCCGGCGCTGGAAACCTCGTTCGGCAATGCCGGCGAAGTGTCGCCGGGCTATGCGTCGCCTTGGGCAGGACCAGGCGTGCCGCAAAAGGCGGTCGGCTGGATCATGGACAAGTATGGTCCGCTGGTCGTGCGTCCGCAGGTCGATCCCTATCAGTGGCGCTGGATGCTGCAGATGCTGCGCAATTGCACCAGTGAACGCTACGCGCTCAACAAGTCGCGTATGGTCGGTATCGCCGAATACAGCCGCGATCAGCTCCGCGCGCTGCGCGCCGACACCGGCATCGCCTATGACGAGCGCAGCCAGGGCACGCTGCAGCTGTTCCGCAAGCAGAAGCAGCTCGATGGTGCGGCCAGTGATATCGAGATCCTGAAGCAGTATGGCGTGCCGTATCAGGTACTCGATAAAGCCGGCTGCGTGCAATATGAGCCGGGCCTGGCCGGCGTGCAGGATCTGTTCATCGGCGGGCTTCGCCTGCCCGATGACGAAACCGGCGATTGCCATCTGTTCACGCAGGCGCTGGAGAAGATCGCGGCCGGTCTTGGCGTCAAGTTTGTCTACGAGACGACGATCAAGTCGGTGGATGTCAGCGGTGGCCGCGTTGCGCAGGTGAGGACGGACAAGGGCGTGTTCACGGCCGATCAGTATGTGATGGCGCTCGGCAGTTTCTCGCCGCTGCTGCTACGTCCGCTCGGCATCGATGCACCGGTCTATCCGGTGAAGGGCTATTCGCTCACGGTGCCGATCACCGACGCGACTGTGGCCCCGGAATCGACGGTCATGGATGAGACCTACAAGGTGGCGATCACCCGCCTCGGCGATCGCATCCGCGTCGGCGGTACGGCGGAGGTCGGCAATTACACGCCTGAGCCGACCGCGCCGCGCCGGTTGCCGCTGGACAAGTCGCTGACCGATCTGTTCCCGAAAGCGGGCGATCTCGCGCAATCGACCTTCTGGAGCGGCTTGCGCCCGATGACACCCGATGGTCCGCCCATCGTCGGCCCGACGAAGTTCGGCAACCTCCATCTCAACACTGGCCATGGCACGCTCGGTTGGACCATGGCCTGCGGCACCGCGCGTGTGCTGTCCGACCAGCTCGCCGGCAAGGCGTCGGAGCTGGATGTCAGCGCATTGGCAATTGCCCGATATAGATGAGCTCTAACCTCTCCCCGTTTTTCGCGGGAGAGGGACGCGCATGCCCGCCATGTCGCGTCGCTCCGCCTGTTGCCTTCCCGGTGATTTCCGTTTTCACTTCGCGAAAACCATTCGGGGGAAACATGAGCGATTCAACTGCGTCGGCGCGACGGTCGCCGGCGGATGCCATCGAGGCTGATTACGTCATCGTGGGTGCCGGCTCGGCCGGTTGCGTGCTTGCCAACCGTCTGTCGGCGTCGGGCAAATATTCGGTGCTGCTGCTCGAGGCCGGCCCGCAGGATCGCAATATCTGGATCCATGTCCCGCTCGGCTACGGCAAGCTGTTCAAGGAAAAATCCGTCAACTGGATGTATGAGACCGAGCCCGAGCCCGGCCTGAACGATCGCAAGGTGTTCCAGCCGCGCGGCAAAGTGCTTGGTGGCTCCTCGTCCATCAATGGCCTGCTCTATGTGCGCGGCCAGCACGAGGACTACGATCGTTGGCGTCAGCTCGGCAATGCCGGCTGGGGCTATGACGATGTGCTGCCTTATTTCAAGAAGGCCGAGAACCAGACGCGCGGGCCGGATGATTATCACGGTGTCGGTGGCCCGCTCCCGGTGTCGGATTCGCGCTGCCCGGATCCGCTGTCGGAAGCCTTCATCGCTGCTGCCGCGCAGACCGGCCTACCCGTGAACAACGATTTCAACGGCGCGACGCAGGAAGGCGCCGGCTGGTTTCAGACAACGACAAAGGGCGGTCGCCGCGCCTCCACCGCGCGTGCTTATCTGCGGCCGGCGCTGAAGAACGGCCACGGCAATCTGCGTGTCGAGACCGATGCGCCGGCGCAGCGGCTGGTATTCGAAGGCAAGCGCGCGGTGGGCGTGCAATTCAAGCAACATGGTCAGGTCAAGACCGCGTTCGCGCGCAAGGAAGTGCTGGTGTCGAGCGGCGCTTATAACTCACCGCAATTGCTGCAGCTCTCCGGTGTCGGCCCGGCGGATCTGCTCAGGCAGCACGGCATCGACGTGCTGCTGGATGCACCCGGTGTCGGCGCCGATCTGCAGGATCACATGCAGGTCCGCATGGTGATGGAGTGCCCGCAGAAGATCACGTTGAACGACTTCGTCAACAATCCCGTTCGCAGGATGATGATGGGCCTGCAATACGCAGCTTTCCGCAAGGGGCCGTTGACTTACGCCGCCGGCACCACCGGCGCATTCTTCAAGACCGATCCGCGCATGGCATCGCCCGATATCCAGATCCACTTTCTGCCGTTCTCTACGGACAAGATGGGCGAGAAGCTGCATCCGTTCTCAGGCTATTCGGCCTCGGTGTGCCAGCTCAGGCCGGAAAGCCGTGGCTCGCTCAAGATCAAGAGCGCCGACCCATCGATGCCGCCGGAGATCCGCATCAATTATCTGGCGACGGAAACGGATCGCACCGCGAATGTCGAAGGGCTCAAGATCCTGCGCAACATTCTCAATGCCCCGGCCATGAAGCCGTTCATTACGAGGGAAGTCGAGCCTGGCCCAGGCACGGTCACCGATGAGGATTGGCTGGCCTATTGCCGTAAGCGCGGCAGCACGGTGTATCACCCGACATCGACATGCCGCATGGGCAGCGATGCGCGGGCGGTGGTGGATCAGCGGCTACGCGTGCGCGGGCTCGAAGGCCTGCGGGTGATCGATGCGTCGATCATGCCGGACCTGATGTCGGGCAATACAAATGCGCCGGTGATCATGATCGCGGAAAAAGCATCGGATATGATTTTGGAAGATGCGCGGTAAGGCCTGCCAAATTCTCAATTGTCATCACCCGCGAAAGCGGGTGATCCAGTAGACATTGGCGGGTGTGTTCATCGCCGAGGTCGATGTATACTGGGTCGCCCGGTCAAGCCGGGCGCTGACAGTGAGAGTTTGAGGCTTAAGCCTTCTTCACCCACACCTTGTTGTCGTGGAACGCTGCGCCGCCATAGGGGGCGACGGCTTCGCCGCCCGTCAGCATATTGATGCCGCGGCCGCCGATATGGGATTTGTTGGGATGGATCGATTCCGCGATCAGCACACCGCGGCGCAGGCCGTCGAAAATGCGGGCGGTCAGTGTTGTCTCGCCGCGGTGATTGCCGAGCGTCACTGCATCACCATCGGCAATGTCGAGCTTTGATGCATCGACGGGATGGATCATCACCGTCGGCGCGCCTTCGCGGGCCTGGGATGACGGCGTCTCGTTGAAACTCGTATTCAGGAAGCTGCGCGAGGGCTGGTGGCGAGGCGGAATGGATGCGCCTCGTCGGTTGCCTCGATCACCGCCCAGTGGTCAGGGAAGGACGGCATGGTCTCCCACTGGCCCATCAATCCGGCATTGGCGGTGGGGACTTTCGACCAGTCGGCCTTGAAATGAAATTTGCCATCGGCATGGGCGAAGCCGTCGAGATAGTGCGACGCGCGGAAATCCGGCTGCAGGTCGCGCCAGATGTCCGCCTGGAGTTCTTCAATGCTGCCGCGGCCGCTGGTCTTCAAGGTCTCGTTGATGATCTCGCTCGGTGTCATGGCAAAGCCGCGATGCGTCGCGCCGAGACGCGATGCGAGACCCTGCAGCACCTCATGATTGGAGCGGCACTCTTCCGGCGCATCGATCAGTTTGGCGCCGACAGAAATGTGCTGATGCCCACCGCCGTAATAGAGATCGTCATGTTCCATGAACATGGTCGCGGGGAGAACGAGATCGGCCATCATGGCCGTCTCGGTCATGAACTGCTCATGCACGGCAACGAACAGGTCTTCGCGCGCAAAACCCTGCCGTACCAGTGCCTGTTCGGGCGCGACGGTGACGGGATTGGTGTTCTGGATCAGCATCGCCTTCACAGGCGGACCGTTCTGCAGCGCTTCCGCATCGCCGGTGAGAATGCGCCCGATCTTGGACTGGTCGAGGCGGCGCACCTTGGTATCAATGGCGTCGAGCCCTTCGATGAGCGTCTTGTCGAATTTCCAGATCGCGCCATTGTTGAAGAAAGCACCACCGCCTTGATGCTGCCAGGCGCCGGTGACGGCTGGAATGCAGAGCGCCGCATGCATCTGTGCCGCGCCATTGCGGCTGCGGGTAAAACCGTAACCGAGGCGGAAGAAGCTGCGCGGGGTGTTGCCGATCAGGTGTGCGAAAGCTTCGATCTCGGCCGCCGGCACGCCGCAGATATGTGAGGCCCATTCCGGCGTGCGCGTCGCGAGATGCGCCTCGAGCTCAAGGGAGGCATCGGTGAATTTTGCGAGATATTCCCGATCGGCAAAGCCGTCGCGAAACAGCACATGCATTACGCCGCAAGCAAAGGCGCCATCGGTGCCGGGGCGCAGCAGGATCTTGATATCCGCCTGCTTCATGGTGTCGTTGTCGTAGATATCGATGGCCGCGATCTTGGCGCCGCGCTCTTTTCGCGCTTTCGTCGCGTGGGTCATGACATTGACCTGCGTCGATACGGGATTGGTGCCCCAGATCACGATCAGGTCCGATTTCACCATTTCGCGCGGATCGACGCCCGCGACCTTGCCGGTGCCGGCAGCAAAGCCGGCCCAGGCGATGGTGGAGCAGATGGTGCCGTAGAAGCGCGAATACTTTTTCTCATGCGAGAGCCGGTTGATGCCGTCGCGCATCACCAGACCCATGGTTCCGGCATAGTAATAGGGCCAGACGGATTGCGCGCCGAAGTCGCGCTCGGCTTCGTTGAACTTCAAGGCGAGTTCATCGAGTGCTTCGTCCCATGAGATGCGCGTGAATTGCCCGGAGCCTTTCGGCCCGCTGCGACGCATCGGATACATCAGCCGTTCGGGATGATGGATGCGCTCGGCATAGCGCGCGACTTTCGCGCAGACGACGCCGGCGGTGTAGGTCTGCTGCTTGGAACCGCGCACCCGGCCGATCGACTGGCCGTCGATCACCTCGATATCCAGCCCGCAGGCGGACGGGCAGTCATGCGGGCAGGTGGAATGCTTGATGGCGATCTTGGACTGAACGTTCATGCCGGAAAACTAACACAGGACCACAGCGGGGAAGCCGTGATCCTGCGTATGTCGCGGAAATGGCGTGCTAAAATTAGCCGGCCTGATGGAACGGGTAGTCCGTGTAGCCCTTCTCCTCGCCGCCATAGAAGGTGGCGCGGTTATAGGGGGTAAATGGTACCTTCAGCTTGATCCGTTCCGGCAGGTCCGGATTGGCGATGAAAGGGCGCCCGAAGGCGATGACGTCCACATTGCCCGATGCGACGGCTTCCTCGGCAGCCGTGCCATCGAAGCCGCCTGCTGTGACCAGCACGCCCTTCCAGAGCGGGCGGAAAAGCTCATAGGCCTTCGGTACATTCTCGTGGAACACCTCGGCGCGGCCCACACCGCTGGTACGCGGTTCGACCAGATGGAGATAAGCGAGGCCGAGCTTGTCGAGTTCGAGCACCACATAACTGTAAAGCGGCATCGGATCGGCTTCGCCGGAGTCGTTGGATACGCCATAGGGCGAAATGCGCACGGCAACACGATCGGCGCTCCACGCATCGGCGACAGCCTTCGTCACCTCAAGCAGTAGTCGCGCGCGGTTCTCGATCGAGCCGCCATATTGATCGGTACGTTGATTGCTGCGGGTCTGCAGGAACTGTTCGAGCAGATAGCCATTGGCGCCATGTACCTCGACGCCGTCGAAACCGGCTTCGCGCGCATTCCGCGTCGCCTGCCGATAGGCTTCGATGATTCCCGGGATTTCACCGGTCTCCAGCGCGCGCGGCGTTTCGTAAGGCACGGTTTCGCCAGAAGGCGTGCGCGTGGTGGCGTTGATCGCGATGGCGGATGCGGACACTGGCAGCTTTCCGCCAGGCTGTAGTGAGGAATGTGAAGCGCGGCCGACGTGCCACAGCTGCAAGAAGATGATGCCGCCTTTGGCATGCACGGCATCGACCACTTCTTTCCAGCGTGCGACCTGCTCTTTCGAATAGATGCCTGGCGTATTCGGGCTGCCTTGTCCTTCTGGCATCACCTGCGAAGCTTCAGCGATGATGAGCCCGCCTTCGCTCGCGCGCTGCGCATAATACTCGACATTGAGTTTGCGCGCGGCGAGCGTTTCCTTCTCGGCGCGCATGCGCGTCAGCGGTGCCATGGCGACACGGTGGCTCAGCGTGAAAGGGCCAACCTGCAGCGGTGTAAACAGCGAAGAGGACATCCGAACTCCATTCAAATAACCAATCGGGCGATAGGCGCGAAGATTATGTTTCGACAAGCGCATCGTCCAATACGCAAGCACCGTCGGTCAATCAAAGTTGTAAAGACTCTAGTCGCTGCAGTGCAGCGATGATGCTACGAGGCGGAATGTTTTGGCCGTATGGGCCGCGAATTGACGAGGACTGTGGTTACGATGACGGAGCTGGTGAAGAAAAAGGTCGAGGGCGTCGGCGAGTATCACAGCGCAGCTGGTGGCTGGGGTGCTTTGCGTGCGGTGGCGGATGCGGTGCGTAGTCAGCTCGCGGTGGTCGATGAGACACGTGGCCTGCTCACCATGAATCAGCCGGCGGGCTTCGATTGCCCCGGTTGCGCCTGGCCGGATCCGAAGCACACATCATCTTTTGAGTTCTGTGAGAACGGCGCGAAAGCCGTGTCATGGGAAGCCACAGCCAAGCGCACGACGCCGGAGTTCTTCGCCGAACACACCGTGAGCGAGCTGTGGAAATGGCACGATCACGATCTGGAAAATCACGGCCGTCTGACGCATCCGGTTGCTTACGATGCCGCCAGCGACAAGTTCCTCCCGATCGCGTGGGAGGACGCGATGGCGCGGATCGGCGCCGGCCTGCGCGCATTGCCGGATCCGAACATGGCAGAGTTCTACACGTCGGGCCGATGCTCCAACGAAGCGGCGTTCCTCTATCAGTTGTTCGTGCGCGAATACGGCACCAATAATTTCCCCGATTGCTCCAATATGTGCCACGAGGCCACCAGCGTCGGCCTGCCGAAGTCCATCGGTATCGGCAAGGGCACGGTGACGCTGGAAGACTTCGACCATGCCGATGCGATCTTCTGCATCGGGCACAATCCCGGCACCAATCATCCGCGCATGCTCAACACATTGCGTGCCTGCTCGAAGCGAGGCGCCGCCATCGTGTCCATCAATCCGCTGCGCGAGCGCGGGCTCGAGCGCTTTATCTCGCCGCAGCATCCGTCGGAAATGCTGACCGGCAACGCGACGCAGCTGTCCTCGGTCTATTACCAGATCAAGGTCGGCGGCGATCTCGCAGTGTTGAAGGGCATGATGAAGGCCGTGGTGGCGCTCGACGTCGAAAGCCGCGCGGCCGGTGGGCCGGATGTGCTCGATCGCGCCTTCATCGCCGAACATACCGAGGGGATCGACGACCTGCTGGCCGACCTTCAAGCCACATCATGGGAGACCATCGAGGCATCGGCGGGTATCACGCGCGCGGAGATCGAGCATCTCGGTCGCATCTATGCCAATGCCAAGAGTGTCATCATCAATTACGGCATGGGCATCACCCAGCATCGCCACGGCGTGGCGAATGTGCAGCACATCGCCAATCTGCTGCTGCTGCGCGGCAATTTCGGCCGTCCAGGCGCCGGTATCTCTCCGCTACGCGGACATTCCAACGTGCAGGGCGATCGCACCGTCGGAATCACCGAATTGCCCAATGATGCGCTGCTCGACGGCATCAAGCGCGTGTTCGGCTTCGATCCGCCGCGTGCGCATGGGCATGACGCCGTCGCCGCGGTCAAAGCCATTCGCGACGGGCGCTCCAAGGCGCTGATTGCGCTCGGTGGCAATCTTGCGGTGGCGATGCCCGATCCAGAAGTGACGTATCCAGCGATGCGCAGCCTCGATCTGGTTGTGCACATCGCTACCAAGCTCAATCGTTCACATCTGCTGCTCGCGAAAGAGTCGATCATCCTGCCTTGCCTTGGTCGTACCGAGATCGACATGCAGGCCAGCGGCAAGCAGCTCGTTACCGTCGAGGATTCGATGTCGATGGTGCACGGCTCGCGCGGCGGCCTAAAGCCGGCGTCGGAGCATCTGAAGTCGGAAGCGATGATCGTCGCCGACATGGCAGTGGCGACGCTGCCGAACACCGTTGTGAAGTGGCACGATCTGGTCGCCGACTATAACAAGATCCGCGATGCCATCGAAGGCGTGTTCCCAGCCTTCAAGGACTATAATGAGCGGATCAAGAAGCCGGGCGGCTTCCGCCTGCGCAATGCTGCGTCGGAACGCGAATGGCTGACGACGAGCGGGAAAGCGCAGTTCCTGGTTTTTCCGGGCGTTTATGAGGATGGCTTGGACAAGCATGCGCTGACACTGACGACCTTACGCAGCCATGATCAGTACAACACCACGATCTACGGCATGGACGATCGCTATCGTGGCATCACCGGCCGGCGCGATATCGTCTTCGTCAATCCGGAGGATCTCGCTAGCCGCGGTCTTTCCCATGGCGATGTGATCGATGTCGTGCTGGATGGAAAGAGCGGGGTGCAGAGAGCGATGCGCGGTTTCACGGCGGTGGAATATGACATCCCGAAGGGCTCGGTTGCGGCTTATTATCCCGAGGCCAATGTGCTGGTCGCGCTTGAAGAACATGATGCGCGGTCGGGGACGCCCGCTTACAAATCTGTGCCGGTGAAAATCAGCGCTGCGGCTTAAGCTGCAGCGCAACATAACCGATGCATGACCGCCACTGCTTAAGTGGCGGTTGCCGCCTGCGACATTTTTGCGTAGGCGAGCAGCATCATGACGTCTGTTGAAACTTCCCTGCCCACCAAGCCCGAACCCATCGAGACGCCGGTTGGCGCCGCGCTGATCGCGGCGCTGCTAATCCTCACCTGCGGCCATGTGCTTTCGAACATGCTGCGCACGACGCCCGCGCTGGCCATCGACGTGATGGCCCCCGATCTCGGTGTCACGCCGCAGACGCTGGCGGCGCTGACCTCGACCTATCATTTCTTCTTCGCGATGCTGCAGATCCCGATCGGCGTCGCGCTGGATCGTTACAGCATCCGCTCGGTGTCCCTGGTGCTTTTCGCCGGTACGGTCGTTGGGGCAGCGATCGCCGCGTTCTCGACCGGGCCGGTGTCCTTTTTCGTGTCGCAGGCGACCATCGGCATGGCGACATCCGGCATGTTGATGTGCCCGATGACTCTCGCTGCGAAACGTCTGTCTCCCGCGCAATTCGGCATGTGGTCAGGCATTATTCTATCGTTCGGCAATTCCGGCCTGCTGCTGTCGGCAAGCCCGCTGGCTTTCATCGTGGAAAGCTTCGGTTGGCGTGCTGGCTACTGGACCGCGGCCGCGGCCGCGGTGGTGGTTGCCGCATTGGTCGCGATCATCGTGCCGGTCGCGCGTCCTGAAGGTCAGCAGCGAGCGCTGGGTGCCGAGATGGTCTCGGTATTCCATCTCGGCGTATCGCGTGCGCTGCGCGGCATCGTCATTCTGGCCTTTGTATCTCTTGCCATGCAGCTCGTGCTGCGTGGCCTCTGGGCCGGCCCATGGCTGATGACCGTCAAGGGTCTCTCGCGAATCGAAGCAGGCCACGTGCTGCTGCTGTTCACCCTTGCACTTGTTGTTTCGCCGGCGGTGGCCGGTATTCTTGACCGCAGGCTGGCGCATCGCCGCGTCGTGCTGCTCACGCTTCACCTCGTCGCTGCTGTGCTGCTGCTGGCCATGGCGCTTGGCGCACCTGGCTACCCGCTGGCGGTGCTACTCGGTGTTCCGCTGCTGCCTGTTGCCGTCGACAGCGCCTTGCTGGTGACATTCGGCTTTCTCGTCTCCATGCAGCCGCTGATCTATGCGATGGTTCGTCAAGCGGTGGCGCCAGAAAATATCGGCAAGGCGTTGTCCGCATCCAATCTGGCATTCTTCCTGGGCACCGCGGTGATGCAATCGATCACCAGCCCCGTTGCAGCCTATTGGGGATTGCCGGCTGTGTTGATCGTGATGGCGGTGTGTCTGGTGGTCGGCAGCTTGATCTTTTTTGCACTGACTCGCCCCTCGGTGGTACGCGCAAAAGTGTGATGGCGGCCCACCGCGGTCGCCTTCAAGTTGCTGGCGCGACGCATCGGCTTGTGATCAGATGTGGTGTGACGCGGCGATGACGTCGCGAACAGTAGATTTGCAGGAGGAGGATAACTTGCCTTTCTTCGTCAAAGGGACTGACACGTCCGGCACCGTTTCACTGCGCCGCGACAACGCTGCGGGCGCCGTCAAGAAGGCCAAGGAGCTGCTTGAAGATGGCAGCTGGGACATCCAGATAACGAATCCCGAAGGCCACGTGTACCCACTTGCCGAATTCGAGGCGATTCAGGATGCGCCATCGGCGACCAAGCACTGACTGACGGAACGTCTCGCGAGTGGCTGCGCCGGATCTCATTCTTCATCACTATCCGCGTTCGCCATTCGCAGAGAAAATCCGGGTCGCATTTGGCTTGAAGGGGCTGCGCTGGTGCTCGGTGGAGCAGCCGCGTATCGCCCCGAAGCCCCAGCTCGTGCCGCTGACAGGCGGTTACCGGCGCATTCCCGTGCTTCAGATCGGTGCCGATATCTATTGCGATACGCGGCTTATTCTCGCCGAGCTCGAACGCCGCTTTCCTGATCCCTCATTTTATCCGCCAGGCACGCGCGGTGCCGCCGACATGATCGCCGGCTGGGCAGATCAGGCCTTGTTTGCAACGGCGCTTGGCCTCGTTTTCGGCATCAATGGTGACCGATTTCCCGCGGAGCTGCATGCCGATCGCGCCAGCTTTACGGCGGGGAAATTCGATGGCTGGAATAGCGAGAAGATGCGTCCACACGTGCCGTCGTTGCGGAGCGAGCTCTCCCATCATCTGCGCTGGATCGACGCGAGTCTCATGGAAGCTGGACCTTTCATCCTGGGCTCAATGCCGTCACTTGCCGATGTCGCCGTCTATCACTCGCTCTGGTATCTGCGCGGGAATCTCGGAGAAGCAGAGGGGCTAACCCGGCATCCGCGCGTGCTAGACTGGATGAATCGTATCGCAGCCATCGGCCACGGCCAGGGCGTCGCCATGTCCACTGAAGCTGCACTTTCGACGGCGCGTGACGCCGAGCCCGTTGAGATCAATGATGGTGGTTCGGAGTGGTCGCCCGGTACACCGCTCGCGGTCACGCCCACGGATTGGGGCTTCGACACGGTCACAGGCCTCTGCGCCATAGCCGACCCCTTGAGAGTCGCTTTGCGCAGGGATGATCCGCAAACGGGAAGGACAGTGGTCCATTTCCCACGGATTGGCTTTGCCGTTGCGCCACTTTGATTTCGAAGCACCCGCTACCTTTTGGTTGTCGCGTTAAAATTGTACGGATAGTCTACTAAGTTGACGGGCGCGCTCCGGGCCCGCTTAGGGGGCTGGCGATGATCTATGTGTGTGGGTTGTTGTTAGGGGCGATCACCGGTTTGCGGGCAATGACCGGAGCCGCGGCAGCCAGCTGGGCTGCCTATCTCGGCATCGCCAAGGTCTCTGGCACTTGGCTCGCTTTTCTTGGCTCGTCGTGGGCCGTCGCAATATTCTCCATTCTCGCGATTGTTGAACTTGTCACCGATCAACTGCCATCGACGCCGAGCCGCAAGGTGCCTGTGCAGTTCGGCACCCGTATCGCAATCGGCATCATTGCGGGGATCGCGGTGGCGAGTCCTGCCAACTGGCTGCTGGGGGCGATTGCAGGCGGCATCGGTGCGGTGATCGGTACGCTCGGCGGCGCCCATCTGCGCGGGCGGCTCGCCGCCAGCTTTGGAAAGGATGCCCCTGCGGCTTTCATCGAAGACGCTGTGGCGATCATCGGTGCCATTCTCATCGTGCTGGCGTTGAAATGACCCGCGCCTTTGATGCCATCATCATCGGTGCCGGTCAGGCTGGTCCGTCGCTCGCCGGCCGTCTCGCCGCGGCCGGGCAGCAGGTCGCCATTGTCGAACGTCATTTGTTCGGCGGCACTTGCGTCAATACCGGCTGCAAACCGACCAAGACGCTGGTGGCCAGTGCCTATGCCGCGCATCTCGCAAGACGTGGCGCCGAATATGGCGTGATGATTGATGCGCCCGTGCGGATCGACATGGCGAAAGTGAGGGCGCGCGCCGACAAGGTCATCATGGACTCACGCAACGGCGTCGAAGGCTGGTTGCGCAACATGACGAACTGCACGGTGTTTGATGGCCATGCGCGCTTCGAATCGGCCAACACGGTGCGTGTCGGCGACGAGTTGCTCACGGCATCGAAAATCTTCATCAATGTGGGTGGACGTCCGGTGATCCCGGATTTTCCGGGCGTTGATGAGGTGCCGTATCTCACGAATAGCGGCATGTTGAAGCTCGATCGCGTGCCGAAGCATCTGGTGGTGGTCGGTGGCAGCTATATCGGCCTTGAATTCGCGCAGATGTTTCGCCGTTTCGGCGCCGAAGTGACCGTGGTCGAAAAAGGACTGCGCCTGGTGTCGCGCGAGGATCCCGATATTTCCGACATGATCCGTGAGATACTGGAGTCTGAAGGCATTCATATTCGCACCAGCGCCGAATGCATCACGTTCAAGTCGCATCCGGATGGCGTCAGTGTCGGTGTCGATTGCACCGAAGGCGCGCCGGAGATCGTTGGCAGCGATGTATTGCTGGCCGTCGGGCGACGGCCCAATACGGACGATCTCGGGCTCGATACAGCCGGTGTTGCGGTGGACGCGCGCGGCTACATTCAGGTCGATGACGGCCTGGCCAGCAGCGTGCCGGGTATCTTTGCCATGGGCGATTGCAATGGCCGCGGCGCTTTCACGCATACGGCTTACAATGACTTCGAGATCATTGCGGCCAATTTGCTTGGCGGTGCCGCTCGCAAGGTCAGCGATCGCATTCCCGGCTACGCGCTGTTCATCGATCCGCCGCTAGGGCGGGTCGGGATGACGGTGACGCAGGCAAAGGCCACGGGGCGAAAATTGCTGATCGGCGAACGGCCGATGACACATGTCGGCCGTGCTGTCGAAAAAGGCGAGATCTTCGGGAAGATGCAGGTCGTCGTGGATGCAGAAACCAGGAAGATCCTTGGCGCTGCGATTCTCGGCACGGGCGGTGACGAGGCAATTCACGGCATTCTCGACATCATGAATGTCGATGCCGATTACACGGAGCTGCAATGGGCGGTGCCGGTGCATCCGACCGTCTCGGAGCTCATTCCGACACTGCTCAACGAGATGAAATAAAGTTTGCTCAGACGAACTTGAATTTCAGCACAGTCATCAGCGTGGCCAGCGTCGTGCCACAGGCCGCTGTGACGACGATCATATTGATCAGGCTGTGGGTGGCGACACGCGCGACCGCGAAAGCGGGATGCGCCGTCTCAGTCGCGGCCTTCTTGCGCGACGCCGTCTTCTTCTTGGCTGCCATGATGATCCCCAAAAGAGCGGGGCCAGGCCGTTGACCGGCCTGACCCTGACGCCTTCCCTGCCGAGGTTTGTCCCTCGATCATGCAGGGACCATCGCATGAATGGCAGCTGAATTGCTTAAAGCGAATGGTGAATCGAATCTGACCGGATTCGATGGTTTATGAATTTCCCGATTTCTGGAACATGATCTGATCCGAAAACCGGTTCCGACTTTTCGGGATCCTGCTCTAGATCGTTCGGCCGCCGTCCACGGGCAGGATAACGCCGGTCAGGAATTCCGACTCTTCGCCAGCGAGATAGACGCAGGCATTGGCGATATCCGACGGGCGCGACATGCGGCCGAGCGGGATCGTCGATACGAATTTGGCGCGATTTTCCGGCGTGTCGGGCACGCCCATGAACGATTCCAGCAGCGCCGTTTCGCCGATCACCGGCGCGATGCAATTGACGCGGATGCCGTCGGGCGCAAGTTCGACCGCCATGGATTTGGACATCAGGTTCACCGCGCCCTTGGTCGCGTTGTACCAGGTGAGGCCGGGGCGGGGGCGTACACCGGCGGTGGAGCCGATATTGATAATGCGGCCGCTCTTCTGCTTCTTCATGACGGGAACGCAGGCATTGGTCATCAGGAAGATCGACTTCACATTGATGTCGAACGCTTTGTCGAACTCTTCCTCGGCGACCTCAAGCAACGGCTTGTTCCGGAAGGTCCAGCCGGCATTGTTGACGACGACATCGAGCTTGCCGAATTTCTCCACGGCAAGCTTCACCGCGCCATCGACATCCGCCTTGCTGGTGACGCTGCCGCCATAGGCAAGCGCACTTGCGCCGATCTCGCTCGCCACCTTCTTTGCGCCCTCAGCGTTGAGATCGAGAATGACGACCTTGGCACCTTCGCGGGCATAGGCGCGCGCGATCTCGGCGCCGAAGCCGGAGGCGCCGCCGGTGACGATGGTGGAAAGGCCCTGAAGTCTCATGTCGTTTCTCCCAATATTGCGCTTTGGATGAGCGCATACGGGGAGGACGTTAGAATTTCCTGTTCCAATTGGAAAGCTACCACGACGCGAACGTCAGAGAACTGTATGGAAAGCACTGGCCAATGGGCCCCGATACGAAAAGAGCGGCCCATGGGGACCGCTCTTTTGCATGAGTGAAAGACAACGCTGTCGCTACTCTGCGCTGCTGACCAGCCGGAGCCGGGTCTTTTGCTCCATCTGGCTCTGATAGGCGTCTACATAGTCTTGCGCCATGCGGCGCGCCGTGAAACGCGTTTCGAACTGTTGACGGATCGCTTTGCGGTCCATGTCCGGCAGGCGTCCAACGGCGTTGACCGCGCTGGTCTCGTCTTCGACGATGAAGCCGGTGAGGCCCTGATCGATGATCTCCGGGACCGAGCCACGATTATAGGCGATGACGGGCGTGCCGCAGGCCATCGATTCGATCATCACGAGGCCAAATGGTTCCGGCCAGTCGATCGGCAGCAGCAGTCCGAATGCACCGCTGAGGAATTGCGGCTTCTCATGATCGCCGATCTCGCCGATGAATTCGACCAGCGGATGGTCCATCAGCGGCTTGACGACTGCTTCGTAATACTCCTCGTCGGCACGATCGACCTTGGCGGCAATCTTCAGCGGGATGCCGGCGCGGATCGCGATCTTGATGGCGCGATCGACGCCTTTCTCCGGCGCAATTCGACCGAGCACGGCCAGATAGCTCTGCTTCATGTCCTGTGGCGTCAGAAGCTTTTCTGGCAGCCCGTGATAAATCGTCTTGATGAAATTAGCCTGCGGAACCGGACGACGTTGCGCGTCCGAGATCGAGATCACAGGAGCCTTGGAGAAGGTCGTGAAGGTCGGTTGATGTTCCGGCAGATCGAGGCGTCCGTGCAGTGTCGTCACGAACGGCGTCGGCTGCCGGGAGAAGAGCGAGAACGGATAATAGTCGAGATGGAAGTGGAGGATGTCGAACTCGTCATCGTCACATTTCTGACGAACGCGCTCAAGCATTTCCATATGTAGTGCGTTTGGATCGCGAACCGACCCATCAAGACGCAATGCCTTGGGCCAACCGGCGTCGAGTTTTCCAGCAGTGCGCGAATCGCCGCTGGCAAAAAGAGTCACATCGTGCCCTTGCGCGACGAGCTCTTCGGTCAACCAGTGGACGACACGTTCAGTGCCGCCATAGAGCTTCGGCGGGACGGCTTCGGTGAGTGGAGCCACTTGCGCGATGCGCATTTACATATCTCCCATGTTGGAAGTGATGAACTGATATCGTTCGGCATTTCAGGCGCAGGCTTTGCTAGGCAGGGGAACGTTCTCGCATCTGCGAAGTTCCGTACTCATCTGCGTGTTTCATCCACAGTGTCGTCTTGGTGCTGCCATCACACTCTTTCAGGTTCTTGGAACCAGTGATGCAGGTCGATTGTTGCGCCGAGAAGGCAAGAGCGTGGGGAAATCGCGATTGCATCGCTTTCGTTCGCGGGCGGAAACGCTGTCCGTAGAGAATCGTGTTTCTGTTCAAGGGGTTTAGTGATTCAAATGGACAGCCTCTCCGGATATGCCCGCCGCCCGTTCGCCTTCGTGATGCGCTACATCAGGCGACGATCGCCATCTCATCTCGTCATTTTGTCTGCCGTTCTGGCCGCCGTTGCATGTTCCGTGGGCACGCAATACGGGATCAAGCATCTGGTCGATGGACTGTCAGCCGGCCCGTCGAATGCTGGCAGCGTGATCTGGTGGGCGTTTGGCGGGCTGATCTTTCTTATCACCGCCGATATGTTCCTCTGGCGCGTCGCCAGTTGGGTCGCGAGCTACACATTCGTCAGCGTTACCGGCGATCTGCGTCGCGACATCTTTCGCCATCTCACCGGCCATGCGCCGAGCTACTTCACCGATCGTCTGCCGGGCATGCTGACCAGCCGCATCACGGCCACGTCCAATGCGGTCTTTACTATCGAGAACATGTTCATCTGGAACGTGCTGCCGCCGATCGTCGCGACATTTGCCGCCATTCTGCTGATCGGGACGGTGAGCCTGCCGATGGCGGCTGGTCTGCTTGTTGTGGCGGGCGCTGTGGTCGTGCTGATGTTCAAGATGGCGGCGGCAGGCAAGGGACTGCACAACGATTTCGCCGACAAGGCTGCAGCCGTCGATGGCGAGATGGTCGATGTCATCAACAATCTTCCATTGGTGCGCGCCTTTTGCGGCCTCAGCTTCGAGCATGATCGTTTCGACGACACCGTCGATCGCGAATTGCATGCGCGCGGCCGCAGCCTGCGTTATCTGGAACGGCTGCGCCTCACCCATGCGGCTATCACCGTCGTCTTGACCATCGGACTGCTCGGCTGGGCCATCATGCTCTGGCAGCGTGGTGGCGCGTCTACGGGTGATGTCGTGTTGATCTGTACGCTCGGCCTGTCAATCCTTCATGCTACGCGTGATCTCGCTGTCGCGCTCGTGGATGTCACGCAGCATATCGCCCGCCTGTCCGAAGCGCTCGCAACGCTGCTGGTGCCGCATGAGCTGCGCGATCACCCGGAGGCAGAGCCGCTGATCAAGAGCGGCGCCGCCATTGCCTTCGATGACATCTCCTTTGCCTATCCCGGCGGCCAGAAGGTGTTCGAAAACTTCACGCTGCGCCTCAATGCAGGCCAGCGGGTTGGCCTCGTGGGCCAGTCCGGCGGCGGCAAGTCGAGCCTTTTCGTGCTGCTGCAACGCTTCTACGACGTTCAGAACGGCAGTATCTCGGTCGATGGACAGGATATTTCGCGCGTCACGCAGCACAGTCTGCGACATGCGATATCAGTCGTTCCGCAGGATATCTCGCTGTTCCATCGTTCCATCATGGAAAACATCCGATATGGGCGGCCGAACGCCAGCGATGAGGATGTCATGAAGGCGGCCGTTGCGGCCCGTTGTGATTTCATCGAGCAATTGCCGGAAGGCCTCGACACCATGGTCGGCGACCGCGGCGTCAAGCTGTCCGGCGGCCAGCGCCAGCGCATCGCAATCGCGCGCGCCTTCCTCAAGGATGCGCCGATTCTTCTGTTGGATGAGGCAACCGCCGCCCTCGACAGCGAGTCGGAAGAAGCGATCCGTGAAGCGCTCGCGCGCCTGATGCGCGGACGCACCGTGATTGCGATTGCGCACCGTCTCGCCACGCTGCGCAATTTCGACCGCGTGGTCGTGCTCCGCAGCGGCAAGATCATCGAGGACGGCAAGCCCGACATCCTGATGCAGGGTCAGGGGCCATATCGGCAGCTGGTGACCCAGGAAATGAGCCGCCTCGCCGCCCACGCCGCGTGACGTCTGAGCTTATCCTAGCCAAGCGTTGTCGCATGCGTATCGTCGTGTCCACTCAACTGGCCGAGGTCATTCATGCCCATGGAAGCCGCTGCTGCCAAGCGCGATGCACTTGCCGATCAGGCGATCGTCGAATCGCCGTTCTACATTCCCATGACGGGCCCGGCGTCGCGGCCCCGGCGCGCGCTCAAGCATGACGACACGTTCGCGGTTCTCGATAGCCACGGCGATATCGGTGCGTCCGCCGGCGGGCCAGACGGGTTGTTCAATCACGATACCCGCTATCTCGCGCGTCTGGAGCTTTCGCTCAACGATGTACAGCCGCTGCTGCTCGGGTCGAATCTGCGAGACGACAATTCCACGCTGACGGTGGATCTCACCAATCCCGACGTCTATCGCGATGGCCGCATCGTGCTGCAGAAGGACATGCTGCACATTGTCCGGACGTTCTTTCTCTGGCGGGGCGCGATCTATCAGCGTATCGGCGTCCAGAATCACGGCGGGGAGCGGGCCAGTTTCGATCTGACGCTGTCCTTCGACAATGACTTTGCCGATCTGTTCGAGGTGCGGGGAGAGCAGCGCAAGCATCGCGGCATCGCGACCAGCCGCCTGATCGATCCGACCCATGTTGCGCTGGAATATACCGGGCTCGACAACAAGCCGTTGCGCACGCTGCTGCACTTTGATCCGCGCCCGACGCGATTGGCAGCCAATACGGCGACGTATCATTTCGATCTCGCGGCACAGGAGACGACATCCCTGTTCGTCGCGGCGAGCTGCAATGTGCCGCTCGATCACAAGCCTGTGCCGTTTCTGAAAGGGCTGCTCGCGCACCGCCGCGAAATGCGAAATTTCAGCAAGGGCGCTACCACGATCGAAACCTCGAATGACATTTTCAACGAGGTTCTCTGTCAGGCCATGGGTGACCTGAACATCCTGATGACCAATACGCCGCAGGGGCGATATCCCTATGCAGGCATCCCCTGGTATTCGACCACATTCGGGCGCGATGGCCTGATCACTGCTTTGCAGATGCTGTGGATCGATCCGCGCGTGGCCAAGGGCGTGCTGTCGCGCCTCGCTGCATTCCAGGCGAAGCAGGTCGATCCGCTGGCCGATGCGGAGCCAGGCAAGATTCTTCACGAAATGCGCGGCGGTGAAATGGCGGCGCTCCGTGAAGTGCCGTTCGCGCAATATTACGGCAGCGTGGATTCGACGCCATTGTTCGTACTGCTCGCTGGCCTTTATGTAGAGCGCACGGGCGATGACGAGACCTTGCGTGAATTGTGGCCCGCGATCGAGGCGGCGCTGTCATGGATCGACGGCCCCGGCGATCCCGATCAGGATGGTTTCGTCGAATATCAGCGCGCCACCGAGCAGGGCCTGCAGAATCAGGGATGGAAGGATTCATACGACGCGATCTTCCATGCGGACGGCAAACTTGCGGAAGGCAATATCGCGCTCTCCGAGGTGCAGGGCTATGTCTATGCCGCCAAGAATCTGGCGGCGCGTATGGCACTGCGGTTGGAGATGGCGGAGCGGGCGGAACAGCTCGAGGCGGAAGCCAGGACACTGGCTGATCGCTTCGATGCGGCATTCTGGTGCGAGGAGATCGGCACCTATGCGCTCGCGCTCGATGGCGCCAAGCTGCCCTGCGTCGTGCGTTCGTCCAATGCCGGCCAGTTGCTGTTTACCGGGATCGTCGGCGAAGATCGCGCGCGCATGGTGGCCGCCGATTTGATGCGCCCGCATTTCTTCACGGGGTGGGGTATCCGCACCATCGCCCGCGGCGAAGCGCGATACAATCCGATGTCCTATCACGACGGATCGATATGGCCGCACGACAATGCGCTGATCGCGCTTGGTCTCGCGCGCTATGGTTTGAAGCACTCCGTCGAGGCAGTCTTCAAAGGCCTCTTTGATACTGCGACCTATATGGACCTGCGGCGCTTACCAGAGCTGTTCTGCGGCTTCCAGCGGGAGAAGCGACGCGGGCCGACGCTTTATCCTGTGGCCTGCGCGCCGCAGGCCTGGGCGAGTGCCACGCCGTTCACGCTGCTGGAGGCGGCGCTCGGCATTGAATTCGATGTCGCTCGCAATGAGATTCGCTTCCGCGATCCTCGGCTGCCATCATTCCTGCAGCATGTGATCCTGCGCGATGTCCGGCTCGGCGAGTCCAGCGTCGATATCTGTTTGCGGAAACACAATGACGATGTCTCGCTCGAAGTTCTGCGCAGCCGCGGCCAGATCCGGGTGTCGATCGTCCTGACACATTGATGCGTGTCGTCACGCAGGAAGAGTGCCGGTCATGAGTCGCAGACTATTCTCGCCAGCCATCCGCGTCGCCGCGGGCCTTGCCGTCATCATGACGATGACTGCCGTGTCGTTGTCCGTCGCGGCAGATGCGCCGCCAGCGCCGGAGTCGGCGAAGTCGCCGGCATCGACGCCATCAAGCGCGCCGGAACCGGCACCTGAAGCTGCGCCCGCAAAAGAAGCAGCGCCGCCACCGCCGAAGCCGGAAGCAGCAACGCCGGCCGCATTGCCGCCATCGGCGAAACCGCCATCCGTGACGGTGATCGATGCTTTTGATGCGAAGGGCATTCTCGGCCGCGACGTACGCAGCCCGGCAAGCGAGAATATGGGGCGTATTTCCGATGTGGTCGTCGATCGCGCCGGCCAGATCCGCGGCGCCGTGATCGACTTCGGTGGCTTTCTGGGCGTCGGGTCACGGAAGATCGTGGTCGATTGGGCAGCGCTGCATTTTTGGAACGTGGCCGACAAGACGGCGAGCATCACGCTCGATCTCACCCGCGAACAGGTGCGCGCGGCGCCTGAATACAAGGATGATCAGCCGATTGTCGTGTTGGGCGCGTCCGGCACGCTGACGCCGCTGAAATTTCCTCCGCTCACGATGCAGGAGCGATAATTGGCCGTTCATGCGATCACACATGCGCCTGATCGTCCCGGCTCCGCCGAAGAGGCGGTGCGGGAGGTCGCCTGCGCGCCTGGGATTGCACCCGAGCCGGACTCCGGTCCGCAAGAGCCACGCCGAGCACCCGAGCCTTCGAAGGAGAGCCTGCGCGGGCTCGACTGGTTCATCTTCTTTCTTGCCGATGTGCAGACCGGCTTCGGTCCCTTCGTGGCGGTCTATCTCACGACACAGAAATGGACTCAGGTCGAAATCGGCTTCGTGCTTTCCATCGGCGGCGTTGTCGCGCTGCTCGGCCAGATTCCAGGCGGCGCCATTATTGACGCCGCGCGCTCGACCCGACTGGTGGCCGGCGCAGCCGTCTGCACGATCGCATGTTGTGCGCTCGCTTATGCGGCCTTGCCGATCTTTCCAGTCGTCGTCACTGCTGCGACATTGCATGCGATGGCAAGCTGCGTGCTCGGCCCGGCAATAGCGGCCATCAGTCTCGGTCTCGTCGGTCCGCTCAAGATCAGCGAGCGATTGGGACGGAATGCCCGCTTTGCCTCGCTCGGAAACGGCGTCGCTGCTGCCGTCATGGGGACGATCGGCTACCTGCTGTCCAGCCGGGCCGTGTTCATCGTCACGTTCCTGCTCGCAATACCCGTGCTTTATGCGCTGTCGCGCATTCGTCATCGAGAGATCGATGCAGCACAGGCGCACGGGAATGCGGGACGGCAGACCGAAAGCCCCAAGCCGATCCGTTTCCGCGATCTCGTCCGTCAGAAGCCGCTGCTGATATTTGCCTGCGCGGTGTTGCTGCTGCAGCTAGCCAATGCAGCGATGCTGCCCCTGATGGCGGGCGTCGTCACCACACGCTCGGCCGATTGGGCGCCGGCGCTGATCGCATTCTGCATCGTGGTGCCGCAAGCATTCGTCGCAGCGACGTCGCCGACGGTCGGCCGCAAGGCGCAGCAATGGGGGCGACGTCCGCTTCTCCTCATCGCCTTTGCGTCGCTTGCGGTCCGTGGATTGCTGTTCGCAGTCGTCACCGATCCGTTCCTGCTGGTCGCGGTCCAGATTTTCGACGGCATCACCGCGGCGGTCTTCGCCGTCATGATCCCGCTGATCGTGTCCGATATCGCATTCGGCAGCGGTCGGTTCAGCCTCGCGCAAGGCATTGTCGGCACGGCGACGGGTATCGGTGCGTCGCTCAGCACCGTCACTGCCGGCTATGTCGCCGACAAGCTCGGCGCGCCCGTCGCATTTGTCGGCCTGGCCGGCGTCGCTGCACTCGGCGTTCTGCTGATCTGGCTGGTCATGCCGGAAACCCGGCGTGACCATGGCCAGGAAGCGGACGCTTAAGCTCAGGGCTTCACGCTTTCGCCGAGATAGTTGAGCGCGGCGGTGACGCCGCCTTTGCCATGCGGAATGCCCAGCGCCTGTAGTCCCATCTCCACCACGCCAAGCGTGCCCAAAATCATCGGCGCATTGACGTGACCCATATGGGCAATGCGAAACGCTTTGCCCTGCAGATCGCCGATACCGACGCCGAGAATAACGCCGCATTTCTCGCGGCAGTAGGTGAGCAGCCGCGCAGGGTCCGGCATCTTGATGGTGGTGACGGTGTCACCACGCTCTTTTGCTTCGATGATGTTGAAGCTGAGAACACCGCCTTCGGCCCATACGGCAACGGCACGGCGCACGGCTTCAGCCAGCAGGCGATGACGCAGGAAGACGTTGTCGAGCTTTTCCTCGAACAGCATGTCGATGGCCTGGCGCTGCGCAAACATCAGATGCACCGGCGCCGTTCCGGAATGCTTCTGGTAGTGTTCGTTGCCGTCGCGCTCGGTCCAGTCGAAATAGGGCATGCGCAGATTGGCGGTTTTGTGCACCTCGCGGGCGCGGTCACTGGCGGCGACATAGCCGAGGCCGGGCGGTGTCATCAGACCCTTTTGCGAGGCTGACATGGCGACATCGATGCCCCATGCGTCCATCTCGAATGGCATGCAGCCGAGCGAGGCAACTGCATCGACGAGGAACAGAGCGGGATGACCCGCGGCCTTGATGGCCTTGCCGATGGCCTCGATGTCGTTGAACGCGCCGGATGCGGTGTCGATCTGCACGGCCAGGATGGCCTTGATCTTGTGCTCCGTGTCCTGCCGTAGGGCAGCCTCGACTTCAGAGGGACGGATGGCCCGATTCCAGTCTCCCTTCAGGCTCTGCACCTCGATGCCCATACTGCGTGCGGCATTTCCCCAGCCCACGGCAAAGCGACCGCTTTCGAGGACGAGGATCTTGTCGCCGCGTGACAACACATTGGTGAGCACGGCCTCCCAGGTGCCGTGGCCGTTGGCGATATAGATGTAGGTTTTGCCTTTGGTGGCGAACAAGGTGCCGATGTCGCGCAGCAGTCCGTAGGTCAGCTGCACCATGGAATCCGAATAGATATCCAGCGCTGGCCGATGCATCGCGCGCAGGACTTCATCCGGCATGGTGGTGGGGCCGGGGATAGCGAGAAACTCACGACCTGCGCGAACGACCATTTTCTGTCCTTGTTGAGGGTGTCAGCCATCGTGGCATGGCGAAGTGATAAAGCAAAATGGCGAGGGCGGCCTGCGCTCAATGCGTGGATGTCGGGCCGATGATATTGGCGACCGCCCGGAAGATTTGGTCCTTGATCTCGGTGGCGGCCGGGCTTGGGATCGATTCCGGCGGCTCGGTTCGCTTGGCACAGCCGACGACCAGTCGCTGGATCCATATCTCGCCATCGGTGAAGTACAAGTCTCCTTCGCCGTTCCGGCCGGCGACGGTCGGACCGACACCCGTGACCTGATACTTGGCTTCCACCATGCCCGCTTGTTCAAGATCATTCGCCAGCACCGCGCGCTCGGCGTCGATGTCCGCAGCGATATGGTGCGTGATCGCGCCCGTATATTTGCTGATGCCCACGCTACGATCGAACGTGGCGTCGCCGAGCCAGACCGGGCGATCTTCCTGTCCCTTCTCGAGCACCAGCCACAATCTGACATGATGGCGATGATCGGCACTCGTGCCTGACGGTTTCTCGAAGGCGAGATCCTCGCGTCGTCCGAGATAGATCAGGGGCGAGACGGGAGCGTCGCGATAGGGGCGGTCGAGGAGAACGCTGCCGACGATTTCGATCGATGACTTCAACGTGATGGGATCGGCCGGATACCAGCCGGCGGCATGCATCGCGCAGATCACGTCTTTCTTGTCGCCGATCAATCCGACATTGATGGGATCGCCGGGAATTCCTTGCGTGGTCATGGTGGTCATCGGGAGACCGGCAAGAGGCTTCTGATGCTCGTAATGAGTCCAGAGCTCCGGCAGCAGCAGATAGGCGATGCCGCCATAAATGATCACGGCAAGCAGCGTCAGCCGCAGCGCCCGATAGGTCCGGCTGCGGCGTTGTTGTTCTGCGATGGGATGTTCGTTCGGGTCGTTCAAGATCTCGCCCATAAGGAATCGCGGGCGGACCCTGCCACGTCAGGTCAATAAAGTCATCGTCCAGCCTGCCGGATCAGCGCCGTGTCTCGCGGCATCCGGCGGCTTCGGCTTCTTCTTTAGAGCAAAACCAGCGTGTGCCCTTGCTCACGCGCATCTTGATTTTGGCATACCAGCGGCTTTCCGGCGTGTGATAGATGCAGACGCCGGATCGATTGACATTTCCCTTGATGCGGCAGGCCGGCGACGGCGCAACCGCGCCCGACGCCGAGGCAAACAGGATTGGCAAGGTTTCAGGTGTCGGCTTGATGGCGCCAAGTGTCCCGGCCTTCTTGTTCCGGACGCGCCATTCCCACGGCGCGATGAATGCGCCGGACCACAATCCGACCTTGGCCGCACGTGCCGCCTGATCCTCGGGCTCATAAACGCGTGAGAAACGGACATAGGCCAGTGCCCATCCGGTTTTCACCAGCCACTGGGCGATATCTTCACCGTCCGCTTCACATTTGGCGACCGAACGGCCGAAACGGTCGGTACGCTGGATGCGGCAGGTCCAGTTCTTGTCGCTGGCGCGTGCGACCAGCGCGTCATGTGCGGCGACACCGCAACTCCAGCGCTCACCGTTCGCATTCAGGCAAAGCTGGTCACGCCCGGGGGCATCGGAGCCGGCGAGCCGGATACGCGTATTGCCGATCGTGACCTGATTGGCGTCGCGAATATGCGGAATGCCGCTCACGTCAGCAGCCTGAGCCGCGTTCGGAAGGATCAGCAGAAAAAGGGCAAAGCCAATGAAACGTCGCATGCGCATCGAACCGTCAGTACCAGAATCGTGACGACAATGCTGCAGAGTGCCGTCATTTCACCGCAGGCGCCAGTGTGACGGCACTGGATTGCCTCAACTCCGCGCGAGCCTGAGATCAACCGCTCTGCTGCATCGCATTGCGGGCGAGGGCGAGCCCCATCAACACGAAAGCCGACGTCACTTCGGGACCGCCAACCAGGATCCGCGTCGGCGTTTTCATCTTGTTCCATTCATAGGCCTTGAATGGCCCTTTGCGGCCGCCCTCACTCCGGCTGCGCATGATGCACTGCAGCGGTGGGATGAACAGCGAGACCTCAGCGCCGAGATGGCCGAGTGCGATCAGAGCAAGGGCCGCATCGAAAGCGTTCATCTCATGCGCGATCAACTCGTTGACGACATATGCCAGTACATGCGGCTTGATGAGCTCGAATGTGCCGTCGGGGTCGAGCTTGCGTTGGGTGTCTTCAGGCAGCGCACGCAGCGCGGCGTAGCAACGGCCGAAATAGGCGCAGTAAAGCTCCGGCAGGTAATAGATGTGCGATCGTGGATCTGCGAAGGCGCCGGATTCGACGAGGCGCCGCTGGAAGCCGATGATCCGATGTACGGTTTCGAGCCGCTTCGGCGTCTCCAGCACCTGCCAGCGGCTGCAATTGCGGAAAGAGACTTCGAGTACGTCGAGGTTCAGCGTCGGATCGAGGTCGTTGCCGTAGGGGCGTTGGCCCGCGAGATTGTCGATCCAGGTAGCGATCGCGCCGTCATAGTTGATGTTGTCGTTGATCGGCACCGTGACCAGGGGCTCGTTGGCGCCGTCATTCACCTGATAGCCGGCATAAAAGTCGAGCAGCGGTTGATTCAGGATAGGATCGGTCGATCCTGCCTGCGTTGCTGCAGAGAATGAGCAGGCCGTGGTGTCGCAATCCGGCACATAGATGCCGAAGCCGAGGTCTTGCTTGATCTGGGCAAAGAAGCGACTGAAACGCGGATGCGGCGGCGGCGCCAGTGCCGTGATCACATTGACGCTGCTGCCATCATGCGACTTCACCTCTTCGCGGCTGGTGACGAGGCAAAACTCGATCATCGCGTTGATGGCGCGGCGTGACTGCGCGGTCTGGTCCTGCGAGGCGAGGCCTGTTTCGCCAAAGCTCAGCAGGGCTTCAGTGAAGAACGCGTCGTAATAGGCTGAGCGATGCCGGATCTGCACCGGCTCCCACATCGGCTCGGCGATGCCGGCCCATGGCGGATTGATCAGCTTCGCTGCGGGCGAACGCGCGATGAAGATGCGCGCGAGCGTGAACAACAAAGTGGAGTTCTTGTAGCCGCGCGCGTTCAGCCCGGTCAGCGCCATCAGGAATTCGCGACCATGCATGTCGGGATCGCCGATCAGATTGAAGGCGGCATAGGTCGGGATAAAGCCGTTCTTGTTGTAGGAGCCGAGAAGGTGAGCGGCGCAGCTGCGGATGACAGTGTCGATGTCGGCGATCGATGGCGTGGCACCAGCATGCGACGCTTTCGGAGGTCTCGGATGTTGCAGCGACACGGTATCGAGCAAGTCGGCCACGGGTTGGCCGATGGCCGCCCAGTCCGGTTCAGTCTGGTCGCGGGCAGCGATCAGGGCATCCTGAAGCGCCTTGAAACGTGCGGGGTCGCGTAGTTCAGGCAACCCAGCGCGCCGGAGCAGCGGTCGCAATGCGGGGTTGCCGAGCGCGGTGTTGTAGAACTTGACAATATGGGCGTCGCCACTGCCGGTATGACGGCGGAAGATCGGGTCGCAAAGGTCATAGAGGGTAGGGCCGTCCTTCCGGGCAGTCAGTGCGTCAAAAGCGGCTCGGGCAAGGGACGACGCTTTCATCGGGTTTCCTTTGGTGCGGCCTGTACGCACGTCTCGAAAACCGCTCGCCGCCGATCGCGCCGAAATCGTCTCTCGATAACTGCAAGTCATTGAAAAGTTGCACGAATCGATCCGATTGGCAATTGCGTGGGGCGCACTACAAGGTTCCGGTGCGTCAGTAACCCTGTCTTAAATCGCGGGCTTTACGGGTTGCCCGGTGGCCCGTGACGGGTTAACACCCGGTTTGCTGCGACGCCGCAAATTGAGCGCAATTGATGCTCATTGGTTTGGCATCCCTTCAAACCTAATCCGACGTCCACGCGACCAATGGTTGCGCGTGAACGATAGGCAGGAATGATCGTAATGAACGTACGGCAGTTTCGCGTATCCCGTCGCTCGATTACCATGACAGCCGCATTTGTCGGCCTGGTCTCGCTGGCGATTGGCGCCCACGCCGCGCTGAACAAGCACGTGATTGATCCGGCACGCGCCGCGGCTGGCTATGAGGCCACGCAGGCTGCCAGCAATTCGTCGCGCCTGGCGCTTGTCATCGGCAATGGTCACTATCCGGATGCCGCCTCGCCTTTGTCGCAGCCGATCAACGACGCCCGGGCCGTAACGCATGCGCTGCGTCAGGACGGTTTCGATGTGGACGTGATCGAGGATGCCACGCGTGACGACATGACCCGCGCGGTCGAACGGCTGAAAGGCAAGATCAAGCCGGACAGCGTCGTGATGCTGTATTTCGGCGGCTACGGCGTTCAGGTCGGTCGTCAGAGCTATATGATCCCTGTCGATGCCGCGATCTGGCGCGAGCGCGATGTGCGCCGTCAGGGCGTCAGTGTCGAAGCCGTGCTCGATGTCATGAAGGAAGGCGGCGCACAGGCCAAACTGGTCGTGCTCGACGCCTCGCGCCGCAATCCTTATGAGCGCCGTTTCCGGTCCTATTCGCGCGGCCTTGCGCCCATCGATGTTCCTGAGAAGGCTCTGATCCTGACATCAGCGACGCCCGGCAAGGTGGCTGACGACGCAAGCGGGCAGAACAGCCTGCTGGCCGCTGAATTCCTGAAGAGCCTGAAAGCCAAACCCGCCAGCGCAGAGGCTGTGTTCAACAGCACGCGCACCGCGGTGACGCGCTCGTCGGACGGCGAACAGGTGCCGTCGGTGTCCTCGTCTCTCATCGAGGACGTGCAGTTCGGCATCAAGGCGACGGCTCGCGCCGGCAGCTAACTGCCTTCGCACTGACCCCAGCGACTACTGCTTGTCCGCGCTGCTGGTCACCGGCCTGACCGGATCGCCTTCGCGCAGCAGTGCACCCGCCCGCGCAACGACGATATCGCCCTCGTTCAAGCCTTCGCGGATCTCAACCCGGCCCGTTGCCATCAGGCCCACCTCGACCCGTCGCGTTTCGATGCGATGACGGCGCACGACTTGCACCACCGTGCCGCCTGAACTGTAAAGGATCGCGGTCAGAGGCAGCGCGATGCCGCAGCTTTCGCCGGTCTTGATCGTTGCCCGCGCATAGGAGTTCGTCATCAGCCGCCGTGCGGCATTCAGCGAGACGACGACCTGGCCAAGCTGGCTGTTGGGTTCGACGGAGGACGCGACGCGGCGCACTTTCGCATCGAGCTCGCCGGTGCCGATGACCTTGATCTTCACGGTCTGATTGGCCTTGAGCTTCGGCAGATCGCGCGTCGGCACTTGTCCGATGAAATCGAATTCGCTGCGCGATATGATGCTGAAAAGCGCCTCGCCCTTTCCGGATGCGATGGTGCCGACCACGGCAGACGAGGCGCTGACGAGACCTGCGACGGTGGCCTGGATCTGCACCGAGCCGCCTTCCGGCGATGTCAGCCGGGCGAGGATCTGGCCTGCTGTTACATTCTCACCGGCATCGACCATCACCTCCGCGACTTTCATCCCGGGGCGATCCGGGCGGATCGAAACCTCCTCGCGCGGCAGCAGAAGTCCGGCCACATCGACGGTATCAGCGAAGCATTGCTTTGCAGCAGCGATGACCGTGACAGCGGCGCCGCGTGCCAGATCCGGTTCGTCGGCTGCCCGACCTGCCGTCGTAGCGGCGCAGAGGGCTGTCGCGAGAAGCAGCGTCCTGGTGAAGGACATCGAACGACGCGGATCGAAAGCGAATGACGGGATCATCGGTCTACCTGCTTGTGTTCGATGGACGACGGGTGACCGCGATCTTCTTCGCCGCTCGAGACGAGCAGCTTGCGGCCCCATCGCCATGAGAGTTGTCCGATGTCGTCCATCATCAGGAACATTGCCGGCACGAAGATCAGCGACAGCAAAGTCGAGAAGATCAGGCCGCCAATGACCGCAAGAGCCATCGGAGATCGGAATTCACCGCCCGCGCCCCAGGCCAGTGCCGAAGGCATCATGCCGGCGGCCATGGCGATGGTGGTCATCACGATCGGCCGCGCGCGCTTCATGCCGGCATCGATGATAGCGATCTCGCGCGGCTTGCCTTCGCGGATCGCCTCTACCGCGAATTCCACCAGCATGATCGCGTTCTTGGTGACGATGCCCATCAGCATCAGGATGCCGATCCAGACCGGTGTGGTGAGCTGCTTGCCGGTCACCAGCAGAGCCATGATCGCGCCTCCGATGGAGAGCGGCAGCGAGAACAGGATGGTGATCGGTTGCAGGAAGGTGCCGAACAGCAGCACCAACACTGCATAGACCATCATCAGGCCGGCAGAGATCGCGGTCGCGAAACCGTCAGCGAGTTCGTTCAGGCTTTCGGCGTCGCCTGATTGCTTCACGCTCACATTCTTCGGCAGGCTCTTCATCACCGGCAGTTCGTAGATCTTCTTCAGGGCATCGCCGAGTGCGGCGGTGCCGACGAGATCTGCGGCCACCGTGGCCTGCCGTTCGCGATCATAGCGATTGATGCTGGTCGGCCCCTGATCGAGCTTGATGTCGGCGACGACCGACAATGGCACGCCGCCGCGCCCGCCGCCGATCGGCACGCGCAACTGTTCGAGAACCTGGATATCGGATCGCGCTGAGTCTTCGAGCTGCACGCGGATCGGTACCAGTCGGTCGCCGGCATCGAACTTCGCCAGTGCCGGGCCGACGTCGCCGATGGTCGCGACGCGAATGGTTTCGGAGAGGCCTTCGGTGGAGACGCCGAGACGGGCTGCGAGATCGGCGCGCGGCTGCACACGGAGTTCAGGGCGATCCAGCGACGTCTCCGAGATCACGTTGGAGATCAGCGGAATTCGCTTCATCTGCGTTGCCAATTCGTTGGCAACGTTGCTGACGATGTTGATGTCCGGCCCGGTCACCACCAGCGAGATGGCGCGCAAACCATTCTCATCGAGGAACCAGTAGCGAATATCCGGGACGTTCTCGAGTTCCTTGCCGATCTCCAGTTCGAGCTCGCGCTGCGAGATCTTGCGATCTCCCTTCGGCGTGTAATTGATAATCAGCGAGGCGCGGCGCACTTCGCTGATCCCCGGCGGCACGCGTCCGCCATCGACGAAGACGCTCTTGATCTCCGGTCGCTTGCGCAGCCGCTGGACGATCTCTTCGGTCGTCTTTTCGGTGAAAGTGAGCTGCGAACCCGGCGGCAATTCCATCGCCAGCAGCGAGCGGGCCGTATCCTGTGCCGGCAAGAAGCCCTGTGGGAGCAGCTGGATGCTGAGGATCGACAGCGCGAAAACACCGAGGCCGAACAGGACGGTGAGATAGTAACGCTTCACCGAAAGGGTCACGAGCTTGTTGTAGGCCTGCAGAATGCGCCCGGGCGGAGGATCGTCGTGCTTGTGATCCTTCATGAAATAGGCCGCCAGCACAGGCGTGACGAATCTCGCTGCTAGCAGCGAGAAGAAGACCTGCACCGACACCGTGATGCCGAACTGCTTGAAAAACTGGCCCGCGATGCCCGACATGAAGCTTGCAGGGGCGAAGATCGCGATGATGGTGAGGCTGATGGCGATGACGGCGAGGCCGATTTCGTCGGCGGCTTCCAGTGCGGCGCGGTAGGGCGATTTGCCCATGCGCATATGTCTCACGATATTCTCGATCTCGACGATGGCGTCATCGACAAGAATACCCGTCGATAGCGTGATCGCGAGAAAGCTCACGAGATTGAGCGAGAAGCCGAGCATGTCCATCACCCAGAAGGCGGGGAAGATGGACAGCGGAAGCGAGATCGCGGCGATGACGGTGGCGCGCAGATCGCGCAGGAACAGGAACACCACGATGACGGCCAGCGTCGCCCCCTCGAACAAGGTGCTCATGGCTGCATCGTAATTACCCTTGGTGAAATCCACCGATGTATCGATCAGTTTCAGGTCGACGTCGGGATACGATTCTTTCAGCGAGCTGATGCGCTTTTGCACGGCTTCGGCGACGACGACGTCGCTGGCGCCCTTGGAGCGCTTGATGCCCAGAGCCACTACGGGCTCGCCGTTCAGGCGCGCAAAGGTGCGCCGGTCGGCGATGGTATCGGTGACGGTGCCGAGATCTTCCAGCCGCACCTCGCCGCCGGAGGGCAGGCTGATCATGGTGCCCGCGAGTTCGTTGAGTGTCTTTGCACCCGCGAGGGTGCGGATCGCCTGGTCGTTCTTGCCAATTTCGGCACGACCGCCAGCGAGGTCCACATTGGTGCCGCGCAGGCGGCGGGAGACATCGACGGCAGTGAGACCTGCGGCCTGGAGACGGTCAGGATCCAGCGAGACCAGGATTTCGCGCTCGACGCCGCCGATGCGCTCTACCTGCGCCACGCCGCGGACGCCCTGCAGCGCACGTTTCACGACATCGTCGACAAACCAGGAGAGTTGTTCCGGCGTCTTCCCTGGTGAGATCGCGGCATAGGTCACGATCGGCAGACCGATCACGTCGACACGCTGGATCAGCGGTTCGTTGACGTTTTGCGGAAGGTTGGCGCGGACGCGGGTGACGGCATCCTTGATGTCATTGAGGGCGCGGTCGGTGTTGGTTTCGAGCGCGAATTGTACCGTCGTTACCGACAGGCCGTCGGTGATCGATGACGAGATATGCCGGACGCCTTCGACGCCGGAGACGCCGTCCTCGATGGTCTTGGTGACCTGCGCTTCGAGTTCGGCAGGTGCCGCGCCGAACTGCGCCACGGCGACCGAGATCACTGGAATGTCGGCGCTCGGCAATCGCGTGATGGCCAGCTTGGTAAAGCTGATCCAGCCCAGCGCCAGCAGGATGATCGAAAATACGATGGAGGGCAGCGGATGGCGGATCGACCATGCCGAGATATTCATTGCCATTTAGCGCACCCGCGAACGGTCGAGGTCATCGACGAAGATGGTCTTCACTTTGTCGCCGTCATGCAGCGACGTCCCGGCGTCAGCGACGACGATGTCGCCGACCTCCACGCCTTCGAGAATTTCCGTGGCGTTGTCGGACACGAGGCCGACTTTGACGCGGCGGGTCTCGATCACATTGCCTTTCACCAGCTGCACGGTGAAATGCTCGATCGCCGAGCGCGGAATGGCGACGCCGCAGCTGCGCCGCGCATCGATGCTGGCGCGCGCGAACATGCCGACCTTGATCGACGGATTGGGCGCCAGAGATAGCCGGACATGGCCGAGCTGCGTGGTGCGGTCGATCTGCGGCGACACCACCCGGACCTTGCCGAAGATATCCGCATGATCGTCGCGGCTGATGCGTGCGGTGGCGCCGGGATTGAGCTTGAGGATGTGAATGCTCGGGATCTCGGCGTTCAGTTCCAGCTCGTTGTTGATGGCGATCTTGAACATCGGGCCGGCCTGTGGCGAGGCCGGAGCGCCTGCGATCGTCTGCACCGATGTGATCAGGCCCGCGGCCGGTGCGCGGAGCGGCACCGCATTGGGGCGTGCATTGTTCGATGTGGGTGGCGGGATTAGCCGGGCCAGTTCCTGGTTCTCGGTGACCACGTCACCTTCCTTTACCAGCACTTCGGAGACGCGTGATCCCTCCGTCTCGACGCCGACGTGAGCCTCGCGGCGTGGCACCACGAAGCCGGTGACGCGGACGAGGTCGGAGAAGCAGGCATTGGTTGCCTTGGCGACGGTGACCATGGCCCCGTTCGGGGAGCCGCCGGGCGCGGGGTCGGCGGCATGCGCAGTTGACGATGTCATGGCCAGCGCAGCAGCCAGCGACAGTGACGCGAGAGCCGGGGTGAAGCGGGCAGAAGCCTTCATTGCGGAATGGGTCCACTTGGCATGGCAAGGCACCGGGCGATGGCAACGGCGCGGCGGAAGGGTCGTTCGATCCTATACAGGATATCGGTGATCACCAATGCAAACAGCGCTCCGCGGGGTGCGGAACGCTGTAGTGCGGCAATCGGCAGCGATGTGCATATCGGCCGATATGGACGTCACCGCATTACTGGTTGGATGCGGTTGCCTTATTGGCCATGTTCACGACCTGGACGCGGCGATTGCTCGGGTCGGTCGGGGCGATCCCGCTCTTCGGCTTGGTCTTGCCGTAGCCGACAGTCACGAGATCCGCACCAGCGATGCCGTATTTGTCGGCGAGATAACGCTTGATTGCATCGGCGCGGCGCTCGGACAGGTCCTGATTGTACTCTTCGCCACCGACCGCGTCGGTATGGCCGGCAACGACGAATGTCGAGCCCTTGAGGTCCGCGCTGCTCAGCGCCTTGCCAAGCGCCTGAACGGACGACATCGACTTTTTGCTGATATTCGCAGAATTGTAATCGAAGTTGATTTCGAGATCGATCGCCGGCTTGGTCTCGGCAATGCTGGCGATCTGCTCGCGCTCGCCCAATGACAGTGATCGGGTGCTGCGGTTGCGAAGGCTGTCGACAAACTTGCCTTCGGCGGCATTCACGGCCGGCTCGGCCGGCGGCGCCATCGAGAGGCCGCGGGTCAGCGGCTTCTTCGGCGCCAGTGCGCGAAGGATCTGGTCGGAGGTCACATCGTCAGCCGCGATCACGGCGCCGGCAGTCAGGGAGAGTGCGGCACCGGCGATGACAGCTGCGCGGATCGTGGTGAGGCCGAAGCGGGCGGATGATTTGAACATGGAAGCACCCCTTATTTCCTGATGGCGCAATCTGCGCTGGCGTCGATCGCCTTTGCTAACTCTCGGTCGTTCCTGCACCGGGCGGCGTGATCGGCTTCCGGCTTGTCATCAATAGTGTCCACCCGCGCCATGCGGGTTCAAATCCATTTGGGCAAAATTGTGCGGTGGGTGAGGCATGGCCCGGTGGGGCCGTTAGCGAACCCCGTAACTGGCAAATTCCTTCACGATATCGGGGTCCATCGCCTTGGCATTGGTGATGTCGAGGTCGCCTTCCGCGGTCTGGCCGAGGCGCTGTTTGGCGAGGCCGCGGCCATAGAGCGACGAGGTCAGTTGCGGATTGATCTTCAGGGCCGAGTCGAAATCGGCAATCGCATTCTTGCTCTGGCCATTCTTCAGATTGACCAGTCCGCGGCTGTCGAGCGCATCCACGAAATTGGGGCGCAACCGCAGGGCCTCGTTGCAGTCCTTCAGCGCCCCCGTGAGATCGCTGGTGACCGCGCGGACCCAGCAGCGATTATTGAAGGCTTCGACATCCTTCGGGCTCAGCTTGATGGTGGCGTCGAAGTCTTTCAGCGCTGCCGAATAGGCGCCCTTGCTGGCATAGACCTGGCCGCGTCGGTAGAGCGCGCCGACATCTTCGGGATTCTCTGTAATCTTGACGTTCAGCGATTTCACCGTGGAATCTTCGGCCAGCGCCAGGAGAATCTTGTTTTCATCGCGTGGCGCGTCCGCGGCGGGAGCGGGCGCCGGTGCAGCAACAGGAGCCGGGGCCGGCGCGGGGGCGGCAGGCTGCGGGGTGGGATTGACGGCGGCTTGTTGCGCTGGCGCGGGAGCAACCGGCTCCGGGCGCGGGGCAGCTGCCGGAGCCGGCGCTGGTGCAGGCGCCGGAGCGGGCTTGGCGGCAACGGCTGCTGACGACGACGGGCGCGTTCCCGGCAGGAAAGCGAAGTCCTCAGCCAGAGATGACGAAATCCACGGAACCTGCTCGCTCTTCGACGCGCGAGTGACGTTGACACGGGTGCGGTTCAGGGTCTGCTCGGCCGTCAGATCCGGCACCTTGATCTCTTTCAGGAGTTCGGTGACGAACAGGCCGCGGTCGGAGCCGGTGTCGCTGACGACCGAACTCAAAGCGGCCGAATACATCACCAGCGTTCCACTGGGGGCGATCACGGGGGCAAGTCCGGCCGAGAAGCTGCGGAAACGGCGTTCGAACGGATTGCGTCGCGACGCATCCAGCAGCGCGATCTTGACCCCGGCGCCACGGCCATTGATCTCGTTGAGGACGGTCTCCAGGCTGAAGCCATCGCGGCGCACGTCAGGCTCGGTCCATATCTGGGCGTCGACAGGGATCATGTAGCTCTGGCGGGCCGACTGGATGCCGTAGCCGCTGAAGAAAACCAGCGCGACAGAGCCGGGCTTCACTTTGACGTAAAACTTCTCCAATGCCCGGCGCATGGCTTCGCCGCCGAGGTTTTCGCCTGTATCGACCTCGAAGCCGTCGCTCTTGAGTTCCGCGGCGATGTCGCGGGCATCATTGATCGGTTCCTTCAGGGGAGCTTCGGCATCGGGATATTTGGCGTTGCCGATCACCAATGCGATGCGCGGGCCTCGCTCGTCGGCGGCTTTGGCCTGCCAGATGGGAGTGAGCGAGAGGGTCAGGAGAGCGATCAGGGCAGTACGGATTTTCATCACAAGCCGGTCCAGCACAAAAAGCGCGGCAACGAGCCCCGCGCCGTCATGAGCTTAGTCTACGCCATGCCCATTATCAAACAGCGACCGGTATGGCTGCGGACGCACTGGCCTGCTGTTGTGGCGCGGCAATTCATCGCGCCGTCACGATGCCCTCGCCACTGCCGTTCCGGCGATGAGAACGGTTTGATTTTTCATGACGATGCTGGCTTGGTGGCGGCAACAATAGAAACGCCGGATGACGCCCCATGAAGCCAGCCTATGAAATCTACGCGATCCGTTATGCAACCATGACGCCGCGGACGCCGGCCATGAACTATCTGTCTCCCGATCCGCATGAGACGACGGCCGCCGATCTCGATTATTTCGTCTGGCTGGTTCGCGGTGGCGGGCGCGATATCCTGGTTGATACCGGCTTCAATGAGGCGGCGTCTAAAGCGCGCAGTCGGGCGCTTGCGATCAATCCGATCGATGCGCTGGCGCAGTTCGGTGTGGCGGCCGACACCATCCGTGACGTCGTCGTGACGCATCTGCATTACGACCATGCGGGCAATCTCGACCGATTGCCGAATGCCCGGTTCCATCTGCAGGATCGCGAAATGGCCTATGCGACGGGCCGCTGCATGTGCAACGGTCTGCTGCGGCATCCGTTTTCGGCCGAGGACGTCACGCTGATGGTGCGCCACGTCTATAACGAGCGCGTCACCTTCCATAATGGCGACGGCGAGATTGCGCCTGGCATCACCGTTCACCGCGTCGGCGGCCATTCGGACGGCCTGCAGATCGTTCGCGTCGAAACCGAACGCGGGCCGGTGGTTCTGGCGTCGGACGCCGCGCATTATTACGGCAATTTCCAGCGCCGAAGCCCGTTTCCGATCGTCTACAATATCGGCGACATGTGCGATGGCTGGCTGACCTGCGAACGTCTTGCCGGCCACCCCGATCGGATCATTCCCGGCCACGACCCCTGGTGCGCGAGCTGTATCCGCGCATCCCCGGCGAGGCCGATGCCTATGCGCTGCACCTGCCGCCGTCGCGTTCCTTCGTGGAAAGCTAAATTTCAATACGGACTGGTTTTCTGCGCATGTTGGGTCTGAACGAGGTCGAGGGCTTCCTCGATCTTGTCGAGGGCCTGCGCAAACTGCTTACGCTCCTGAGCCGTCAGGCAGGCCAGGATGTCCCGCTCTTTCGATAGCAGGCGCGGGATCAGCTCTTCATAGAGCGCTTTGCCTTTTGACGAGAGCCGCAGTTCGAAAGCCCGGCGGTCGTCGCTGCTTTCCACCCGCTCGATCAGCTTGCGCTCCAGCAGGCCGGTCACAGCCCGGCTGATGGTCGATTTGTGCGTCCGCGTACATTGCGCGATGAATTGTGCGCTGCACGCGTCGTCGCGAAATCCGAGCGTCGCCACCACCCGCCACTCCGGAATGTCGAGCCCGTAACGCACCTGATATTCCTCCGATAGCGCCGCACTGACTTCGGCGGCGAGGCGGTTGAGCCGGAACGGAACGAAGCGGAACAGGTCGAATTCGGCCATTGGGTTTGCAATTCTTCAGTTGACGCCGCCTGCAGGTCGGCGTTTAGATGGTTGCAAGTGAAACTATCTTAGCGGGCGCAAAGCCGGTTGACCAGACCGGCGCAATTGGACCCGCACAGGAACCGACCAAGGAAGCGACGGATGGCGCAACAGGCCCGCCAGTTCAACTACGTCCGCCATGCCGATCAGGCGCAGGCGCCGCATGAGGTGGCGCTGCATCCGGTCGTGGTGGTCGGCGCCGGCCCGGTCGGGCTGTCGCTGGCGATTGATTTGGCGCTGCGCGGGCAAAAGGTCGTGCTGCTCGACGATGCGGACCGGATCGGCGACGGTTCGCGCGCGATCTGTTTCTCCAAGCGTTCGCTCGAATACTGGGATCGCCTCGGTGTTGCCGATCGCATGACCGAGAAAGGTGTCGTGTGGAACGTCGGCAAGATCTTCCTCGGCCCGGAAATGCTGTATCAGTTCGACCTGCTGCCCGAAGACGGCCACAAGATGCCGGCCTTCATCAATTTGCAGCAATACTACGCGGAAGCATTTCTCGTCGATCGCGCACGTGATTTGTCTGAGATCGACCTGCGCTGGCGCAACAAGGTCACGGGCGTCAATCAGGGCAATGATTATGCCGAACTAACCATCGAGACGCCGGACGGCCCCTACAAACTACGTGCATCCTATGTGGTCGCCTGTGATGGCGCGCGCTCGGCGTTGCGCGGCATGGTGGGCGCGGATTTCGAGGGCGAGGTGTTCGAGGACCAATTCCTGATCGCCGACGTCAAGATGACTGCGGAATTCCCCACCGAACGCTGGTTCTGGTTCGATCCGCCGTTTCATTCCGGCCAGTCGGCCCTGCTGCATCGCCAGCCCGACGATGTCTGGCGCATCGATCTGCAACTCGGACCCGATGCGGATCCGGCGGAAGAGCGTCGGCCTGAAAAGGTGCGCCCGCGTATCGCGCGCATGCTCGGCCATGACGCTTTCGAGTTCGAATGGATCTCGGTCTACAAATTCCAGTGCCGCCGCATGCGCAGCTTCGTGCATGAACGCGTGATCTTTGCCGGCGATGCCGCACATCAGGTGTCGCCGTTTGGCGCACGCGGCGCCAATTCCGGGCTGGAGGATGCGGAGAACCTCGCCTGGAAGCTCGCACTCATTTTGAGCGGCGATGCGCCCGCGTCGCTGCTGGCAAGCTATGACGCCGAGCGTGGCTTCGCTGCCGACGAGAATATCCGTGCCTCTACCAATGCGACGGATTTCATCGCGCCGCATTCGCGGCATGAAAGCCGCCTGCGAAAAGCCGTGCTGTCGCTTGCGAAGGAAGCGGATTTCGCCAAGCGCATGGTGAATGGCGGGCGACTCTCGGTGCCGTCGGTCTATCAGACACCGCTCTCGACCGCCGATAGCGACGACTGGTCGAGCGGCCCACCGCCCGGCGCGCATATGCCGGACGCGCCTGTTGTCACCGATCACGGCGCGCAGGTGTTTCTGTCTGAACGTTTTGCACAGGCCGGTCGTGGTTTTGCGGTGCTGCATACGAATGGCGCTTCCATTGAACTGCCTGAAGGCGTGGCGCGCATTGTCATCGGCGACGATGCGCCACTGCGCGACGAGGCTGGGCTGTTCAAGGCGCGTTACGGCGGTGACCTCGGCAACGCCTATCTGCTTCGCCCCGACGGCTACGTGGCCGCCCGCTTTCGCCATCCGACCCCTGAAGCGATCGCGGCAGCCCATGCGCGCGCCAGCGGTCGGGCGTGAGGAGTGACCATGGCTTTGTCCACGCAATCCAATTTCGCCAATCCCGACGCTGCCTATCGCCGCATCGTCGAGGCACATCGCGGCCTCGGTGACGAGCAGAGCGCCACGCTCGATGCCGCCCTAGTACTGATCCTCGCCAATCACATCGGTGACATCGCTGTGCTCGACGATGCCATCGCACTGGCGAAGCGCCGGCTGCCCAATGCTGCGCGTTCCGACGTCACGACCTGATTTCTGCAAGCCACAAGGATATCGAAGATGGCAAAAGGTTTCGCATCCACCACCGACATGGCCGAGAAGAAGATCACTTTCTCGGAAATCGGCCCTGATCTTTACGCCTTCACAGCCGAAGGTGATCCGAATTCAGCAGTGATCGTCGGTGATGACGGTTGCATCGTGTTCGACGCGCAGGCAACGCCCGCGCTGGCGAACAAGGTGATCGAACGCGTTCGCACCGTCACCGACAAGCCGATCAAATATGTGGTGCTGTCGCATTACCACGCCGTGCGCGTGCTGGGCGCTTCCGCTTTCGATGCGCAGGGCGTCGTTGCCTCGCAGGAAACCCATCGCCTGGTCCAGGAACGTGGCCAGCAGGATTGGGACTCGGAATTCGGCCGCTTCCCGCGCCTGTTCCAGGGCTCCGAAAGCATCCCGGGGCTGACCTGGCCGACGCTGACCTTCGAAGGCGAGATGTCGATCTATCTCGGCAAGCGTGAAGTGCGGCTGATGCAGCTCGGCGCTGGCCATACCTCCGGCGACATCGTGGCCTGGGTGCCCGATGCCGAAGTAATGTTTTCCGGGGATCTCATCGAATATCACTCCGCCTGCTATTGCGGCGACGCCTGGCTGCGCGAATGGCCGGGAACGCTGGACGAGATCCGCAGCTTCAATCCGAAAGCCATTGCGCCGGGCCGCGGCGATGCGCTGAAGGGGCTTGAGACCACGCGCGAGGCCATCGCCATGACCCGCGATTTCGTGACCTCGCTGTATGGTGCCGCGGAGCTGTCTGTCGCCAAAGGCCGCACGCTCAAGGAGAGCATGGCCGCGACCCGCGAGGTCATGGACAAGAAGTTCGGCAGCTTTGCGATCTACGAACACTGCCTGCCATTCAACGTCTCGCGTGCCTATGACGAGGCGTCGGGCATCGACGATCCCGTCATCTGGACCGACAAGCGCGACCGCGAGATGTGGGCAGCTTTGCAGGATTGATCTTAAGTTAGTCGTCATTGCGAGGAGCGCAGCGACGAAGCAATCCAGAAAGCCAAGCGAAAAACTGGATTGCTTCGTCGCCTTCGGCTCCTCGCAATGACGAGGGAGAGAGGAGAGCGAGATGAACGTCAATACTACGCCTGATAAAATTCACCTCGCCTCCGGGCAGGTCACCCCTGGCTATATGTCGGGCTTCGGCAATTCGTTCGAGACCGAAGCACTGCCCGGCGCGCTGCCGATGGGCCGCAATTCGCCGCAACGTTGCGCCTACGGCCTCTATGCCGAACAGCTCTCCGGCTCGCCTTTCACTGCGCCGCGTGGCACCAATGAGCGTTCCTGGCTATACCGCATCCGCCCGTCGGTGAAGCATTCCGGCCGCTTTACAAAGGTGGATCGCAAGCATTGGCGCACCGCGCCGTGCCACGAGAACGATATGCCCATCGCGCAGTTGCGATGGGACCCCGCGCCGATGCCGAGCGAGAAGCTCACCTTCATCGACGGCATCCACACCATGACGACAGCCGGTGATGCCGGCACGCAGGCCGGCATGGCCGCGCATATCTATCTGATCACGGCGTCCATGGTGGACCAGAACTTCTACAATGCCGATGGCGAGCTGATGTTCGTGCTGCAGCAGGGCCAGCTGCTGTTGGTCACCGAATTCGGCCGCATCCATGCCGAGCCTGGCGAGATCGTCGTGATCCCGCGCGGCGTCAAGTTCCGCGTCGAACTGCCGGATGGTCCTGCGCGCGGCTATCTCTGTGAAAATTACGGCGGGGCCTTCACGCTGCCGGAGCGCGGGCCGATCGGGGCCAATTGCCTCGCCAATGCGCGCGACTTCCTGACGCCGGTCGCCTCCTATGAAGACAAGGACACGCCGACCGAACTCTATGTGAAATGGGGCGGCGAGCTCTATGTGACCAAGCTCGGCCACTCGCCGATCGACGTCGTCGCCTGGCACGGCAATTATGCGCCCTATAAATACGACCTGCGCAGCTTCTCGCCGGTGGGCGCCATCGGCTTCGATCATCCGGATCCGTCGATCTTCACGGTGCTCACCTCGCCGTCGGAAACGGCCGGCACCGCGAATATCGATTTCGTGATCTTCCCCGAGCGCTGGATGGTCGGCGAAAACACCTTCCGTCCGCCGTGGTATCACATGAATATCATGTCGGAATTCATGGGCCTCATTTACGGTGTCTATGATGCGAAGCCGCAGGGGTTCGTCCCCGGCGGCATCAGCCTGCACAATATGATGTTGTCGCATGGCCCGGATCGCGATGCCTTCGATCACGCCAGCAATGGCGAGCTCAAGCCGGTGAAGCTCACGGGCACCATGGCCTTCATGTTCGAGACGCGCTTCCCGCAGCGGGTCACGGACTATGCTGCGACCACGCCGGCTTTGCAGAGCGATTATGCCGTTTGCTGGGACGGGCTCGAGAAACGCTTCGATCCGAACAGGCCGTGAGGTGATATGAGCACACAGCCCGACGCCGTCCTCTACGGCTATTTCCGCTCCACCGCCGCCTATCGCGTCCGCATCGCGCTGGGCCTGAAAGGGCTCGGCGCGGATCAGCGCTACGTACATCTGCGCAAGGGCGAGCAGACCCAGCCGGCCTATCGCAAGATCAATCCGGCGGGTCTCGTGCCGTATTTCGCTGAAGGCGATCTGCATCTCGCGCAATCGCTGGCGATCATCGAATATTTGGACGAGACCCATCCCGAACCGCCGCTGCTGCCGAAAGGCGCTGCAGCGCGCGCCATTGCGCGCGAAATGGCGCAGGTGGTGTGCTGCGACATCCACCCGATCGGCAATTTGCGCGTGCTCAATCGCCTGATCGAGATGGGCGTCGATGACGCCGCGCGCACCGCGTGGTCGCAGCATTGGATCGCCACCGGCTTCGACGCCATCGAGGCGCGGCTGGCCGAGCTCGACGCTGGCCCGTTTGCCTTTGGTGATCAGCCGACGCTCGCCGATATCTGCATCGTGCCGCAGGTGTTCAATGCGCGCCGTTTCGGCCTCGATCTCGCGCCCTATCCCCGCATCCGTGCCATCGATGCCGCTGCCGCGAAAGTCGAGGCATTTGCTGCCGCCGAGCCGGGCCGCCAGCCCGACGCCGAGTGACACATCAACCGTCCGGACACCCCATGCATCCCAACGATCCCGCGCTGCGTTCTTTCATCACTGTCGATCCGGCATCGGATTTCCCGATCCAGAACCTGCCTTACGGCGTGTTCTCCACGTCGGGCACGTCGCCGCGCGTCGGCGTCGCCATCGGTGATGCCGTGCTGGATCTCGCGGCGATCGAGGCCGAAGGTCTGCTTGATCTCGGCGGCGCCAAGGGCATCTTCGCGCAACCGTCGATCAATGCTTTCATGGCGCTCGGTCCAAAAGTCTGGTCGGCGACGCGCGAACGCATCAGCACGCTGCTGCGCCATGACCATGCGGAGCTGCGCGACAATGCTGCCCTGCGCCAGCGCGCGTTGCTGCCGCGCAAGGACGTGACGCTGCATCTGCCGCTCACGGTGGCCGGCTTCACCGATTTCTATTCGTCGAAGGAACACGCCACCAATGTCGGCGTGATGTTCCGCGGCAAGGACAATGCGCTGCAGCCGAACTGGCTGCATATGCCCATCGGCTACAACGGCCGCGCTTCCACGGTGGTGGTCAGCGGCACCAAGGTGCGGCGCCCGCGCGGGCAGCTCAAGCCGCCAAGCGTCGATGTGCCGTCCTTCGGCCCATGCAAGCGGCTCGATTTCGAACTGGAGATGGGCGTGGTCGTCGGCCAGTCCTCGACCATGGGCGACATGCTCACCGAGGCGCAGGCTGAAGAGAGCATTTTCGGCTTCGTGCTGCTCAATGACTGGAGCGCGCGCGATATCCAGCAATGGGAGTATGTGCCGCTCGGCCCTTTCCTCGCCAAGGGGTTTGCGACGACGATTAGTCCGTGGATCGTGACGCGCGAGGCGCTGGAGCCGTTCCGCGTGCAGGGGCCGGCGCAGGATCCGGCGCCGCTTCCCTATCTTCAACAGCGCGGCGCCAACAATTACGACATGCAGCTCGATGTCGATCTGCGCACGTCCGGCACGGCGAAGCCGGCCCGGATCGCCAGCACCAATTTCAGATACATGTATTGGTCGTCGGTGCAGCAACTGGTCCATCACGCCTCCAATGGCTGCATGATGAGCATCGGCGATCTGCTCGGCTCCGGCACCATCAGCGGCCCGGAGAAGGAACAGCGCGGCAGCCTGCTGGAAATCTCGTGGAACGGTTCGGAGCCGTTCGAGCTGCCGGATGGCAGCAAACGGTCATTCCTCGAAGACGGCGATTCGCTGGCGATCCGTGGCTGGTGCCAGGGCAAGGGCTATCGTGTCGGCTTCGGCGAATGCGAGGGGACGATTGCGGCGGCGGAGTGATGTCTCCGTCCCTCATGGTGAGGAGGCGCGTGAGCGCCGTCTCGAACCATGAGATGGCTTTGGCTCCGAGTTTGCCGCCATCCTTCGAGACGCCGCTGAGCGGCTCCTCAGGATGAGGGGCGGAGTGATGTTAGCGCAGCGTGTTGAGCGGCAGCTTGCTGGTGTCTTTCAGCCGGTCCAGCACGATGGATGACCGCACATGGGCGACGCTCTGATGCGGCATCAGCACGTCATTGACGAGGTTCGACAGGCCCTTGAGATCGCGCAGGATCGCCTTCAGCACATAATCGGCATCGCCGGTGAGCGAATAGGCCTCCTGGATCTCGTCGATCCGCTGCACCAGCGTGCGAAACTTCTTCGCATTGTCGGGTGAATGGGTGGCCAGCGTCACCTGGATGAAGGCGACGACGCCGAAGCCGAGGGCTTCCGGCGAGATGTCGGCGTGATAGCCCGAGATCACCTTATCGTCCTCTAGCCGCATCCGCCGCCGCGAGCATTGCGAGGCGGAGAGGCCGACATTGTCGGCAAGCTGCTGGTTGGTCAGCCGGCCGTCGTCCTGCAGCGCCGCCAGCATCTTCAGATCGAACAAATCCACCTCGATCATGCGCGGAATGCTCCTGTCATGCACGGATCGTGCATGATTGTGACATTTCGCAACCCGGATTGCACGCACCTTGCGCGCCGGACGCCTCACATTGTCCTGAAGCGACATTCGTCCGCAGCGACAGGGAGAACACAATGGGTCCGTTTCCGCATGACGCGCCGGCTGCTCAAATTTCGGCCGACAATCCCATGGGCACCGACGGCTTTGAATTCGTCGAATATGCGCATCCGAACCCCGAAGAGCTGCATGCGCTGTTCAAGTTGATGGGCTACGCGCCCGTGGCACGTCACAAGACCAAGAAGATCACGGTCTATCGCCAGGGCGACATCAACTATCTCGTCAATGAGGAGCCGGGCACCCACGGCTTCAATTTCGTCACCGCCCACGGTCCGTGTGCGCCATCCATGGGCTTTCGCGTGGTCGATGCGAAACAGGCTTATGAGCGTGCCGTCGCGCTCGGTGCGGAACCAGCCGATGCGACTTCCGCGCAGAAGACTCTCGACGTCCCCGCCATCAAGGGCATCGGCGGCAGCCTGCTTTATTTCGTCGATCGCTACGGCGCCAAGGGCTCGGCCTATGATCTCGAATTCGACTGGATCGGCGCCAGGAACCCGCGTCCCGCCGGCGCCGGCCTGTTCTATCTCGATCACCTCACGCACAACGTCCATCGTGGCCGCATGGATGTATGGACCGGCTTCTACGAAAAACTGTTCAACTTCCGCCAGATCCGCTTCTTCGACATCGAAGGCCGCGCCTCCGGCCTGTTTTCGCGGGCGCTGACCAGCCCGGACGGCAAGATCCGTATCCCGATCAACGAGGATGCCGGCGACAGCGGGCAGATCGAGGAATACCTGAACATCTATCGCGGCGAAGGAATCCAGCACATCGCCTGCGGTGTGAAGGACATCCATACGACCATTGAAAAGCTGCGCGCCGACGGGCTACCCTTCATGCCGTCGCCGCCGGCGACCTATTTCGAGAAGATCGACGCCCGCCTGCCGAAACACGGCGAGGACGTTGCGCGCCTGCAGAGGAACGGCATCCTGATCGACGGCGAGGGTGTGGTGAATGGCGGCGAGACCAAAGTGCTGCTGCAGCTCTTCTCGGCCAATGCGATCGGGCCGATCTTCTTCGAATTCATCCAGCGCAAGGGCGACGACGGATTCGGCGAAGGCAATTTCAAGGCGCTGTTCGAGTCGATTGAGGAAGACCAGATCCGCAGGGGCGTGCTGAGCGTCGCAGACAAGACCGCGGCGTAGTCTCTTTCTTTTCCCTCCCCCAAGCCGCGAAGCGGCGCAGTGGGGAGGGTGGCCGGCCCACTTGGGCCGGTCGGGTGGGGCCGCCCCACGTTACATCGGAGTTTGGGGCAAGCACCCCACCCGTCACGATGCTCGCTGAACGCTCGCCTCGTGCCACCCTCCCCGCTGCGCGGCTTCGCCGCTTGGGGAGGGATAAGAGGCGCGTCTCGCCTCTAACCGGCCCACGCCTTTACCGCATCCTCCAGCCCCGCTTTCACCGGCGCTCGCGCCGCTGATGGCGTGCGCGAGAATCTCGGTGCGGGCCCAGGTTGCGTCGCGCCGTCCTGCTGGATGAAGACCTCGCGTGCCACCATATGCGGATGCTTCGTCGCTTCCGACATGGTCAACACCGGCGCGAAGCACACATCGGTGCCTTCCATGATCTTGCACCATTCGTCGCGGCTCTTGGTCTTGAACACGGCGACGAGCTTGTCCTTCAGCGCGGCCCACTGCTTCTGGTCCATCTGCGCATCGAAACAGGCCTCGTCGAGCCCGGCCAGTTCGCGCAGTTGTGCATAGAATTGCGGCTCGATGGAGCCGATGGAAATGAAGTTGCTGCAGCTGCATTCGTAGACGCCGTAGAAATGCGCGCCGCCATCCAGCATGTTGGCTTCGCGCTCTTCCTTCCAGCGGCCGGCTGCGGTCATGTCGAAGAACATGGTGATCAGTGAGGCTGCGCCATCGCACATGGCGGCATCCACCACCTGACCCTGGCCGGATTTGCCGGCTTCCAGCATCGCGGCCAGCATGCCCATCACCAGATACATGGAGCCGCCGCCGAAATCGCCAACGAGGTTGAGCGGCGGCACCGGCTTGTCGGCGCCGCCGATGGCGGCCAGCGCCCCGGTGATGGAAATGTAGTTGATGTCATGGCCGGCGGCCTGCGCCAGCGGGCCGTCCTGGCCCCAGCCGGTCATGCGGCCATAGACGAGTTTCTTGTTGCGGCCGAGGACGACATCGGGCCCGAGGCCGAGGCGCTCCATCACGCCGGGACGATAGCCCTCAACCAGCGCATCGGCACTGTCGAGCAGCGACAGCACGCCAGCGATGGCGGCCTTGTCCTTAAGATCGACTTCGACGATTTTTCGCCCGCGCGCGGCGGCGCCTTTCGGCATCTGCTTCGGCCGCACCAGCGTGATCACCTCGGCGCCCATGTCGGCGAGCAGCATGCAGGCGAAGGGGCCTGGGCCGATGCCGGCGAATTCGACGATGCGCGTGCCCTTCAGCGGGCCTGAGAGTTTGCTGGTATCCGTCACGTGTGCGTTTCCCGTCTTGATACGATCTCGAAACGAGATCGTTGCTTTGGGAAAACAGTGAACGTGACGATTGACGAGAGCAAGACGCTTTTGGGCGCAATCTTGCATGCGCCCATGTTGCGGCGCTGCACAATGCGCGATATCCGCGCATTGTGCGCTCTGTGGAATGTTATCCCGCCGCGTCCACCGCCCTCTGCGCCATCACCTTGATCAGATTGGCGCGATAGGCGGCGGAGCCGTGGATGTCACCCATCAGTCCGTCGGCAGAGATCGACACGCTGTCGAGCGCGCCTGCAGACCAGTTTGGTTTCAACGCAGCCTCGATCGCCGGCACGCGCATCACGCCATCCTGCGCGGCACCTGTCGCCGCAACCCGGATTTCACCGTCCTTCATCTGCGCCACGAACACGCCGGTCATGGCGAAGCGTGACGCGGGATGGCGCATCTTGGCGTAGCCAGCCTTGGCGGGGATCGGGAACGAAACCGCCATGATGATCTCGCCATCTTCCAGCGCCGTCGTGAACAGGCCCTGGAAAAAGTCTGCCGCGGCGATGCTGCGCTTGTTGGTTTTCACCGTCGCGTTGAGAGCGAGCACCGCGGCCGGATAGTCGGCGGCCGGATCGTTGTTGGCGAGCGAGCCGCCGATGGTGCCGCGATAGCGCACGGCGGGGTCGCCGAGCACTTCGGTCAAATGCACGATCGCTGGGATCGCCTTCTTCGCCTCGGCGCTTTGCGTGATGTCGTAATAGGTCGTTGCTGCCTTGATGATCAGTGCGTCGGACGTGACCTCGATGCCGATCAGATCCTTGATTTTTGCGATGTCGATGACATCGGATGGGCCGGCGAGACGCTGCTTCATGACGGGCAGTAGCGTATGGCCGCCAGCGAGGCACTTCGCTTCGGGGTGCTTCGACAGCAGTGCTGCGGCTTCATCGACGGTGGCGGCGCGGTGATAGGTGGTCTCGTACATGGTCGCCTCCTTACTCTGCTGCCTGTTGCAACTGCAGCGCTTCCCATACGCGGCCGGGTGTGGCCGGCATTTCGAGTTTGTTGTGGCCGAGCGCGTCGGTGATCGCATTGATCACCGCGGGCGATGATCCGATCGCGCCGGCTTCACCGCAGCCCTTGATGCCGAGCGGATTGCCGGGGCAAAGCGTGATCGAATGCGAGATCTTGAAGGAGGGCACGTCATCTGCACGCGGCATGGCGTAGTCCATGAAGGATGCTGTTACCGGCTGGCCGTTGTCGTCATAGACGGCGGCTTCCAGCATGGCCTGGCCGATACCCTGGGCGAGACCGCCATGCACCTGGCCTTCGACGATCATCGGATTGATGAGGCGGCCGAAGTCGTCCACGGCGACAAAGTCGATAATGTCAGTCTTGCCGGTGCCGGGATCGATCTCGACCTCGCAGATGTAAGTGCCTGCGGGGAAGGTGAAGTTGGTGGGATCGTAGAAGGCACTTTCCTTTAAACCGGGCTCCATGCCGTCGGGCAGGTTGTGCGCGGTGTAGGCGGCGAGCGCGACCATCGGCAGCGCGATGGACTTGTCGGTGCCGGCCACCTTGAACTCGCCATTCTCGATGACGATGTCGCCTTCGGAGGCCTCTAACTGATGCGCGGCGATCTTCTTCGCTTTGGCTTCCATCTTCTCCATCGCCTTAAAGATCGCGCTCATGCCAACGGCGCCGGAGCGTGAGCCATAGGTGCCCATGCCGAACTGCACCTTGTCGGTGTCGCCATGGACGATGGAGACCTGATCAATGGAGATGCCGAGACGATCCGCGACGAGCTGCGCGAAGGTCGTCTCATGGCCCTGGCCGTGGCTATGCGAGCCCGTGAGGATCTCGATGGTGCCGACGGGATTGACGCGCACCTCCGCGGATTCCCACAGGCCGACGCCGGCGCCGAGCGAGCCGACAGCTTTTGACGGCGCGATGCCGCAGGCCTCGATGTAGCAGGAGAAGCCGAGGCCACGCAGCTTGCCGGCGGCTTTCGACTTCGCCTTGCGGGCCGGGAAGCCCTTGTAGTCGATGGCTTCGAGTGCCTTGTCCAGCGCGGCACCGAAATCGCCAATGTCATAGGCCATGATGACGGGCGTCTGATGCGGGAACTGGGTGATGAAGTTCGTGCGTCGCAGCTCGGCGGGATCGACCTTCAACTCACGCGCCGATGTTTCCATCAGACGTTCGAGCAGGTAGCTCGCTTCGGGGCGGCCGGCGCCGCGATAGGCATCCACCGGCGTGGTGTTGGTATAGACGCCCATCACTTCCGCATAGATGGCGGGAATGTTGTATTGGCCCGATAGCAGCGTGGCGTAGAGATAGGTCGGCACCGATGATGAGAACAGCGACATATAGGCGCCGAAATTCGCGTGGGTCTTCACCCGCAGGCCAAGAATCTTGTTGTTGGCATCGAAGGCCATTTCGGCATGCGACATGTGATCGCGACCATGGGCGTCAGTGAGGAAGGCCTCCGAGCGATCACCGGTCCATTTCACCGGGCGGCCAGTCTTCTTCGAGGCCCACAGCGCCACCATCTCTTCGGGATAGATGAAGATTTTTGAGCCGAAGCCACCGCCGACATCGGGGGCGATGACGCGCAGCTTGTGCTCCTGCGCGACATTGTAGAAGGCGGAAAGAACGAGCCGCGCTACATGCGGGTTCTGCGATGTGGTGTAGAGCGTGAAATGTTCTTCGGCCTCGTCATATTCGGCGACCGCCGCACGCGGCTCCATCGCATTGGGGACGAGACGGTTGTTGGTCAGCTCCAGCGAGACGACATTCGCCGCCTTGGCGAAGGCATCATTGGTCGCCTTTTCGTCGCCGATCGACCAGTCATAGACCACATTGCCTGGCGCTTCAGGATGCAGCTGCGGCGCGCCTTGCGCGATGGCGGCCTTCATGTTGCTGACGGCGGGGAGTTCTTCATATTCGACGACGACGGCTTCCGCTGCGTCCTTCGCTTGGTTCTTGGTCTCGGCGATGACCACGGCGACGGCCTGCCCGACAAAGCGCACGGTGTCCGGCGCCATCGCTGGCCACGCTCCCATCTTCATGGGCGAGCCGTCCTTCGAGGTGATGGCCCAGCCGCAGATGAGATTGCCGATCTTGTCGTCGACGAGCTGCTGGCCGGTGAGCACGTCCACGACGCCCGGCATGTCTTTCGCCGCGGATGCGTCGATGCTCTTCACTTTCGCATGCGCGTGGGGGCTGCGGATGAAATGGGCGTGGGTCAGTCCGACGACCTTGACGTCGTCCACATAGCGACCGCGGCCTGTGATAAATCGCTTGTCTTCCTTGCGCGCAACGCGTGCGCCGATGCCTTCAACGCCCATCCTGTGGGTCCTCTCCCTGCCGGAGTTATTGATTGTCCGCGGCTTTCACCAAAGCGCGCGGTCGGCTCGTTCAATTCAAGTCACAACGGCTCATTCAGCCGCTTGTGCAACCTTCATGCGTCCGGCGGCGTCGAGCACCGATTTGACGATGTTGTGATAGCCGGTGCAGCGGCAGATATTGCCTTCGAGCTCGTGACGGACGGTCTGCTCATCGAGATCACCGTTGTGGCGGTGCACAATATCGATGGCCGACATGATCATGCCCGGGGTGCAGTAGCCGCACTGCAAGCCATGATTGTCGCGGAAGGCAGCTTGCATCGGATGCAGCTGGTCGCCCTTCGAGATGCCTTCGATGGTGGTGATGTTGGCGCCATCTACCTGTCCGGCCAGCGTGGTGCAGGATTTCACGGCCTTGCCGTCGATATGCACAATGCAGGCGCCGCATTGCGACGTGTCGCAGCCGACATGGGTGCCGGTGAGATTGAGATTCTCGCGCAAGAGATGGACGAGAAGCGTCCGGTCTTCGACCGCGACGGTGACGGCTTTGCCGTTGACCGTCAGTTTCACTGTGGACACGTGCAGACCTCCCGATGATTTTTAATTGGTCTAATTAGAAGCGGGGGTGTGCGAGTTTGCAACTAGGAATTTGGTGGGGTGTTTCTTGTAGCCCGGATGGAGCGCAGCGTAATCCGGGGACCGGAGATATGCGGGACGTCTGATTCCCGGATTGCGCTGCGCTCCATCCGGGCTACGCACGCGTCCCCCTCCTGCAAATTTGTGCCTTCAACTTCTTCCCCGGCGATGCTCTATTCCGCCCGAACATGCCGCAAGCCATTGGCGGCCATAACAATTCCGTATCAAGGAGTTTTCGGGAGTGATCGACAAGCGCGTAGCCAGCCTGGCCGATGCCGTGGCTGGGGTGAAGGACGGGGCGACCGTTCTGGTGGCCGGATTCGGCACCGTCGGCATTGCCGATGATCTTCTGGAGGCGCTGCACGAACAGGGCGCGACCAATCTCACCATCGTTCACAACAATGCCGGCAATGGCGATGTGGGCCTGGCTCGGCTGATCAATTCCGGCCGTGTCACCAAGGTGATCTGCTCCTATCCGCGCTCCGGCGATTACAGCGCGTTCCTCAACGCCTATCGCAACAAGACGCTCGAACTCGAACTGGTGCCGCAGGGCATCATCAGCGAGCGCATGCATGCCCACGCTGCCGGTCTCGGCGGCTTCTTCTCGCCGGTGACCGCGCACACAAAACTTGCCGAGGGCAAGGAGACCCGCGAGATCAACGGCGTGCTGCATGTGTTCGAGAAGCCGTTGAAGGGCGATGTCGCCTTGCTGCGCGCCATGAAGGCGGATCGCTGGGGCAATCTCGTCTACAATCAGTCGGCGCGTAACTTCAATCCGATCATGGCCATGGCCGCCGATCTCAGCATCGTCCAGGTGGACGAGATGGTCGAACTCGGCAGCATGGATCCGGAAGCCGTGGTGACACCCAGCATTTTCATCGATCGCATCGTAGTCGTAGGAGCCAAAGCATGACGACTTACAAGCCGCTGAACCGTGACCAAATGGCCTGGCGCGCCGCGCAGGATCTGCAGGAGGGCGCTTACGTCAATCTCGGCATCGGCATGCCCACGCGTGCGGCGAGCTATGTGCCTGACGGTCGCGAGGTGATCTTCCACAGCGAGAACGGCATTTTGGGCCTTGGCCCGAAGCCGGAGCCAGGCACGGAAGACGAAAACCTGATCGATGCGGGCAAGAACTACACGACCCTGATCAAGGGCGGCGTGTTCATGCATCATGCCGATGCCTTCCTGATGATCCGCGGCAAGCATCTGGACGTTAGCCTGCTCGGTGCATTCGAGGTCTCCGAGCAGGGCGATCTCGCCAACTGGACCACGGAAGATCCGAGCTTCCCGCCCGGTGTCGGCGGCGCCATGGATCTCGCGGTGGGCGCCAAGGAAATCCGGGTGATCATGGATCACACCGACAAGTCGGGTCAGCCGCGCATTCTCAACAAGTGCCGCCTGCCGCTGACGGCGCCGGGTTGCGTCAAGCGCATCTACACCAATCTGGCGGTGATCGATGTCACCGAGCAGGGCTTGTTCGTGCGCGAGATGGTGGAGGGCATGACGCTGGAAAAGCTGCAGGAACTCACCGAGCCGAAGCTGCAACTGGCGAATAACTGGCAGGCGCTCAGCCCCCCGGCGATCGCGGCGTGAAAATGTAGGGTGGGCAAAGGCGCCCTTGCGCCGTGCCCACCTTCACCTGCCGTGCACTTGAAGGTGGGCACGCTTCCGCCGTCGCTCTTCGAGCTATGGCGGACAAGCCGCTTTGCCCACCCGACACGCCCCGTCCGCCTGCCGCACAACTTCCAAGGCTCCCGGTAACCGTTTACTCGCTCTTAGTTTCTCTGCCGTAGCTTTAGGCACTCACTCCAGGTGCGGGCTGCGCCGGGAGATGAGGTGTTGGGAGTGAGAAACGGGGGGCCCCAAAGTGGCAACGACGACGCTTGTCCGGAAAAAACCGGCTTTCTTGAAACTGCCTACCCTCAGGTTCCGCGCCAAGGTGACGCTCGGCTTCGCCGCGGTGCTTCTGATCTCCGCCGTCAGCATGGCGCTCGCCTATATCGGCTTCGAGCGCATCGCTAATGGTGTCGTCTCCTATCGCACCACCGTCGCGGAATCGGGCCTCGCCCGTAATATCGACCGCGAACTGACCTCCTATCAGGCGCTTTCACGCTACTACGTGCTGACCAGCTCCGAGGCTGACGCGAAGGCTGCCAAGACCGCGGAAGCGGCGCTCAAGGATGCGATCGACCAGTCGATGAAAGCTGCGACGGACTCGGTGCGCCTCGACAAGATCACGCGCCTGGCGCGCGAGTTCACGACGTTCACCAAGATCTTTGCAGATATTCTCACAGTGAAGAGCGAGAACGACCAGATCGCCGCCAATCAGCTCTCGCGCACCAGCCTGATGCTGCGCAACAAGATCGATGATCTCGGTGACACCGCCATCATGGCCGGCATGGCGTCGGTGCAGGATCAGGTGAAGGAAATCACCACCCAGTTCATCACCGCGACCTCACTGGTGAACACCTATATCGGCAAGGCCGAGGACAAGACCTCGAATGCCGCGTCGGCACGCATCAAGTTCCTGCAGAACCAGTTCGCGACCGTCTATGCCAATGACGACAAGATCAACAGCAAGCTGAAAGAGATCGTCGCCGACACCAAGATTTATGCGGAGGCCTTCACCAAGTTCGTCGAGAACACCAAGAAGGTGGATGGTCTCGCCAAGGAGATGTCGGAGTCGGCTGCGGCAATCACCAAGCTTTCGAGCGAGATGAAGGCCGACATGCTGTCCGAGCAGCATCGCATGGAGACCGAATCCGACAAGACCGTCACCGACACCAAGCAGCTGGTGATGATCTTGGGCTTCGGTGGCTTCGTGATCGGCGCCATCCTCGCGATGTTGCTTGGTCGCAGCATTGCCAAGCCGATGACTGAAATGTGCGCCGCAATGCGTAAGCTCGCGGCCGGCGATTTTGACGTGGTGCTGCCGGGCCTCGGCCGCCGCGACGAACTCGGCGACATGGCTTCCGCTGTGGAAGAATTCAAGGTCCAGGCTATCGCCAAGGCCGAACGCGATGCTGCAGCACAGGAAGAACAGAACCGTGCGGCCGACCAGCTGCGTCGCGGCGAATTGATCCGCTTCGCAGATCAGTTCGAGTCCGCCGTCGGCTCCATCGTGTCGAGCGTGTCGGTGTCATCCGGTGAACTCGAAGCCGCAGCCAACACGCTCACGCGCACTGCAGAGACCACCGAGCAACTGTCCGGCCAGGCCGCGGCGACCTCGGATGAAGCGTCGTCCAACATGCAGTCGGTGGCCACGGCGACGGAAGAACTGTCGCTCTCGGTCAACGAGATCGGCCGTCAGGTGCAGACGTCCAGCCGCATCGCCGACTCCGCTGTGGATCAGGCACGCCAGACGGACGCCCGTATCGGCGAACTGTCGCGTGCTGCCCAGCGCATCGGCGATGTCGTCGATCTCATCACGGCTATTGCCGAACAGACCAACCTGCTGGCGCTCAACGCGACCATCGAGGCTGCCCGCGCAGGTGATGCCGGCCGTGGCTTTGCGGTCGTTGCGTCGGAAGTGAAGTCGCTGGCTAGCCAGACCGCAAAGGCGACCGAGGAAATCTCGACGCAGATCGCCGGCATGCAGAGCGCGACGCAAGAGTCGGTGGCGGCGATCAAACAGATCGGTAATACCATCGGTGAGATCTCAGGCATTGCGTCCGAGATCGCCAGCGCAGTGGAACAGCAGGGTGCGGCCACGCGCGAAATCGCGCAGAACGTCCAGCGCGTCGCTCATGGCACGCAGCAGGTTGCCGGCAACATCACGGAAGTGAACCGTGGTGCATCGGAGACCGGTGCGGCGTCGGGGCAGGTGTTGAACTCGGCGCAGACGCTGTCTGCGGAAAGCACCCGCTTGCGCGCCGAACTCGATCGCTTCATGGAAAATATAAGGGCGGCGTAAACACAGCCCTCATGGTGAGGAGCATCGCGTAGCGATGCGTCTCGAACCATGAGGTGGCTGGGCTCGGAGCCTGCATCCATCCTTCGAGACGCCGCGCGTTGCGCGGCTCCTCAGGATGAGGGCGGAGCTTATGGTGCGAATCTCTACTTCTTGTCCGCCATGTAAGCGCGCCATCCGCCGTAGCTCGAAATATCCCGCGCGCCCTCCGTTGCGGCAGCTTCCACGAGGAAGCCTTTCACCTGCGATCCGTCGGCCAGCTTCAACGTGCCGATGGACAGGGGCGACGGAATGCCGGCGACGAATGTTCCGAAAGCAGCAGGCGTCAGCGACCACACTTCGACAACAATCTCTGCGCCGCTGCCTTCCGCGACGCGCAACAGTCCGGGTTTGGGCGGCACGGTGCCGCTGAGCGCGAAGAACTTGTAGTCCGCGGCCGTCGTGGTTTCCTTCACGAACTTGCCGTCGAGCTCCTGCAATTCGCGGTTCAGCGCCATGCCTGTTAGATGCGCACCGACGACGGCGATCTCGATCGTGTCGCTTGGGGGCGCGGCAACAGGTGCAAGTTCCGGCTGCGGCACGGCTTTGCCGCTGACGGCAAGCTTCGTGTCTGCATGAAACACCCGGCCGATGCTGGCGAGCTTCGCATCAGCTCCGCCCGGCGCCAGCAATGTAATGCCGAACGGAATGCCGTCGCCACGCATGGCTGCCGGGATAGCGAGGCCGCAGAGGTCGAGCAGATTGACGAAATTGGTATAGGTGCCGAGCCTCGAATTGAGCTCGATCGGATTGGCGAGCACCTGTTCCGTCGTATAGGCGGTCGGCGCGGTTGGCAGCACCAGTGCATCGATGCCGGCAAAGGTCGCGTCCGCAACCCGCTTGACCTCCTGCAGGCGATACAGTGCTGCAAATGTATCGGCAGCGCTGATGCGATTTCCCGCAAGCGTGATCTCGCGCGTCACCGGATGGACCGCATCGGGAGCGGAAGCCAGCAGGTCGCGGATCACGAGCAGGCGTTCGGCGACCCATGGGCCATCATATAGAAGACGCGCGGTCTCGTAGAACGGCTCGAGGTCGAATTCGACCAGCGTGGCGCCGAGCGACTGCCAGCGCTTGAGCGCGTCGGCATAGGCCTTCTCTGACTGTGCATCGCCGAAGAAGATCAGCTGCCCGCTGCGCGGTACGCCAAGCTTCAATCCGTGTGGAAACGCGGTGAGCGATCCGACCTCGCGGCGCTGCGAGTACGGATCCTGCGCGTCATAGCCGCCCATCACGCTGAGGGCCGTCATCGCATCATCAACGGTGAGCGTGAAGATCGATACGCAATCGAGTGTGCGGCAGGCCGGCAAGACGCCGGCGGTCGGGATCAGGCCAAGGCTTGGCTTGAGGCCGACGATGTTGTTCAGCATCGCCGGTACGCGGCCTGAGCCAGCGGTGTCGGTGCCGAGGGTCAGCGGCACGAGACCGGCGCCGACAGCGACGGCCGATCCTGAACTTGAACCTCCGGGCACGAGATCGGCGCGCACCGAGTTTTTCGGAATGCCATAGGGCGACCGGACACCGACGAGGCCGGTCGCGAACTGGTCGAGATTGGTCTTGCCGATAATGATGGCGCCAGCCGCGCGCAGCCGCGCCACGGCGCTGGCATCGCGGGTGGGATTGTAGGCGAAAGCCGGACAGGCTGCTGTTGTGGGCAGGCCGGCGACGTCGATATTGTCCTTCACGGCAACGGGCACGCCGTACAACGGCAGCGCAGCAGCGTCTTTCGCCGCCAGTGCCTCCGCTTCGGCGATGGCCTCGGCTTCGTTGCGTAGCGTGATGAAGATCGCGGGATCGTTGTGGTCGCGGATGCGCTGATAGGTGCGAGCGATGGTTTGGGCGGGCGTCATGGTGCCGGCGCGATGCGCGGCAACGATGTCGGCAATGGTTTCAGGCGCAGCAGTCACGATGTCGTCCTGGAGCGGGTGGCACGGGTGGGCCACCCGCTCGATGAAACGGTCTTATTCGGCAGGAACGGCAAGTGGAGTCTCCGGTTTGTTGAAAGGTGAGAGATTGGGCGCGCCGAACTTGTCGGCAGCCAGGAGGCCGGCTGCGACCAGAGCATAAGCCAGGGCGACGCCGGGCGTCACGCCGAAGCCGACGGCCTCGCCGTGCATGAAGCCAAACCAGGTCATGATAGCGCCGGCCAGCGCGAAGGCTGCGGCCTTTGAGAATTCGCGGTCGATGATGAAGACGCCGATGGCGCCTAGCACGAGGCCGCCGAGGATCGAGCCGCCGCCCATCACTTCGAGGCCGTGATACAGCACGCCCTGTTGCGGCAGCGACGCGATCGCCGCGGCCTTGACCTCGCCGATCTTGTCGGCCGCAAGGCCTGCGGCTTGCGCTGCAGACATGGACGCACCGAGCATGGTGTCGATCTGTAGCTTGCCCCAGGCTGCCAGATGCGGCGTGAAGGCGAGTACGATCGCTGGCGCGTGCTTCAGTGGCGTGGTCTGGAATGCCTGAGCGCCGATCAGCATGCCGATATAGAGCAGGATCGGAGAGATCGCGACCACTGGCACCAGCGCCAGGAGGACTGCAATGACGCCGAACCAGGACAGGATCACGACCATCAAGCCGGTGGCTGCCGAATAGCCGATGCGGCCTCCCATCGCCTTCCATCCGGGATGGCCGATATAGACGGCGTTGATGAACGGGTTGCCCATCAGGCATCCGATCAGCGACACCACACCATCGGCAGTGAGGACGCGCGTGGTCGGATAGTCGTCTCCGGCGGCTTCCGCGGACTCCACATTGTCCATGGCTTCGACGAGATCGTAGATGCCGAACGGTATGGCCGTGACGAGGATGATGCCGAGGAATTCGAAGCCGGAGAAAACATAGTTGAAGGCCGGGATCGGCACCGAGAAGCCGAAATTGGCGAAGGCGTCGCCGACGCCCTTCACGCTCAGGCCGCCGATGCCGAGGCCGAACAGGTTGGAGCCCCAGGCGATGGCCATGCCGACGACAATGGCGATCAAGCCCGCCGGTAGGTTGCGGAAATAGGTCACGCCGCCGAACCAGCTCAGCATGATGATGGCGAAGCAGACGAGGCCGATCTGAGGCGTCATGAACATTTCGAGCGCCGGGCGCATTGAAATGAACGTCACGGACACACCGGCCAGCGTGCCGAGCAGCGCCGCCCGCGGCGTGATCCTGCGGATATAGGGGGCAATGAAGCCGCCGATCATCAGGATGAAACTCTGGAAGAACACCCAGACGAGGCCTGCCGACCAGCCTTTCAGCGGATCGCCGGTCTTGATGGTGATCGGCAGCATGATCACGAAAGTGACGATGAACATGTGCGGCACGCTGACGCCGGACGGCAGCGCGCAGACGTCATTGCGACCGGTTTTCTGCGCCAGGCGATAGGCGAGATAGGCGTAATACAGCGTGGAGAGGCACATCATCAGGCCGAGGGCCGGCAGGATGCGGCCGAACACGAGCGAGTCCGGCATTTTCAGGACGAAGCGCAGCAGGCCGGTCAACACCAGCATGTTGACGAGGATGTTGGTGCCGAAGCCGAACAATGCATTCCAGTCACCGGGCGTCCATAGCGCCGGCTTGAAGTCGCTCTTGCCTGCAGTCCCCACGCTCGTCGTCATCGTGATGCTCCCGCTGCTCGCTTGTTTGAAGTCCCCACGGCGCTTTCAGAACGATGGATGGCATCGAGGACGGCCGCGCTGTCGGCCACCCATCCGAAGATGCCGCCCTGGGCCTTGATCATTTTCAGGCCCATTTCGTGAAATTCGGGAAAGTAGGAGGCGCAGCCATCGGCGATGACGATGCAGCGATAGCCGCGGTCGTTTGCCTCGCGGACGGTGGTGTTGACGCAGACTTCTGTCGTGACACCGCAGACCAGCAGCGTATCGATCTCGCGCGCCTTCAGGTCGGCACCTAGCGAGGTCGCGTAGAACGCGCCCTTGCCCGGCTTGTCGATGACGATCTCGCCCTCCACCGGATAAAGCGCGGGGATGATGTCGTGCCCGGCCTCGCCGCGGATGAGGATGCGTCCCATCGGTCCGGGATCGCCGATCCGCAGCGATGGCGCCCCGCGCGCGATCTTGGCGGGTGGTGCGTCGGACAGATCGGGTAGATGACCTTCGCGGGTGTGCACGACCGTCATCCCGGTCTCGCGCGCCGCTTCCAGAACGGCCGCGATGGGAGCGACTGCTCGGCCGAGCTGGGACACGTCATTGCCGAGCGTTTCACCGAAGCCACCGGGCTCCATGAAGTCACGCTGCATGTCGATGATGACGAGGGCCGTGCTGGTGAAGTCCACGTCGATAGGGCCGGGCTCCGCCGTGACCGTTGCTCGCACTGTATCTGCCATCGCCTGTGATCCCGAGCGGGTGCCGCTCAGGGATCACGAAGCAAGCTACGTGCCATTGTGTACAATGCGCAGATTCGATTTAGGCCTGAAATACATAGCCTTTCATTTCATAGGCTTATGTCGATGTTTGGCAATTGCCCATAAAATAGACAGAGGTCGCCAGTGCGCCTTCTGCTCAAAGTGTGGTCGATCGAGCGCAACTCAGCTCCGGATCGTTCAATCCCAGCCACTACCGACGATGCCCGGATTGGCGTAGACGATGCCGCCGTCCACGGCGAGGGTGGTGCCGACGACGTAGTCGCCCGCGCGGGAGGCGAGGAAAATCGCGGTGCCTGCCATATCCTCGTCCGTGCCGATGCGGCCAGCCGGCACCTTGGTGGCGACTTCATCGGCATTGTCGCGTGCGGCCTTGTTCATGTCGGACTGGAACGGGCCAGGGGCGATGGCCGTGACCACCACGTGGTCCTTGATCAGCTTCGCGGCCATGCGCCGTGTCAGATGGATCAGGCCGGATTTGCTGGCCGCGTAAGAGTAGGTCTCCAGCGGATTGACGAAAATGCCGTCGATCGAGGCGATATTGATCACCTTAGCGGGGCGATCCGCCGAGGCAGCTGCACGTAGCGGTGCGGCCAGGGCCTTGGTCAGGAAGAACGGGGCCTTGACGTTGAGCGTCATCACTTTGTCCCAGCCGCTTTCCGGAAACTCGTCGAATTCCGCGCCCCATGCCGCTCCGGCATTATTGACGAGAATATCGAGCTTCGGTTCGCGCTTCTTGATCTCCGTCGCGAGCATGTCGATGCCGGTCATGGTCGAGATATCGATCGGAAGAGCGATACATTCGCCGGAATAGGCTTCGCTCAATTCCTTCGCCGTGGCTTCACAGGCCGCGGCCTTGCGTGCGGTGATGTAAACTTTTGCAGCGCCATGGCTCAGGAAGCCGGCGGCAATCATCTTGCCGATACCGCGCGAGCCGCCCGTCACCAATGCGACGCGGCCTTGAAGCGAAAACAGATCCTTGAACATGACGCCTCCCATTTTCTGTCGTTGCGCCGATTGTCGGCGTCATGGCGGTTAAGTCAATGTGTCGGCGACTTGCGCTACATCAATGTTGGCGCCCCCTTTGGGCATAGGCTCTCACTTGCCGGATCAATCCGGCGGTCCGTTTGCCCGAGGAGGCTGCCATGAAGGCTCATGAAATCATGACGCGCAACGTCGTTACCATTGCGCCGGATGCATCCATTCACGATGCAGCAAAGTTGATGATCGAGCATCATGTCAGCGGTCTTCCGGTCGTCGATGCCGCGGGCAAGCTGATCGGTATCGTCACCGAACGCGATTTTCTGCGCCGCCAGGAGATCGGCACCGAACGACAGCGCCCGCGCTGGTTGGAATTCCTGCGGGGCCCCGGCCGTCAGGCGGTCGATTTCGTACGCGAAGCCGGGCGCAAGGTTCATGAGATCATGACACCGAATGTCTATTCGGTGATCCCTGATGCCGAACTGGCTGACATTGTCGATATCATGGAGCGCCATCGCATCAAACGCGTGCCTGTGGTGCAGGGTGAGCGGCTGCTCGGCATCGTAAGCCGGCACAATTTCGTCGTGGCCATCGCTGACGTGACCCGCAATACGGCGGATATCAGTTCGAGCGACTCACTCATCCGTCGCCGCGTTCTCGCAGTGCTGCATCAGCAGGAATGGGTGCCAGCGGGCCTGGAAGTGCGGGTTAAGGATGGCGTGGTGGACATCATCGGCTTTATTACCGACGAGAAAGTCCGTCGGGCCATCGTGGTCGCGGCCGAGAATGTCGCCGGTGTCGTGTCCGTCAACGAGCACCTCTGCTGGGTCGATCCGATGTCCGGGACCTATTTCCCGCCGGATCCCAAGCAGGTCGTTACAGGGGTCTGAGTTCAGCGCATTCGCTGGCAGTTAATGGAACGAGAGCCGCAGCCTTGTGCTGCGGCTGTTTCGTTTCAGCCTTTACTTCAGCCTTTTGCCTCAGCCTTGGCCCGCGCGCTGAAAGCCGTTCCACATTGCCGTGGCGGCGCCGGAGGTGAGAACCGGCAGATAGCGTGTGTCCTGATAATTGCCGTTCAGCGACACGCGCGGCAGCGCGGTAAGGCATGCCGCGTGTTCCGCCGAGATCACACCAGGCCTTGTCGTCACCGCCGTCTGGAAGCCGGCCGTCTGTGCCAGTGCAAATTCGCGCGCACCGGCCGCGGCGCGGTCGCCATAGGGGTAAGCGAGATGTACCGCGGCGCGCTGCAACGTGTTCTCGATATTGGCTCGGCTGGCAGCAAGCTCGCGCATCGCATCGGCTTCGGTCTGCTTGGCCAGATTGCAATGGCTCAGCGTATGGGCGCCGATGGTCACAAGTGGGTCTGCGGCGAACGGCTTCAACTCTTCCCATGACAGGCAAAGTTCGCGGCTGATCGCTTCTTCGTCGATCCCCTGTTGTCGGCACAGCGTCGTCATCTGCTGGCTCAGATCGGCTTCGGAGAGGCCGCGCAACCAGTCATGCAGGCGGCCAAAGGCTATCTCCTTGTCCTGCAGCGTCGCGCTGTTCAGGCGCACCGTGTTGCCGTTGATGGCCGCTTCGATGCGGTCGGCTTTGGCGATGAGGCGCTCCAGCGCGATCCACCACAGTCGGCCGGTTCCCGAGGCGAAGTCGCTGGTCACGAAAACGGAGAACGGCGCGTCGAAATCCCGCATCGCCGGCAAGGCGTGGTCACGATTATCTCGGTAGCCGTCGTCACAGGTGAAACAGACGAAGCGGCGGGAAAAGTCCTGTTCGGTCAGGCGGCGCTGCATCTCGTCCAAGGTCACGATATCGACATCGGTGGCGCGCAGATAAGCCAGCGTGGCACGCAGGAAGTCGGGGGTGATCTCGAGGTGGCGGTTGGGCTGGAATGTGCCGGAATGTGCGGGGCGCACATTGTGCAGCATGAAGACGGTGCCCACGCCGCCGAAAAAGGAACGTAATACCCGATGCGCGCCGCTGAAATACAAGGCATCCAGTCCGGCGCGAATGATCGTGTTGCGAATCTGCTTCATTTTGTAGCCGAACAATGGAATGCGACCCAAAGACATGATCAGAAACGATTGAACAAAGCGTTATTCCAATACCCTTGGCCGCGCCGGTAGGGCAGCCTTGATTTCAGTTTGACAGTCCCGCAAGGGTTTGTTTTCTCTCTGTTTCCCATTCCCGCAGGACGACGAATGCACGGTTTTTACAGGTGGAGTGCCAAATGGTGGCCAGGGCTTATTCCACTCGCCATCCTCTGGGGCGCCGCAGCCTGGTTTAGCACGCTTCCTCTGGAAGCGGACTTAACGGCGCGCAGTACCGAAGTGCTGAAAAGCACAGTTCTTGATAAATCGCAGATCACCGTCGCCGGCCGCGATGTCACATTCTCTGCGGAAGCATTCTCGGAAGAGGGGCGCCGCAGCGCCGTTGGCTCTGTGGAAGCGACGCCGGGTGTGCGGATGGTCAATGACGGAACGCGCCTGGTCGCGGAGGCCAAGCCGTTCGTTTGGGTTGCCGAGCGCGACAATGTGCGCGTGACGCTGTGGGGAACGGCGCCGCTGCCGGCCAGCAAGGCGCGGATCGCCGAGGCGGCGAAGGCCGCTCTTCCAGGCACTGAAGTGTCCGATCGCACGGGTCTGAAGCGTGGCGCGCCGCCGCGTTTCGATGCGGCAGCGATCCTGCTGCTCGATCAGGTTGCCAAGCTGAAGGAAGGCAAGGCGACCATCATGGATACCAATATCAGCATGACGGGCATGGCCCGCGACCTCGGTGGACGCGAGGCGATCGCTGCCGCGCTGAAGAATCTTCCGGAAGGCTTTGCGGTTGCCGCGAATGACATCAAGGCGCCGCCTTACGTGTTCCAGGCCAACAAAGACCCTGTCGCGAATACGCTGACCCTCAGCGGCTATGTGCCTGACAACAATGTTCATGCTGCGCTTGTGGCAGCAGTGGCGCGCAAATTCACCAACGACAAGATCGTTGACAATCTGAAGGCCAGTATCGGCGCGCCCGCCAATTTCGCTGCAGGTGCCACGTCGGCGCTCGGGGCGCTCTCGCGCCTGTCGACGGGGACGCTGGTGATCAACGACCGCGAGGTCAAACTGTCGGGTGATGCGCTCTATGACGCCGCCGCGGAGCAAATCCGTGCGGGTCTTGGCAAGGAGTTGCCGCAAGGCTGGCAGGCGAAACCGGAGATCTCGGTGAAGCCTGCGGCTGCGCCCGTGGATGCGAGCGTCTGCCAGCAATTGTTCAAGCAAAATCTGACCAAGGGTCGCATCCGCTTCGAGTCATCGAGCGCCAGCATCAATGCGGACTCGGCCGGCCTGCTGGATCGGCTGGTCGAGATCGCCATGCGCTGCCCGATGACCCGTTTCGATATCGTCGGTCACACCGACGGGGACGGTGATGCCGCGTTCAATCAGACGCTGTCCGAAAAACGAGCCGCCGCTGTTGAAGACTATCTCGTCAAAGCGGGGTTGCCTGCGGATCGGTTCGAGACCTCGGGCTACGGTGCCAGCCAGCCCATCGCCGGTAACGACACGGAAGATGGCAAGACCCAGAACCGCCGGATCGAATTCGTGGTGAGGCCAAATCCATGACCTATCTCGCAACGTTTCTTTGGGGCTGGCTTCTCGGTGCCCTCCTGATCGGCTTTTGTATGGGCTGGGTCGCCGTGGTTTATCGCGGCCGGTCCGTGCCCCGGGCCTGGATTCAGCGATTGTCGGTGCTCGCCGTCATCATTGTCGGCGTCGCGGCTGCAAAGCTCGTTCCGGGCCGGTTCGGTTACTGGCTCGATCTCGGCCTGGCATTGTTCGGCTTCTACATCGTCGGCTGCGCCATCGGCTCGTGGCTGCGCGATATCGTGGTGACAAAGCAGCAGGCGCGGTTTCACTGAGGGAGCGGGAATAGTAGATGTCGCTCCTTGCGCAGTATCAGACGTTTGGCCGCTACAACCGATGGGCTAACGGCCTGCTTTATGATGCAGCCTCGGGCTTGCCCGATGAGCAGTATCGTGCCGATCGCGGCGTTTTCTTCAAGTCGCTGCACGGCACGCTCAACCATCTGCTTGTCACGGATCGCATCTGGCTGAAGCGCTTTACAGGCACCGGCGAGGCAGCCGATCGGCTCGATGCCATCCTGCATGATGATCTGGCGACCCTGCGTCTCGCGCGCGAGGCTGAGGATGATCGCATCGTCACATTCGTCGATGCACTCGACGAGGCGAAGATCGCCGGCACCATCAAATTCCGGCGGGTTTCGACGCCGGAGGAATTCGAGGAGCCGTTGCTGCCATTGCTGGCGCACTGGTTCAACCACCAGACCCATCACCGCGGGCAGGCACACGCCATTTTGACGGGTCTCAATGGCAAAGCGCCGGAATTGGATCTTCTATTCTTCCAACGTCTTGTCGCCAAAGCGTCCGTCTAGCCGGCGACAATTCTGCCGATCCATGCGAGGCTGCAATTTGCCGCAGCGGCCGGCGGGATCCGCTGATAGTTTATTAGGCCTCGCCTAATATACTGAGTGGGCTCGTGTTTATTCTCGTCATTCGGATTCCGTTTCGGCACGAAACGCGCTACGACGGATGTGCTGGAAACGGCCCGGTGAAAGTGATGAGGTAGCGGTTCCGCCCAAGCGGGTCTGACAGGATTGGTCCGACGTCCCAGCGGTTGGGGTCGCATTCGAGGTAGAGATGCTGGAAGCAATACGCAGGACGGCCACGTTTCTGCGCGAGAAGCAAATCCTGCACAAACTCGGTGTGCTTGCCAGCATCGCGGTCATCGGCATCGCCTGCTGGATGCTCTACCATAAGCTCCGTAACGTCGATACGGCGCGGGTTCTGAAGTTCATCGCCGAAACCGAACCGCGGCTGATCGTACTGTCCGCGCTATCGGTGGCCGCAGCCTATTTCACCCTGACCTTCTATGACTGGTTTGCCGTCCGCACCATCGGGCGTCGGGACGTGCCGTATCGCATCAATGCGCTTGCTGCGTTCACCAGCTATTCCATCGGCCACAATGTCGGCGCGTCAGTCTTTACCGGCGGCGCGGTGCGCTATCGCATCTATTCGGCGTGGAATCTGTCGGCGGTAGATGTCGCCAAGATCGTCTTTCTCGCCGGCCTGACGTTCTGGCTCGGCAATCTCGCCGTGCTGGGCATGGGCATCGCCTATCATCCGGAAGCGGCCAGTGCGATCAACCAGGTGCCGCCTGCGGTCAATCGCGTCCTCGCTTATGTCGTCCTCGCCGGCCTGGTCGGCTATGTCATCTGGGTGTGGATGAAGCCGCGCAGCGTCGGTCGCGGGCCATGGTCGGTGGTGCTGCCGGGCGGGCCGCTGACCCTGTTGCAGATCGTGATCGGCATCGTCGATCTCGGTTTCTGCGCACTGGCGATGTATATGCTGGTGCCGAATACGCCCGGCGTGGACTTTGTCACCGTGGCGGTGGTGTTCGTCTCGGCGACCCTGCTTGGCTTTGCCAGCCATTCCCCGGGCGGGCTTGGGGTGTTCGACGCCGCCATGCTGGTCGGCCTCGAAATGATGGACCAGGATCAACTCCTGGCCGGCATGCTGCTGTTCCGGGTGCTTTACTACCTTGCTCCCTTCTTTATCTCAGTCATGTTACTGACGTTTCGGGAGCTTATTGTCGGGGCGCGATCAAAGAAGCTGCAGCAGATCGCGGATGAGCCTCAGCCTGGCGTTGGCCAGTCCCTGAAAAAACACGGTGGCTCCGGCGCCGGATAACGCGAAGAAGCGGCAGCAGGAAGAGACACTGCCCCAGATGGCTATCGAAGCTTCTCCCTCGACCATGTTCTCGCCGTGGCCGGACCGATTGCGGCATTCCGCGATTGTCCTGCTGGTCGCAGGTCTCGCGCTCGCTGCACTCGTGTTTTTCGGTGAATTATCGCCGCTTCGCGCCGGTATCGTCTTCGCCTGCATCGCGGGTGCGGCGCTCGTGCCGTGGCGCCTGCATGATGGTGAAGCCACGCAAGACGACGCCATGATCAATCCTGTCGAACAGCCTGCCGTGCGCGCCATTGTCGGTGGTATTCCGGATCCTGCCGTGCTGCTCGATCGCGCAGGACGCGTCATTCATCTCAATGCCGCCGCCGCCCAGCTGGCGCCGGCGCTGCGTAAGGGCGAACTCGCGCAATTCGCACTGCGGTCGCCCGAAATCATCGCAGCGCTGCGCGAGGCCATTGCCAATACCGAGCCGCGTCGGACGTCCTATGTGAATCACGTTCCGGTTGATCGCTGGATGGATCTGGTGGTGACGCCCGTTCCGGTACCGACTGCATTCGGCGGCACGGATACGTGCATGCTCATGACGTTCCACGACCAGACGCCGATCCGGCGGGTCGAAGAAATGCGCGCCGATTTCGTCGCCAATGCCAGCCACGAGCTGCGTACGCCGCTCGCGGCGTTGTCGGGCTTCATCGATACGCTGCAGGGGCCCGCGAAGGACGACGCGAAAGCGCGCGAGCGCTTTCTCGGCATCATGCACATCCAGGCCACCCGCATGGCACGGCTGATCGACGATCTGCTGTCGCTGTCGCGTGTGGAGCTTTCGGCGCATGTCCGCCCTGATACCCAGATCGACATCACGCCGATTATCCGCCAGGTCGGCGATAGTCTGGAGCTTCTCGCCAATGAGCGTGGCGTGAAGATCGAGATGGAGTTGCCGGACGGCCCCGAAATGGTCGCTGGCGACCGGGAAGAGCTGCTGCGGGTCTTCGAGAATCTGATCGAGAACGCGCTGAAATACGGGGCCTCCGGGGAGCGGGTGGTGGTCAGTCTGGTGCATGCCTCGACGACCGAAGGCGTGTCCGAGATCCGGGTGTCCGTACGCGATTTCGGGCCCGGCATCGCGCCCGAGCATCTGCCGCGTCTGACGGAGCGCTTCTATCGGGTGGATGTCGGCGATAGCCGTGCGCAGGGCGGAACCGGGCTGGGCCTGTCGCTGGTGAAGCACATTCTCAACCGTCACCGCGGTCGCTTGCTGATCGAAAGCGTGCCCAAGCAGGGCGCGACTTTCACGGCCGCGTTCCCGCTGCCCAAGGCGCTGTCACAAAACGCCGCACCCGCGGCCTGATGGTATCGCGCGCCGCGGCGTCAGCCGAAATCCCGCTTTGGAAACAGATTGTTAACCGTTGAACGCCCGCTCTGAGGGCGTTCTTGGGGCTGTCATGAATGGCCGCGCAAACGGCTTTTTTGCGCGCAAAATCGAGCGTCGGAATCGATATTCTATCGCTATTTCAATGGGTTGATCGTGTCATCTAGGTGTCACGGAACTATCATAAAAGCACAATCGTCCGCCCCTAAACGGGCGGCGTGAGCACAGCAAGGCGCATTCGGCGTGGAGCTCACGACAGATTGGAGATACCCATGAAATTCCTCAAAGCGATCGTCGCTGCCGGCCTGGTGGCCGCTTCGACCTCGGCCTTCGCTGCCGACATCACTGGTGCCGGTGCGACGTTCCCGTTTCCGGTCTACTCGAAGTGGGCTGACGCCTATAAGAAGGAAACCGGCAACGGTCTGAACTACCAGTCGATCGGTTCGGGCGCTGGCATCAAGCAGATCCAGGCTAAGACCGTGACCTTCGGTGCCACCGACGCGCCGCTCAAGGCTGAGCAGCTCGAAAAGGACGGCCTGGTTCAGTGGCCGATGGTGATGGGCGCGATCGTTCCGGTCGTGAACCTTGAAGGCATCAAGTCGGGCGAGCTCGTCCTCTCGGGCGAAGTGCTGGCCGATATCTATCTCGGCAAGGTCAACAAGTGGGACGACGCCGCGATCGCCAAGCTGAACCCGAAGCTGAAGCTGCCGTCGGCTGCGATCACCGTGGTTCGTCGTTCGGACGGTTCGGGCACCACCTTCAACTTCACCGACTATCTCTCCAAGGCTTCGGCTGACTGGAAGACCAAGGTCGGTACCGGTACCGCCGTCGAGTGGCCGGTTGGCGTTGGCGCCAAGGGCAACGAAGGTGTTGCTGGCAACGTCGGCCAGACCAAGAACGCCATCGGTTATGTCGAATACGCCTATGCCAAGCAGAACAAGCTGACCTCCACCGGCATGGTCAACAAGGCCGGCAAGCCGGTGCAGCCGACCATCGCTGCCTTCCAGGCCGCTGCTGCCAACGCTGACTGGGCCAAGGCTCCGGGTTACTACGTGATCCTGACCGACCAGCCGGGCGACGCTTCGTGGCCGATCACCGCTGCGACCTTCATCCTCATGCACAAGACCCCGACCGACAAGGCGGCGTCGGCTGAAGCGCTGAAGTTCTTCAAGTGGTCGTTCGAAAAGGGCGGCAAGGCTGCCGAAGAACTCGACTACATCCCGATGCCGGACTCGGTCGTCAAGCTGATCGAAAAGACCTGGTCTTCGGACATCAAGAGCTAAGCTTTCGCTCTTGCGCGGAGGAGAGGGGCATCTCTCCTCCGCTTCTTTCTAGCTGATTTCACTTTTTCTTTTCGCGTTTCACGCCCTGACAGGCCCATTCAGGGTGTCGTGTTTCGGGTATCAAATAACAACACAGGGGACTGGGCGTGGCAGATATGGCCGTACAGAGCTCTTCGATGGACGCCGCTGGACCGTATGACCGCGCCAAGGCGCTCAACGCATTCAAGACCGGTGACCAGTTTTTCTACTGGCTGACGCGCATCTCGGCGCTGTCGGTGCTCTTCATTCTCGGCGGCATCATCCTGTCGCTGATCGCAGGTGCGTGGCCGGCGCTGAAGGAGTTCGGTTTCTCCTTCCTGTTCACGCAGCGCTGGGCGCCGTCGGCCGAACCGCCGGTGCTCGGTGCGCTCGGCCCGA